>NZ_LZDG02000051.1:0-140584 GCF_001672555.2 Pseudomonas sp. AU11447 | reverse complement strand
TGTCCAGCCAGGCGCAGGAATCGGCGCAGGTAAGCCAGTCGCTGAACAAGCTGGCGAACCATCAGCAGGGGTTGATGGATCAGTTCCGCGTTTGAGTTCCGGGCCTGCCATCTGAGGAAGGCAGGCCGGTCACACCGTAGGGCGAATAACCTGGAACAGGTTATCCGCCGCTCAACCAGCGGCGGATAACGCTGGCGCGTTATGCGCCCTACAAAAGCACTTGCCGGGCTGTCCAATCCGCTCATCCAGATTGGCGGCTTTCGACATTGCCCGCGTTCGCGCACGGCGGGAACATCAGGGGACTCCAACAAGAACAACCCGGGAGTCCCAAGTGATGCGTTCCCATTCCGCCGCTGCTGGCGAATTCGATTACCGCGCCACCGCCGATGCCACCCTGGCCGGCAACCTCGACGCCCTCAACGCCTGTGTCGAATGCTGCGACCGCCACGCCATCCCTGGCCGCATTGCGCTGTTCTGGGAGGGCAAGGACGGCGACAGCGCCGCCTACACCTTCACTCAACTGAAAGAACTCTCAGGTCGCTTCGCCAGCTTCCTGCACAGCCTTGGCGTGCGCCCCGGCGATGTGGTGTCCGGCATGCTGCCGCGCACCCCGGAACTGCTGATCACCGTGCTCGGCACCTGGCGCCTGGGCGCGGTCTACCAGCCGCTGTTCACCGCCTTCGGGCCGAAAGCCATCGAGCATCGCGTGAAGCTGGCCGGCAGCAAGGTGGTCGTCACTGACGGAGCCAACCGCAGCAAGCTGGACGAAGTACCCGACGCGCCCATACAGGTGACCGTCGGCGGGCCGAAGGGGCAGGGCATCCGCCATGGCGACTACAGCTTCTGGGCCGAACTGGAACGCCACTCAGCGGACTTCGAACCTGTCCTGCGCAGCGGCGAGGACACCTTCCTGCTGATGTTCACCTCCGGTACCACCGGGCTGGCCAAGCCGCTGGCCGTGCCGCTGAAAGCCATCGTCGCCTTCGTTGGCTACATGCGCGACGCAGTGGGCCTGCGCGAGGAGGATTCGTTCTGGAACCTGGCCGATCCAGGCTGGGCATACGGCCTCTACTACGGCGTTACCGGGCCGCTGGCCATGGGGCATCCGATCACCTTCTACGAAGGCGCGTTCACGGTGGAGAGCACCTGCCGCATCGTGCGCAAGTATGCCATCACCAACCTGGCCGGCTCGCCTACCGCGTACCGCCTGTTGATCGCCGCTGGCGAGGCAGTGTCCAAACCGCTCAAGGGGCGCCTGCGCGCGGTAAGCAGCGCCGGCGAGCCGCTGACCCCGGAAGTGATCCGCTGGTTCGCCAGCGAACTGGGCGTGACCATCCACGACCATTACGGCCAGACCGAGCTGGGCATGGTGCTGGCGAACCACCACGAGCTGGAACATCCGGTGCACCTGGGCGCTGCCGGCTTCTCCATTCCCGGCCACCGCGTGGTGGTGCTGGACGAGCAGGGCAACGAGCTGCCCGCCGGCCAGCCCGGTGTCCTCGCCATGGACCGCAAGCGTTCGCCGATGATGTGGTTCGCCGGCTACCAGGGCATGCAGACCAAGTCCTTCGTCGGCGACTACTACCTGAGCGGCGATACCGTCGAGTTGAACGCTGACGGCAGCATCAGCTTCGTCGGCCGCGCCGATGACCTGATCACCACCTCCGGCTACCGCGTCGGCCCGTTCGACGTGGAAAGCGCGCTGATCGAACACCCGGCAGTGATCGAGGCGGCGGTCATCGGCAAGCCGGACCCGGAACGCACCGAACTGGTGAAAGCCTTCGTGGTGCTCTGCTCGTCCTACCGGCCGGGCGTGGAGCTGGCCGAGGAACTACAACAGTACGTGCGCAAGCGACTGTCGGCGCACAGCTACCCGCGGGAAGTGGAGTTCGTCGACGAACTGCCCAAGACCCCCAGCGGCAAGATCCAGCGCTTCCTCCTGCGCAACCAGGAGATCGCCAGGCAACGCGAAGCGGCCGAGAAAGCGGCAGCTCACTAAGTACAGCGGAGAGACTTCATGCAGATCCAGAACAAGGTATTCCTGATCACTGGCGGCGGCTCCGGCCTCGGCGCCGCCACGGCGAAACTGCTGGTGTCCGCAGGTGCCAAGGTAGTGCTGGCCGACATCAACGCCGAAGCCGGCGCGGCCCAGGCCGCCGAACTGGGCGAAGCCAATGCGCGTTTCATCCGCACCGACGTGTGCAGCGAGGCGGACGGCAAGGCCGCCGTGCAACTCGCCCTCGACGCCTTCGGCGCGCTGCATGGGCTGGCCAACTGCGCGGGCGTGGCCCCGGCGGAAAAGGTCATCGGGCGCAATGGCGTGCACGGGCTGGAAAGCTTCGCCCGCACCATCAACATCAACCTGATCGGCACCTTCAACATGCTGCGCCTGGCCGCTGAAGCCATGGCGCAGAATCAGCCCGATGCCGGCGGCGAGCGCGGCATCATCATCAACACCGCCTCGGTGGCGGCCTTCGACGGGCAGATCGGCCAGGCCGCGTATTCCGCCTCCAAGAGCGCCGTGGTCGGCATGACCCTGCCGATCGCCCGCGAACTGGCGCGCTCGGGCATTCGCGTGATGACCATTGCTCCCGGCATCTTCGAGACGCCGATGATGGCCGCCATGCCCCAGGAAGTCCGGGACTCCCTCGGCGCCAGCGTGCCGTTCCCGCCGCGCCTCGGTCGTCCCGACGAGTACGCCGCGCTGGCCCGGCACATCATCGAGAACAGCATGCTCAACGGCGAAGTGATCCGCCTCGACGGCGCCATCCGCATGGCCGCGAAGTAAGAGGAGACAGCTCATGAACGATCCCATCGTTATCGTCAGCGCCGCCCGTACGCCCATGGGCGGCTTCCTCGGCGACTTCAAGGACGTCACCGCCGCCACCCTCGGCGCGGCCGCGATCCGCGCGGCCGTCGAACGTGCCCGCCTGGGCGCCGAAGAGGTGGACGAAGCGGTACTCGGCTGCGTGCTCTCCGCCGGGCAGGGCCAGGCGCCGGCGCGCCAGGCAGTGCTGGGCGCGGGCCTGGCGCGCGGCACGCCGTGCTCCACGGTGAACAAGATGTGCGGCTCGGGCATGAAGGCCGCAATGATGGCCCATGACGCCATCCTCGCCGGCAGCGCCCGCGTGGCTTTGGCCGGCGGTATGGAGAGCATGTCCAACGCGCCGTACCTGCTGGAGCGCGCCCGCAGCGGCTACCGCATGGGCCACGGCAAGGTGCTTGACCACATGTTCCTCGACGGCCTCGAAGACGCCTACGACAAGGGCCGCCTGATGGGCACCTTCGCCGAGGACTGCGCCGAGAAATACGGCTTCACCCGCCAGCAACAGGACGACTACGCCATCGCTTCGCTGACCCGCGCGCAGAAGGCCATGAGCGAAGGCCGCTTCGCGGCGGAAATCGTCGCGGTGACCGTCAAGGCCGGCAAGGAAACCCGCGAAATCAGCCAGGACGAACAGCCGCCCAAGGCGCGCCCGGACAAGATTCCCACCCTGAAACCGGCGTTCCGCGACGGCGGTACCGTGACGGCGGCGAATGCCAGCTCCATCTCCGACGGCGCCGCCGCGCTGGTGCTGATGCGTCTGTCCGAAGCCGAGAAACGCGGCCTCACGCCGCTGGCCGCGATCCGTGGCCACGCGTCCTTCGCCGATGCGCCGAACCTGTTCCCGACCGCTCCGGTGGGCGCGGTGAACCGCCTGCTGCAACGCACCGGCTGGGCCATCGGTGATGTCGACCTGTTCGAGGTCAACGAAGCCTTCGCCGTGGTCGCCATGGCCGCCATGCGCGAGCTGGATATTCCTCACGACAAGCTCAACGTCCACGGCGGCGCCTGCGCCCTCGGCCACCCCATTGGTGCCTCTGGGGCGCGGGTGATCGTGACCCTGCTGTCGGCGCTCAAGCAGTACGACCTCAAGCGCGGTGTGGCCTCGGTGTGCATCGGCGGCGGCGAAGCCACGGCCATTGCGGTCGAGCGCCTGGCGTAAGGAGCCAACCATGATTCCCAGTGAAGAAGACATCCAGATCCGCGACGTTGCCCGACAGTTCGCCCAGGAGCGGCTGAAACCCTTCGCCGCCGACTGGGACCGTGAGCACCGTTTCCCCGCGGAAGCGATCAAGGAAATGGCCGACCTCGGCTTCCTCGGCATGCTGGTGGCGGAGGAGTGGGGCGGTGCGCAGACCGGCCACCTGGCCTACGCCATGGCGCTGGAAGAGATCGCCGCCGGCGACGGCGCCTGCTCGACCATCATGAGCGTGCACAACTCGGTGGGCTGCATGCCCATCGCCAAGTTCGGCAACGACGAGCAGAAGCGCCAGTTCCTCGTGCCCCAGGCGCGTGGCGAAATGATTGGCGCCTTTGCCCTGACCGAACCGCAGGCCGGCTCCGACGCCAGCTTCCTCAAGACCCGCGCGCGCCGCGACGGCGAGCATTACGTGCTGAACGGCAGCAAGCAGTTCATCACCTCCGGCAGCCATGCCGGCGTGGTGATCGTCTTCGCAGTGACCGATGCGGCGGCGGGCAAGAAGGGTATCAGCGCCTTCATCGTGCCGACCGATACGCCCGGCTACCGCGTGGTGCGTGTCGAGGACAAGCTCGGCCAGCATGCCTCGGACACCTGCCAGATCGCGTTCGACGATGTGCGCATCCCCGCCAGCTACCGGCTGGGCGAGGAGGGGCAGGGCTACGCCATTGCCCTGGCGAACCTGGAAGGCGGGCGCATCGGCATCGCTTCGCAAGCCGTCGGCATGGCCCGCGCCGCGTTCGAGTACGCCCGCGACTACGCCCACGAGCGCGAAACCTTCGGCAAGCCGATCATCCAGCACCAGGCGGTGGCCTTCCGCTTAAGCGACATGGCCACCGAGATAGCCGTGGCGCGGCAGATGGTCCACCACGCCGCCAGCCTGCGCGAAGCTGGCCTGCCGTGCCTGACCGAGGCCTCCATGGCCAAGCTGTTCGCCTCGGAAATGGCCGAGCGCGTGTGCTCCGCAGCGATCCAGACCCTCGGCGGTTACGGTTATCTGCAGGACTACCCGGTAGAGCGCATCTACCGCGACGTGCGCGTATGCCAGATCTACGAAGGCACCAGCGACGTGCAGCGGCTGGTGATCGCGCGGAGTCTGTAAAGGGTTCGCCGGCAGACCCCGGCCTGTTCGTTGGACAGGCACTTCGGCAGGGCGGGGTCTGCAGGTGGCTTGTCGAACCTGACGCCTTTGCTTTCTGTAGGAGCGAGCTCGCTCGCGAACCGCCCAACCGTCGAGTTACCGGCGAGCAATGTCTGCGAGCAACCTCGCTTCTGCAATGTGCTACGCAGGATGGCGTGGAGCGAAGCGATACCCATCAATGGGCATCGCCCCAGACATCAGGCGCGCTCCGCCGCCTCGCGCGCTTCGCGTGCGGTCACCTGCTGGCACAACTCGATGATCTGCTCGCGCATCCAGCGGTTGGCCGGGTCCTGGTCGGTGCTTTCGTGCCAGTACAGGTGGGTTTCCAGCTTGGGCACGTCATTCACCGGCAGGTCGACGAAGTGCAGGCCGTGGTGGCGGGCGAAGCGCTCGGGCACGGTGACCACCATGTCGGTCTGCTGCACCACGGTGGACGCCATCAGGTAGTGCTGCGAACGCAGGGCGATCTTGCGTTGCAGGCCCATCTTGCCCAGCGACAAGTCGACGTAGCCCAGGCCGCTGCGGCGGCTGGAAATCTGGATGTGCGCCACCGACAGGTACTCCTCCAGCGTCACCTTGTCCTTGGCCAGTGCATGGCCCTGGCGCATGGCGCAGACGTAGCGGTCTTCCATCAGTTTGACGTGGCGCACCTGCGGGTCGGTGTTCAGCGGCGCGTCCACGGCGAAGTCCAGGCGCCCGGCGGCCAGCTCCTTGGTGGTTTCGCGGCGCTTGGAGAGGAAGCTCTCGATGTGCACATTTGGTGCCTGGCGGCGCAGGCGCTGGAACAGCGGTGGCAGGACGATGGCCTCGGTGAGGTCGGTCATGCTGATGCGGTAGGTCTTGTTCGCCTGGGTCGGGGTGAAGGTACGGCTTTCCTGCACCGACACGCGCAGCAGCTGCAGCGCGTTGCGCACCGGCCCGATGATGTTCTGCGCCATGGGCGTGGGCACCATGCCTTGCGCGGTGCGCACGAACAGCGGGTCGTTGAAGGTTTCGCGCAGGCGGGCGAGGGCGTTGGAGACGGCGGGCTGGGTGATTCCGACTATCTGTCCGGCGCGGGTCAGGTTGGCTTCGGTGTAGATCGCGTCGAAGACGATGAACAGGTTCAGATCGACCTTGCTGAGGTTCATTCCAGGGCTCCGCTTGTCATTGTTTTGGCCCGATCATACCCGAACCTGCGCCCAGGTCCATATGGGTTATGAATGTTCATCGATTCGGATAATAGGCTGGGTAAATCCTTCCCGCTGTTCTAGCATCACTCCACACAAACAACCGCCGCCAGAAGGTTAGCCCCCATGGATTTCGCTTATTCCGCCAAGGTTCAGGACCTGCGTGAGCGCCTCACCGCGTTCATGGAAGCCAACGTCTATCCCGCCGAAAAGGTGTTCGAGGAGCAAGTGGCCCAGGGTGACCGCTGGCAGCCCACGCAAATCATGGAAGACCTCAAGGCCAAGGCGAAAGCCGAAGGCCTGTGGAACCTGTTCCTGCCCGAGTCCGAGCTGGGCGCTGGCCTGACCAACATGGAATACGCACCGCTGGCCGAGATCATGGGGCGCTCGCTGATCGGCTCCGAACCGTTCAACTGTGCAGCTCCCGACACCGGCAACATGGAAGTGCTGGTGCGCTACGGCTCCGAAGAGCACAAGCGCACCTGGCTGGAGCCGCTGCTGCGTGGCGAGATCCGCTCGGCCTTCGCCATGACCGAGCCGGGTGTGGCTTCTTCCGACGCCACCAACATGCAGGCCAACGCCGTGCGCGATGGCGACGAGTGGGTCATCAACGGCCGCAAGTGGTGGACCTCCGGCGCCTGCGATCCGCGCTGCAAGATCATGATCTTCATGGGCCTGACCAATCCGGACGCGCCGCGTCACCAGCAGCACTCGATGATCCTGGTGCCCACTGACGCCCCCGGCGTGAAGATCCTCCGTCCGCTGCCGGTATTCGGCTACGACGACGCTCCGCACGGCCACGCCGAAGTGCTGTTCGAGAACGTCCGCGTGCCCTACGAGAACGTCCTGCTCGGCGAAGGCCGCGGCTTCGAGATCGCCCAGGGCCGCCTCGGCCCAGGCCGCATCCACCACTGCATGCGCTCCATCGGCATGGCCGAGCGCGCGCTGGAACTGATGTGCAAGCGCTCCGTCAGTCGCACCGCCTTCGGCAAGCCGCTGGCACGCCTGGGTGGCAACATCGACCACATCGCCAACTCGCGCATCGAGATCAACCAGGCGCGCCTGCTGACCCTCAATGCCGCATACATGATGGACAAGGCCGGCAACAAGTTTGCCCAGAGCGAGATTGCCCAGATCAAGGTCGTCGCGCCCAACGTCGCCCTGCAGGTGATCGACCGCGCCATCCAGATGCACGGTGGCGCCGGCGTCTCCAATGACTTCCCCCTGGCCTACTGGTACGCCATGCAGCGCACCCTGCGCCTGGCCGACGGCCCGGACGAGGTGCACCGTGCGGCCATCGGCAAATACGAGATCGGCAAGTACGTGCCGCGTGACGCGCTGCGTAGTAGCCACTGATCGTTAGTCCCAATGAAAAGGCCCGCTGATGCGGGCCTTTTCATTGGTGGGTCATGGCGCTTTCGTAGGAGCGGACTCCGTCCGCGATGTGCATCAGGCTGGCTCCGAGCTGCCGGAAACCTGTCGCGGAGAAAGTCCGCGCTTTCAGGCGCCGGTCGGGCCCGACTGACAAAGCACAAGGCCAGCTTGCGCTGGCCTTGTTCATTCATTGCAGGGGAGAGGGTTCGGGCCCGTCGGTCTTCGCTCGCTGCTCGATCAACCATTCCCGCCGCGTGTGCAATTGGGCGGCGAAGGCCCGCGCAGCGGCCTCGTGGGGAAAGCGCAGCGCGCGACGACCGAGACGGACCTGCCAATAGGCCCGGCCGCGAAACTCAACGGCTTCGATCCTCACCTCCAGCGCTTGCATGGATCCTCTCCTGGCTGACGATTTCCAGCGGTTCCTCGCTGGTCCGGCGCGTCTTGAGCAAGGATAGCAGTATGCCACCCGCCAAAAGGCCGAAGGTTACGCCAAGGGACAGGGCGGCGGGAACCTTGCCGATGAATCCATGCAGGAAAATCTTCGTGCCGATGAACACCAGGACCAGCGCCAGGGCGTACTTGAGGTACACGAAACGATGGATCATCGCCGCCAGCGAGAAGTACAGGGCGCGCAGGCCGAGGATGGCGAAGATGTTCGAGGTGTAGACGATGAACGGGTCCTGGGTGATGGCGAAGATCGCCGGCACGCTGTCGACGGCGAACACCAGGTCGGCCAGTTCGATCAGGATCAGCGCCAGGAACAGCGGTGTGGCGTAGCGCACCAGCTTGCCCGAGGCGTCCGGCATCTTCACGAAGAAGTGGTGCTCGTGAAGGGTGTCGGTCATGCGGATACGCTTGCGCAGGAACTTCAGCACCGGGTTGTTGGCCAGGTCCGGCTCGGCGTCATGCTTGGCGAACAGCATCTTCACGCCGCTGAACAGCAGGAAGGCGCCGAACACATACATGATCCACTCGAATTCCTTCACCAGCGCGGCGCCCAGGCCGATCATCAGCGCACGCATGACGATGGCGCCGAGAATGCCCCAGAACAGGACCTGGTGCTGGTAACGGCGAGGGATGCCGAAGAAGCCGAAGATCATCGCCATGACGAACACGTTGTCCATCGATAGCGACTGTTCGACGAGGAAACCGGTGTAGTACTCCACCGCGCTGGTGGCACCGAACTCGTACCAGACCCAGCCACCGAAGGCCAGGCCGCAGGCGAAGTAGCCGGCGGAAAGCATCAGGCTCTCGCGCACGCCGATCTCATGGTGATCGCGTTGCAGGACACCCAGGTCGAGTACGAGGAGAAGAATCACGATGGCCAGGAAGGCCAGCCAGAACCAGGTGGCGGTTCCGAGGAATGGTTCGGTCAAAAAGGCGTGCAGAGCTGTCATTTGGCCCCTCCCTTAGTGTCGTTGTCGAAAAGTGACTCCGACATGGCGGTTGGCAACCGTCAGAGGGGCCCGGCGTCACTGGCGGGAAAATAGCAGAGCGCCCGGCAGAGACAAGCGAAGGAACGTAACAAGTTCCTACAGCATTTCCAGACCAGGCGATCAGCTTCCTTCAAACAGTCTAGACGTTGAGCGCCAGAGGGGTCAGTAGACCCAGACTTCGACGCGGCGATTCTTCACCCGGCCGTCGTTATCGCTGTTGGCTGCCACCGGAAGGGCATCGCCCATCCCGCTGATCTCGCGGAACATCACGCCTTCCTTGGCCAGTTCACGGCGCACGGCCATGGCGCGCAGCTTGGATAGCAGTTCGGCGCGCGCCGGGTCCTGCTTGGGATCGCCGAAGCCGACCAGCACCGCCTGCTTGTTCATCTTGCCGGCCTGCTGAAGGTAGGCGAGCAGACGGTCGATATCGCGCTGTGCCTTGTTGTCCAGGGTTGCACTGCCTTCGCGGAAACGGAAGTTCACCGACAGGCGCTCGGCGTCTCGCGCCAGGGCCTGATAGTTCTCCGGCATGCTGGCACGCGGTGCCATCTTCACTGCCTGTACACGCTGGCCGACGAAGCCGCTGGCGCTGACCAGGGCCTGGCCCTTGTCACCCTGGGCGAACTGCAGCAGGGCGCGGGCCCAGCGGTTCGGCTCTTCGGGCTTCATGTAGAGGAACAGACGGCGCGACAGTGGGTAGTCCTCGGTGGCGATCAGCGTGGTCGATGGCGGCATGGCCTGGGAGTCGCCGTCGGCAATGCGCAGCGCCTTGGCATGCTGGACGGACGACAGGCCGACGAAGCCAATGCCCTGCGGGTCCTTGCTCACTTCGGCGGACAACTGGTCGCTGGATTCGAAACGCTGGACACCACTGGCCAGCGCCTTGCCGTGACTCGCGAGGACAAGCTCCTTGAAGGTATCGAAGGTGCCGGAGTTGTCGTCGCGGGAATACAGGCGAATGGCACCGCCGCGCCCGCCAATCTCTTCCCAGGTTTTCACCTCGCCGGAAAAGATCTTCGCCAGCGTATCGGTGGTCAGTTCATCCAGTGGGTTGGCTGCGTTGACGATGATCGCCAGGCCATCGATGCCGATCACCTGTTCGGCCTTGGCGCTGCGCAGGTTGCCCGATGCCGAGAGGCCTGCGACTTCGGCGTCCTTGATCGGGCGCGAGGCGGCTGCCAGCTCGGCACTGTTGTCCTTCAGGGCGACGAAGCCAGTGCTGGAACCGTGGGCGGCCAGGTCGACGATGGCCTCCTTGCCGTCCTGGGTGCGACCGATGATTCGCTGTTCGTTCTCCGCCTTGCCCGGCTTGGCAGTGACGTCGCTGTAGCCCTCGCTGACCAGCAGGCCTTTCACCAGCTCCGGCAGCAGGTGTGCGCCGATGGTGTTGGAACCCTGGATGCGCAGCACCGGCTCGCCGCCCTGGGACGAGGGCAGGGCGGCGAATGCCGACCAGGGGAATGCGTAGCAGATGAAGGCGATGGTGAGCCAGGCGATGGTCACGGGCCAGGGTTGGGCATCGCTGGGGCTCGACTTGTACTGCATGGGTCAACTTCCATTTGAGGCATCGTTGGCGCGGCAGATTAAGTCGGAATCATTGCATCGATATGACGCTTCGCTGCGGCGCAGAGCGTTTGTCGCTGCCTTCGGATATGACTGGTGGGTTGTCGGATGTTTCCGATTTCGGCTCCGTGCCGGCAGGGCTATACAGCTCCCTCAGTACGGGCATGCCGGAGAACAAAATGGACGAGATTCTCGATTTTTCGTCGCTTCTGATGAAGCTGGTCCTCATCCTGCTGGTGGCGCTGATGGCTGCAACTTTGCTGGTGGCACCTGAATCGATGTTGGAAAGCGCGTCTTCGACGCTGTGGCTGGTCGCCCCGTTGTTTGTCCTGACGACGGTACTCGACCTGATTGGTGCTGTGCGCGGGAACTCGCCAGGCAGCCTCACTCCGAAACCGTCGCACGATTTCCCCCGCAGTTGATGGCCTGCCGTCGCGAGACGGAAACAACGCAGTTCCAATGAACGGGTGATGGGAAAATTCTTCCGGCTCATCAGGATTGCCTGATAACGCCAGTTTTCCGGCCAAGCGAAACTTGCGCGGTTTTAACATCCCCGCCGGAAATGAATCATGACTCAGTCCAGTAGTGCACCAACGCCGGTTGGCCCCGAGCATCCTGTAAAGCTGATTTCCCTGGCTGTACACAGCGCTTCTGCCAATCACTGGGGGCGCCCGTGGCGCCGGCGGACATTGAGTGTGATGTATCCGCGGGAGTTGACCTTCAAGGGCATCAGGCTGTCGACCCAACAAATGCAGTCATGGTTGAACCTGCTGGCAAGGGCCGGGGTATTTAAACGGCGCAAGGCCGAACCTGCAGGTAGCCGTCAGAGCGAGGCCGCGAAGCAGGCTCCGCCGCCAGTAGAGACGCCGCAGGCCGGTTCGGCGTTGGCAGACCTGGCCTTTGAGTGGAGTTCGGAGATGATTCCGGATTTCGCACAGTTCGCCCGGTTGTCGCGATTGAAGAGAGAGCAGGAACGGGCCGCCATTGATGGCAGCGAGGACCTGTCTGGTTCCGCTGGTGATCAGGAACTGCTCGATGGCCTGCCCAGTGACGCAGACGCGATTCTCAGCGGCGCCTCGATGGATGCCGTGCCGTCAGAAGTTCTGGATGCGGACTTCCTGGATCCCACGAATAGCGCGGTACAGCAGGGTGAAAAGGTCGGAGAGGCCGAGCCCGCACAACACGCGGAAGGCACTGCTGCAGAGCCGGTCGCGCCGCAGGGTTCCGAAGGCTCCGTGACGGGCGGATTGCAAGTCGTGGAGTCGCCGTCTGCTGCCGACGATGACTCCACACCAGTCTCAGAGCCGGTTTCGATGCAATCAACAATTGGAATCGAGCCTGCTGATTCGGTTGCTTCCACTGAGGTGGAGAGCATCGAGAGCATTGCGGCTGACGCGTCGAAACAGGTTGTTGACGATGAGTCGACAGCAATCGAACCGTCCAAGTCGCTCCTGCCGGAACAGGAGGCCGCCACCGAGCGCCAACCTGCTATTACCGCGGTACACGAGCCCACCGTAGCAGAGCCTGTCGCGTCGACGTCTGAACCAACCGCAACTCCGGTCTGGCAGGACTCCGAAAAAGCGGCCAGCGTCCCTTCTGTTGAGACCGTACTACTCGCTTCGGTCGAGCAGGCCGAGCCAGATGTCCCGGGGACTCTGGAGCCGGCCAAGACTCAGCAATCCGAAACCGCTGCCCACGAAGGGAGCGCAGTGTACGAGCCTTCTCTCGAATGCCAGCCGACAGAGGTGTCGGTGGGTGTCGATCTTGCTGAGCAGATCGACGACGAGCATCTCGAGCTTTTGCTGCCTTTGCAGGATTCGAGCGAGCCTTCCGAGATTCCGGTCGTCGAGGCGATTAGTGCCGATATTCCGAATGAGCTCGAACAGCAGGAATTCGTCGAGCACAGAGTCGGGCAGATGGAAAAGTCCCCTGAACCGGATGATGTCCAGGCCTCCCTGCACGAGGGGGCGATGGATGTCGAACCGTTGTTGATCCATGTGGTGGAACCAATCGCATCACTCGAACCGGAGGTGGCGACCAGCATCCTTGCCGAGGATCTGGAGCCGCTGGAGGAAGCTGCTCCTGCCGTGCAAGTGGCGGCGGAGTCTGCCGAGCTTTTCGAACCGGAACGAGACGTGCCGGTGGAAACCTTAATTTTCCAGGAGGCCCTGGCCTCGGGAAGTCAGTCCGAGCACTTGATGGCGGAGCCCGGCGTTTCCGATTCCAGCACTGCTCATGCCGAAGTGGCCCTGGAGCCGATCATCGCAAGCCTTGAGGACGCGCTGGCAACGCTGGCGGTTTCCGACCCCACTCACGACCAGATCTACAGCCAGCCGCGAGGCCGCATCGGCGAAAGGTCGGAATTTGTGGGCATTGGTTCGATTGATGTCGCGACGGCGAGATACACCCAGTCAACCGTGTCTCTTGCGGCTCCCGCAGTCGAGGCCAAGCCATTGGCTGACAACTACCTTGAGGCGGCGGTGCTTCAGGGGATATTTATCCATAAGGAAACTGAAATGACCCATGTGCACAATGAGATGGCTGAGGCAGATGTGCAGGAAACGGCTGCCCCAGTAACCTCGGTGGAATTGCAGGAGGTGTCGGCTGTGCTGAATGTGCCTCAGCTCGAGGCCGATCCGGAAGATGTCCTGTCTGACGTCCAGAGTACCCTCAACTCCCTCGCTGGCATGGCCCAGGGGCTCACCCAGCAGAAGCAGGCCGCCGGCCGCTTGCAGGAAGAGCTGGAGCACTGGAACAACCAGTTGCAGGAGCGCGAACGCCTCGCGGCTGACAAGGAAGAGCGTCTGCAGCAACTGGAGAACCACCTCAAGGAGGCCAAGACCAATCTGGATCGCATGGCTGCCGAAAACAATCGCCTGCTGGCTGAGCGCAGCGAAGCACTCAAGGAATTGGCCCAGACAGTCGATATGCGCGACAAGACTACTCTCAAGCGTGCCGAGTCCATCCAACTGGAGCAACAGCGCATTGATGAGCACTCGGCCAGCCTGCGTGGCCGTGCGAGCGAGTTGGATGAGCGTGAAAGCGCACTCAAGCGCAAGACCGATGAACTGGCGGTTAGGCTCAAGCAGTTGCAGAGCGCCAAGGATAAATTCAGCACCATCGTCAAGAGCTTCAACGAGACGGTGCAGTTCAACAGCACCTTGTCTGCCATTTCCAAGACGGTTACCGAGTGACCTGTCCGGCCGGTGGGGCGGAAGCCCTACCGGCTGAGATGCTGTTGCAGCGGGTGCGCTGTCGCATAGGGCGTTGTCGAGACCGGGATTGGTCCGTTTACGCGTATTTGACAGCCACGGGTTCCGGTGCCCCAGCCATTCAATGACATTCTGCGGGAACGACTGCGACGGCATCTTCTGTCGATACGCCACGTCGTACCCAGCCCGTAGGGCCTTCGCTGCAAGGAGGAACATGGCCCGCGTAGTTCTCATCGAACCGTTGCGGCGTGACTTCATCGCACTTCGCCGGTTTCTGCTGGATCACGGTCATCAGTGTGATGTGCATTTCAAGTTTGCACGTCAAGCCTTGATTGGCCTGGATATCAGTAACTGCGACCTCCTGGTGGTGACCCTGGAGTTGCCGGACATTCATGGCATGGAGCTGGTCACCATGCTCCGGCGAGATGGTCGACTCAAGCCCACTACACCGGTGCTGGTCTGTTCCAGCCTGGGTTCGCCCCTGAATATTCAACGGGCGATTCGCATCGGCGTGTCGGGATTTCTGCTGATGGACGACCGTCCGACCCTGATCGGCCGAGCTGTCGACGCCGTTCTTGCGGGCGGGAAGATATTTCCCGAGCACGGGCATCTGCCGCTGGACCGTGATCCCCGATTGGAGTCCGCGCTGGCTCTTCCCACCCACCTGGTGGCTGTTCTCTATGGCTTGCGCAGGGGGCGCTCTGTCGCGGCACTGGCGGATGTCCTGGCATTGTCAGGGGCGAGCATCGGCCAGCACAGGAGACAACTGATGCGGAAACTGTCGGCCACGACCCTGGAGGAGCTATTCAGCATAAGCGAGCAGATCGGCCTGCTCTAAACGCATTGGTTCGCTCGAGCTATCTGCCGCTTCCTGAGTCCGGTGGTCGCATTGTCGTAGGAATGCGTCGAATGATTCGGCGGTCTTGCATAGTTTTCCTTCGTCTATGCAGGAATGTACTGACATCCACGTCGACGTTGGGCTGTGAGAATCCTCCCCGCAACCTGTCCTGATCTCACGCTATCAACGTAGAGCGGGACAGCCCATCGGCTCATCCAGTTGGCCCGATTGCCGCTGCTTTCGAAGCGGCATCACCACCAGGTTCCTGGCCTTGTTCGAAGAGTCGAGCGAGCTGCCGGGACGGTGAGGCTGACTACCCTCAGGGTAGGACGTTTCATGACTTCAGATGCGAAGCGGTACGAAGGAGATCAGGAAGAGGGCTTGTCTGTCATGACCGCCACTCAGCCGTCTGCGCTGGAAACCGCATTTCTTTCCCCAGCTATCGAGGAGGATCTGTCCGGGCTCCTGACTCCTCAACCAGCCCCCATTGAAGGCCTGGTTCGCCCCGCTGTTTCGGTGGGGTATATCCCGATCCGTGTTAACGCTCCGACTGGGGCTGGGGAGCCCGCTGATCCTCGTTCCGTGAAGGCTTTCGAAAACCTGGAGCGGGATCTCGACGATCTCGCCACGGTCTGCTCGGGTCTGAGCCCTGTGGAGCCCGGTTGCGCCGGTTCAATCGAGCCCTTGGCGATCACTGCCGACGAAGCGTCTGCCTGCTCGGTGGTCGATGAAGCCGAAGCTGGCGCCATTCTGCTCGATTCGCTCCAGATACCGGCAAATAGGTATGACGCCGAATGCAATGTGGCTGACGTAGCGATCGTTTCGCCCGCCGATCGGCCGGCCTTCCACTTTTCCAACGAGGAATCCTCCACCATGAATGCCCAAGCCCAACCCGCTGGCTCCGGAGTCGCAAATGCCCAGGCGTCCGTGGAGTCTGCTGTGAGTGTGCGTCAATCGTCCACCCTTGAAACCGACGGCGTCCTGCACGATGTGCAGTCCACGCTCGATTCCCTGGCGGGTATGGCCCATGGCTTGTCGCAGCAGAAGCTGGAGATCGTGAAAATGCGCGAGGCGCTCGAGGAGCGTCGTCTGGCGGCGCTTGAGCGTGAGCGTCAGTTGGTTGAGCGAGAGGAACGCCTGAGCCAGCAGGAGCAGCGGTTGCAGGAAGAGAAGCACGGCATCGAACGTATCGCCGAGCACAACGCCGCTGTACTCGCGGAGCGCAGCAGCGCGCTGCAGACGCTTGCGGAAACAGTCGACAGCCGTGATCGTGCGACGACCAAACGCGCCGAGGTACTGAGCCAGGAGCAGCAAAGTATCGACCGTCAGTTGAATCAGTTGCGCGCTCGGGTGCAGGAGCTGGATGACCGCGAGGTGGGGCTGCAACGCCAGGGCGCGGAACTGTCAGATCGCTTCAAGCAACTGCTCGATGCCAAGGAGCGCTTTGGCGCCATCGTCAAGGGATTCAACGAAACCGTACGCTTCAATACGACCTACAGCGCTATCAGCAAGACTGTCGGAGCCGGCGCGGAAGAGGCCTGAGCCCGAAGCCGAGCCCAGGAATGATAAAGCCCGGCACTGGCCGGGCTTTATCATTCAGGGTGTCACTTCAGCTGTAGCCAGATCGGCGCATGGTCCGAGGGCTTTTCCATACCGCGGATATCGTAGTCCACACCGGTATCGGCAATGCGCCCGCGCAGTGCCTCTGAGGCAAGGATGACATCGATGCGCAGGCCGCGCTTGGGGGTGTCCTCGAAGCCGCGACTGCGATAGTCGAACCAGCTGAAGCGGTCGTCCACGCTCGGGTTCTGCAGGCGGAAGCTGTCCACCAGGCCCCAGCCCTTGAGGCGCGCCAACCATTCACGTTCTTCCGGCAGGAAGCTGCACTTGCCGGTCTTCAGCCAGCGCTTGCGATTCTCTTCGCCAATACCGATGTCGCAGTCTTCCGGCGAGATATTGATGTCGCCCATCACGATCAGTTGCTGGTCGGGCTGGAAGCGGGTTTCCAGCAGGTCCTGGAGGTCGGCGTAGAAGCGCTGTTTGGCCGGGAACTTCACCGGATGATCACGGCTCTCGCCCTGCGGGAAGTAGCCGTTCATCACGGTGATCAACTGGCCCTGGGCGTCCTTGAAGGTGCCCCAGATGAAGCGGCGCTGGGACTCCTCGCCGTCGTTGGGGAAGCCGCGCTGCAGTTCCAGCGGCTCCTGGCGGGAGAGCAGGGCGACACCGTAGTGGCCTTTCTGCCCGTGGTAATGCACGTGGTAGCCGAGGGCTTCGATTTCCTCGCGGGGGAACTGTTCGTCGGCGACCTTGGTTTCCTGCAGGCCGATCACGTCCGGCTGGTGGCGTTCGATGATCGCCTGGAGCTGGTGGGGACGTGCGCGCAAACCGTTGATATTGAAAGAGACGATTTTCATCCTGGGCGCCCTGGCAAAAGCACGATGCTAGCCCAGGTGGACGGACCCTGGCGACCCCGGCGAGGCGCTGCTAGGGTTTTGTGGCTGGACTCATAACCATAAGAAGAACTCACAAGAAGAGGCGTCCGCATGCCTGATACCCTCGCCGAAGTCCGTCTGCTGGACGGTAGCTACAGCCGTGAAGTCCGCTCGCTGCTTTATCACGCCTATCGTCACGAACCCACCTTTGCCTACCTGTTCGAGTCCGACCGAGCCGGTTTCGATCAGCGTGTGCGGGCGACTGTCCGTGAGCTGGTCAACCAGCATTTTGTCGAGGAGTTGCCGGCCATCGGCCTGCTGATCGACGATCGCCTGGTGGGCGTGGCGCTGGTTGTTCCGCCACAACGTCGCCTGGATGTCACGGAAAGCTGGTTCTGGCGTATGCGCATGCTGCTGACCACCGGCCTGGGCTGCACCCGGCGCTATCTGGACTACCACGCTGCCGTGATTGGCTGCCTGCCGCCGGGGCCATACCACATCCTGCCGCTGATTGGCGTGCACCCGGAGTTCCAGGGCAAGCACCTGGGCGAACAGCTTCTCGACGCGCTGCATACCTGGTGCGCCGAGGATGGTGGCTCGCAAGGGCTGGTGCTGGATACGGGTAACGCACGGTACCTGGAGTTCTATCGGCGCCACGGCTACGAGGAACTCGGCGAAGTCGCTCTGGGACCGATCCGCGAGCATGTCCTGTTCCATCCGAATGCCGGGCGCGAGGCGGCAAAGGCATCTGCGGGATAGGCCGGCGGTCAGTCGCTCAGACGTTTCCTACGCTCTAGGGTGAGGCATCGCGGGGAAAACCCGTGCTAGCATTTCGCGCCATGAGAGTTGTCCAAGGATTGCTTGGGCTGCTGCTGGTAATGGCCTTCTGCTTGCAGAGGGCGCTGGCGGTCGAAGCCCATCTCGACGTTCGTGTCACCCCCGCCAACGCTGCGCTCAAGGCCAATATCGAGGCCTATGTGGGCAGCCTTGGCGAGCGTGATCAGGCGGCCCTGCAAAGATTCCGGCGCAATGCCGTGGAGCAGGCGCAGAAGGCCGCCCAGGCTTTGGGTTACTACCAGGCGCGGATCCGTGGCCGGGTGACCGATGACAAGGTGCCCACGCTGCGGATCAATGTGCGGCCAGGTGAGCCCGTGCACCTGCGTACTGTGACGGTGCGAGTCGACGGGCCGGCCGCCAAGCTCAAGAGCTTCCGCGTTCCCGGCGGGGATTCCCTGAAGCCTGGCGCGCAGCTCAACCACGGCGCCTACGAGGACGCCAAGCGGCTGATCCAGAACCAGGCTTCGCGCTTCGGTTTCTTCCGCGGGCAGTTCACCCAGCAGCAGTTGCGCATCGACCCCGAGGCAGGTGTGGCGGATATCGAGCTGGTCTACGCCAGCGGGCCGCGCTACCGGCTGGGCAAGGTCGACTTCGCGGGCGATTTCCCCTTCGACGAGGACCTGCTGCAGCGCATGGTGCCGTTCAAGGAAGGCAGCGACTACGATTCCGAGCAGATCGCCGATCTCAACCAGGCTCTGCAATCCAGCGGCTATTTCGATGGCGTGCGGGTCGACGCTGCACCGACCAATGCTGATGGCGAGGTGGTGCCGGTGCACGTTCACCTGGAAGCGCGCAAGCCGCGCACCATGGGGCTTGGCCTCGGCTTCTCGACGGACGTGGGGCCGCGCGCTCGGGCGACCTGGACCCGCCACTGGGTTAACCCGCAGGGCCATAGCCTGGGCTTTGAGGCGGAAGTCTCGGCGCCCCGGCAGAACGTCGGCGCCTGGTACGAGATCCCGCTGGACCCGCCACTCACCGACAAGCTGCGCTTCACCAGCGGCTACCAGTACGAAGACCTGGTGGATACCGAGAGCAAGCTGCTCACGCTCGGTGGCGAGTGGCACCACAAACTCGACAGCGGCTGGCAGCGGGTCGTCTCGCTGAACTGGCAGCGCGAGGAGTACAAGCTGGGTGACGATTCGGGGCTGAGCAGCTTCCTGATGCCGGGGATCGGCTACTCGATCCTCGAAGCCGACAACAAGATCGACCCCGGCAAGGGCTACCGTCTGCAGTTCGAAGTGAAGGGCGCCAAGGAAGGTCTGCTGGCGGACGCCGACGTGGCGCACATCAACGCCATGGCCAAGGGCGTGACCAGTTTCTGGGGAGGGCAGCGCTTGCTCGGACGCATCCAGGTCGGCGGCATCGCGACCAATGACTACAGCGCGATCCCGCCGTCGCTGCGCTTTTTCGCCGGTGGCGACCAGAGCGTGCGTGGCTACGACTACCAGACGCTGTCGCCGAAGAATTCCGATGGCGACCGCATTGGCGGCCGCTACATGGTCGCCGGCAGCGTCGAGTACCAGTACCCCGTCGCCGAGCGCTGGCGCATCGCCGCCTTCGTCGACCAGGGCAACTCCTTCAACTCGCTGGACTTCCCCTCGATCAAGACTGGCGTCGGTATCGGCATCCGCTGGATTTCCCCGGTCGGCCCGTTGCGCCTGGACCTCGCCGACGGCCTGGATGAGGACGGCGGCATCCGCCTGCACTTCTCCATGGGGCCTGAGTTGTGAGTCGCGTGGGCTGGATGCGCGCGCTGCGCTGGAGCCTGGGCGGCCTGCTCGGGCTGATTCTGCTGCTGATTATCGCCGTGGCTGCCTTGCTCGGCACTCCAGCCGGCAGCCGTGCGGTGTTGAGCTGGGTGCCGGGCCTGAACGTGGAAGGATTCGACGGTCGCCTCGCCGGCGGTTTCAGCGCCAAGCGCCTGGAATGGAGCGATGGTGCAACGCATCTGGTGCTCGATCAGCCACAGATCGACTGGTCGCCCGCCTGCCTGCTGCGCATGACCCTGTGCTTGCACAAGGTGGTGGCCAACGAAGTGCTGCTGACCCTGCCGCCAAGCGAGCCGAGCGAGTCCTCCGGCCCAATCGAGCTACCCGACCTGAGCCTGCCGCTGTCTCTGGAGCTGGGCGATATCCGTATTGGCCGCTTCCTGCTGGATGGCCAGGAACAGCTGCGCGACGCTGAACTGGCGGCGCACTGGGACCGTGAAGGCCTGCATATCGATTCGGTAAAGCTCGCCCGCGATGGCCTGAACCTGTCGCTCAAGGGCTTGCTGAAACCCACGCAGGGCTGGCCGCTTGAAGCCGAGGGCAGTCTCGGCCTGCCGGCGTCGGGCGAGCAACCCTGGACCCTGCGACTGCAGGCCAGTGGCGAGCTGATGGGCCACCTGAAGTTGCAGGCGCGGAGCAGTGGCTATCTGAACGGCACCCTGGAAGGTGACCTGCAACCGCTGGCGGAGAACCTGCCGGCCACCGCACTGGTGACTGCCGACGGCTTCAAGGCGGACGCTTCGCTGCCCGATACCCTGACGCTGAACCAACTGCGCCTGAACGCCAGCGGCAATCTCAAGGATGGCTACCAACTGGCCGGCGCTGCCGTGCTGCCTGCCGAGGAAAGCCCGGTGGTACTGACGCTGCGCGGCCGTGTCGACGCCCAGGGCGCGGATATCGCCGCGCTGGACCTGAGTGCCGCTAAAGACCAGCGCGTGGCGCTGACCGGCCGGCTCGACTGGAAGGATGCCTTCGCTGCCAACGCTCAGCTCGACTGGCTCGACTTCCCCTGGCGCCGCCTGTATCCGGCCATCGAGGAGCCGCCGGTGAGCGTGCATACCTTCAAGGCCGAAGTGAGCTACAGCGAGGGTGCCTACCTGGGCAACTTCGATGGTGCCTTCAAGGGGCCTGCCGGCGACTTCACCCTGGCCAGCCCGGTGTCGGGCAACCTCTCGGAAGTCTTCCTGCCGTCGCTGAAACTGGTGGCGGGTCAGGGCAAGGCCGAAGGACACCTGAAGGTCGGCTTCGCCGACGCGGTTACCTGGGATGCGGCCCTCGACCTGTCTGACCTCGACCCGGCCTACTGGCTGGAGGAGATGCCCGGTCGCCTCGGCGGGCCGCTGCGCAGCAAGGGCTCGCTCAAGGGCGAGGCGTTGAACCTTGATGCCAACCTCGACCTGCAGGGGCGCTTGCGCGGCCAGCCAGCCATTTTCAAGGCAAATGCCGTGGCGGCCGGTCAGGCGTGGAAGGTCGATGGACTGACGCTGCAACTGGGCGACAACCGCATCAGCGGGCAAGCTGCGCTGGACCAGCGGTTGTCCGGCCGCCTGGATATCGCGCTGAATCGCCTGGGCCAGTTGTGGCCGCAATTGTTCGGCAAGGTCAGCGGCCAGCTCGATCTTGCCGGCACGCTGCAGGCGCCGCAGGGGCAGCTCAAGCTTGACGGCCAGCGCGTCGCCTACGCCGACCAGGGTCTGCGCACGCTGGACCTGACCGCTTCCCTGGATGCCGCCCAGCGCGGCCGGGTCAACCTGACGGCCCAGGGCCTGCGCAGCGGCGATACGGATTTCGGCGTGCTCAAGCTGGACGGCAGCGGCGATCTCAAGCGCCAGCAGCTTGCCCTGAACCTGCAGGGCAAGCCGGTGGTGCTCGACCTCGGCCTGGATGGCGACTGGAACGGCAAGGACTGGCGCGGACGCCTCGCGAAAGGCGATATACAGAGCGGCGGACAGGACTGGCGCTTGCAGCAGCCGGCGCGCCTGGAGCGTCTGGCGGACGGGCGCATCAACCTTGGCGCCCATTGCTGGGCCTCCGGCCCGGCCAGCCTGTGCATGGAAGACCAGCGCCTGATGCCCGACCCGCGCCTGCGCATGCACCTGCGCGAGTTCCCGCTGGACAGCCTGGCGCGCTGGCTGCCGGAAGACTTTGCCTGGAAGGGCAAGCTCGACGGCGACGTGCAGCTCGACCTGCCTGGTAGCGGGCCGAACGGTTCGATCCTGATCAATGCCAATAACGGCACCCTGCGCATCAAGGAGCAGGAGGAGTGGGTCGACTTCCCCTACCAGCGCCTGCAGCTGGAAAGTCGCCTGACGCCACGGCGCATCGACACCAACCTGCAGTTCCAGGGCGACAAGCTCGGCAGCCTGCAGGCCCAGGTCCAGCTCGATCCGCGCCCGAAGAACAAGCCGGTCAACGGCACCTTCAGCCTCAATGGCCTGGATATCTCCCTGGCCCGGCCGTTCGCGCCCATGGTGGAAACCCTGAAAGGCCATCTCAATGGCAGCGGGCAGATTTCCGGCGGCCTGCTGGCGCCCCGGGTGGACGGCGAACTGCGCCTGAGTGACAGCGAAATCTCCGGTGGCGATCTGCCGACGCGCTTCGAGCAGCTGCAGGTCACCGCGCGGATCGCCGGCGAGCAGGTCGACCTGAGTGGTGACTGGAAGGCGGGCGAGAACGGCAACGGCAGCCTGTCCGGGCGCATCGCCTGGGCAAGTGGCCTGGATGTCGACGTGAAGCTGCGCGGCAATCGTTTGCCGGTCACCGTGGAGCCTTACGCTAACCTTGAGGTGGAACCGGACCTCAGCGTGCAGATGGCGGGTGAGAAGCTCGCGGTTTCCGGTTCGGTGCAGGTGCCGCGCGGCGCCATCACCATTCGCCAGTTGCCGCCGTCCACGGTCAAGGTCTCCGACGACACCGTGATCGTCGGCGCGAAGCAGGAACCCAAGAGCGCCCTGGCGCTGAACATGGACATCGACGTCAAGGTTGGCAGCGACAAGCTGACCTTCAGCGGCTTCGGCCTGAATGCCGAACTGGCCGGCCAGGTGCATATCGGCGACAACATGGACACCCGCGGCGAGCTGCGCCTGAACAACGGCCGCTACCGCGCCTACGGTCAGAAGCTGACCATCCGCCGTGCGCGGCTGCTGTTCGCCGGGCCTATCGACCAGCCGTTCCTCGATGTCGAAGCGATCCGCAAGGTCGACGACGTGGTTGCCGGCCTGCGCCTGACCGGCAATGCCGAGCAGCCGCGCAGCGAGGTGTTCTCCGAGCCCGCCATGAGCCAGCAGCAGGCGCTGTCCTACCTGGTGCTGGGGCGGCCGATGTCCAGCGGTGAAGACAGCAACATGCTGGGCGAAGCTGCCCTGGCGCTCGGCCTGGCGGGCAGTGCGCCATTGACCGGCGAGGTGGCGCAGAAGCTGGGTATCCAGGACTTCCAGCTGGACACCGAGGGCACCGGCAACAGCACCAGCGTGGTCGCCAGCGGCCAGCTCTCCGACCGTCTCAGCCTGCGGTATGGCGTGGGCGTATTCGAGCCGGCCAACACCATCGCGCTGCGCTACCTGCTGAGCAAGAAGGTCTACCTGGAGGCCGCCAGCGGCCTGGCCAGTTCGCTGGACATCTTCTACAAGCGCGACTTCTGAGTGCAGTCGGCAGCGTTGCTGCCGACTTGTCTTCTCCCGCGTCCTGCCAGCCTTCATGGCCCCTTAAGGTAGCCAGCACAGACTTCTCCCGCCGCCGGACGACGTGGCGCACAAGGGGAGAGTCATCATGCGCCTGGACCTCATCAGGACCCACCTGCTCGAATTCATCAACAAGGGCTTCCCGGCCCGTCAATTGCGCCGGCTGGCCGCGCGCGACCTGCTGCGGGGCTCCGCCGTCGGGCGTCAGGCGCCCAATGCGCTGGCCTCGACCCTGCTGGAGTGGTCTGCGCTGGAGTCCGCCTCGGTTCTGGAGCGCCTGGAAAGCCGGCGCGAGGGCCTCAGCGAAACCGAGGCAGAGGAACGCCGCCAGCGCGACGGGCTGAACGAAGTTGACCAGGACCGGCCCATCGGTGCCTGGATGCACCTGTGGTACTGCTACTGCAATCCCTTCAACCTGCTGCTCACCGTGCTGGCGACCATCTCCTGGCTCACCGAGGACGTCGAGGCCGCCGTGGTGATCGGCAGCATGGTGGCTATTTCCACGTTGCTCCGCTTCATCCAGGAGAAGCGCTCCAACCGGGCCGCCGAAAAGCTCAAGGCGATGGTCAGCAACACCGCCACGGTATTCCGCAGCGCCGAGGGCGATGGCCCCGCGCTGCGCGTGGAGGT
The DNA here is from genome assembly GCF_001672555.2 of Pseudomonas sp. AU11447. Classification (NCBI taxonomy): domain Bacteria; kingdom Pseudomonadati; phylum Pseudomonadota; class Gammaproteobacteria; order Pseudomonadales; family Pseudomonadaceae; genus Pseudomonas; species Pseudomonas sp. AU11447. The sequence goes on along the minus strand of NZ_LZDG02000051.1, from coordinate 116,478 downwards.
GCCGATCCGTCAACTGGTGCCCGGCGATGTGCTGTGGCTGTCGGCCGGCGACATGGTACCGGCGGACGTGCGCCTGCTCAGTGCCAAGGACCTCTTCGTTGGCCAGGCCGCGCTCACCGGCGAATCCCTGCCGGTGGAGAAGTTCGCCCAGCTGCGCGATGCCCGCCAGGGCAATCCGCTGGAGCGCGACAGCCTGTGCTTCATGGGCACCACGGTGGTCAGTGGCTCCGCCCTGGCGGTGGTGATTGGTACCGGCACGCGCACCTACTTCGGCTCCCTCGCCGAGCGGGTGATCGCCAGCGATCCGACGCCGACCGCCTTCCAGACCGGGGTGAACCGCGTCAGCTGGCTGCTAATCCGCTTCATGCTGGTGATGGCGCCGGTGGTCCTGCTGATCAACGGCTTCACCAAGGGCGACTGGCTGGAGGCCGCGCTGTTCGCGCTGTCCATCGCCGTCGGCCTGACCCCGGAAATGCTTCCGATGATCGTCACCTCCACGCTGGCCAAGGGCGCGGTCGTGCTCAGCCGGCGCAAGGTGATCGTCAAGCGCCTGGACGCCATCCAGAACTTCGGCGCGATGGACATTCTCTGCACCGACAAGACCGGTACCCTGACCCAGGACCGCATCGTCCTCGAACGCCATACCGACGCCTTCGGCCAGGTGCAGGACCGCGTACTGCAACTGGCCTTCCTCAACAGCCACTACCAGACCGGCCTGAAGAACCTGCTGGACGTCGCCGTGCTGGAACACGTCGAGCTGCGCCATGCGCTCAAGGTGGACAGCCGCTTCCACAAGCTCGACGAGATTCCTTTCGACTTTGCCCGCCGGCGCATGTCGGTGGTGGTCAGCGAACGCGAGGACAACCACCTGCTGATCTGCAAGGGTGCGCTGGAAGAGGTGCTGGCGGTGTGCGAATCGGTGGAAACCGCCGAGGGTATCGAGCCGCTGACCGGCGCCCGCCTGGACAGCATTCGCGCGGTGGCCGATGAACTCAACCAGGAGGGCTTGCGGGTGGTCGCCGTCGCCACTCGCGAGTTGCCGCCGACCCGCGATACCTACGGCGTGGCGGACGAGAGCCGGCTGTGCCTGGCCGGCTACATCGCTTTCCTCGATCCGCCCAAGGAAACCACCGCCCCGGCGCTGCGCGCGCTGGCACAGAACGGCGTGGCAGTGAAGGTGCTGACCGGCGACAACGACCGGGTGAGCCTCAAGGTCTGCCGCGACGTGGGCCTGGTGGTCGAGGGTGTGCTGCTCGGCCCGCAGCTGGACGAGCTGGACGATACTGCGCTGGGCGAACTGGCCGAGCGCACCACGCTGTTCGCCAAGCTCACCCCCAGCCACAAGGAGCGCCTGGTGCGCGTGCTGCGCGAGCGCGGCCACGTGGTCGGCTTCCTCGGCGACGGCATCAACGATGCTCCGGCGCTGCGCACCGCGGACATCGGCATATCGGTGGATTCGGCGGTGGACATCGCCAAGGAAGCCGCCGACCTGATCCTCCTGGAGAAGAGCCTGATGGTCCTGGAGGAGGGCGTCATCGAAGGCCGCCGCACCTTCGCCAACATGCTCAAGTACATCCGCATGACCGCCAGCTCCAACTTCGGCAACGTGTTCAGCGTGCTGGTGGCCAGTGCCTTCATTCCCTTCCTGCCGATGCTGCCGCTGCAGCTGCTGGTGCAGAACCTGCTCTACGACCTGTCGCAGATCGCCATTCCCTTCGACCATGTCGACGACGAACTGCTGCGCAAACCGCAGCAATGGAACCCGGATGGGCTGGGGCGTTTCATGGTGTTCTTCGGGCCGATCAGCTCGATCTTCGACATCGCCACCTTCCTTGTGCTCTGGCATGTGTTCGGTGCGAACTCACCCGCGCACCAGACGCTGTTCCAGTCCGGCTGGTTCGTCGAGGGGCTGATCTCGCAACTTTTGGTGGTGCACATGATCCGCACCCGGCGCATTCCCTTCCTGCAGAGCCGCGCCGCCTGGCCACTGCTGGGCATGACCCTGGTGATCGTCGCGGTGGCAATCTTCCTGCCCATGGGGCCGCTGGCGCACTCCTTCCGCATGGAGGCGCTGCCGATGGGTTACTGGCCTTGGCTGGCGGCCATCCTGCTGGGCTACATGGCGCTGACCCAGGCGGTGAAGGGCTGGTTCGCCCGGCGCTACGGCTGGCAGTGAGCGAAACGGGACCAACGTGCGAACCCGATCACCGCTGGTCACGCGGGCATCGGGTTCAATACACTGAGGTGTCCGTCTTCTCCCGCTGTGAGTCGAGATATTGCCGTCGCGAGCTGTTCGCCTGCCGTTGCTCCTGCGTGTGCGCTTCAAGCGCCTGGTCCTGCTGGGCCTGGCGCTGGCCAGCGTGCCGCTGGCTGCCTGCGAAAAGTCACTGCGCTGGGATGACGACCCGCCGTTCAGCATGCAGTTGCCTGACGGCAGCGTCGGCGGCCTCTACGTCGAGCTGAACCGCGCCGTGCTGGAGCGCCTGGGTTGCCAGGTGCGCATGGTCAAGCTGCCCTGGGCGCGGGCGCTGAAGGAGCTGGAACTGGGCCGCCTCGACGTGCTGCCCGGCGCCTTCCGCAAGCCCGAGCGCGAGGCCTACGCGTGGTTCTCCGGTGCAGTATTGCCGCCTTCGCGCAACATCCTCTTCGTCCGGCGCGGCCTGCCCCAGCGCGACAGCCTGCACCAGCTGTCCGACCTGGCCGGCAGCGACTTCCGTCTCGGCGCGCAGATCGATGTGTCCTACGGCGAACCCTTCCGCCAACTGATGGCCGATCCGGACTATGCCGCGCGGGTATTCTTCAACCCAAGCCGCAGCAACCTCTGGCACATGGTCGACAAGGGGCGCATCGACGGCATCATCGCCGACGAGCACAGCGGCCAGTACGAGCTGCAGCAGTTGGGCCTGGCGCGGCGCATCGAGCCCACGGGCGTGGTGGTATCAGCGGAGTCGGCGGAGGTTGCGTTCAGCAAGCGCACCCAGGACCAGGACTTCGTCCGTCGCTACGCGCAGACGCTCAAGACGCTGGTGGAAGAGGGCGAGGACCGGCGCATCCTGCAGCACTATGTCAGCAATTGACTGACCTCAGGGCTTGCGCCAGAGGTTGATTCGGCGCGCCTTGGCTTCGTGCTCTTCGAACTGGTACTGGCCGACTTCCTCGGGCGTCTGCGCATCGCTCTGCCGCCAGCGGGCGAGGCCAATGCTCAACTGGGCGCGGCCGATATCCAGGGTATGACCGCAGTTCGGGCACTCCGCCGGGGTGACCCACACCGCCGCGCGCAGGCTGCCGTCGGGTAGCTGCTCGGCGTGCTTGAGGGTGGCGCTTTTGCCCAGCGCGAGTTGCACCAGGGCTGCCCGAGAGCGCTGGCCAAAGGGCTGTTCCAGTTCCGGGGCCGCGACACCGCGCAGGTGAATGGTGGTGTCGTTGCTGTCCGCGCGCTGGCAGGTCAACTGGTCGCCGCTGAAGACGGCCGTTACCTGGCACTCTTCATCCGCGTGCGCGGCAAAGGGAAGGACGGAAAGTACGAGCAGTGCGGCGGGAACGAATCGCATGGAGCCTCCGGTGGACACTGCCAGCATAACCGCTGCGAGCGCCCACCGGAGCCCCGGTGCAGAGCTTTTACTGGATCAGCGCCATCACCTGTTCGCTGTAGCGCCCGCCGGCGGCGGCGCCGGCCGGGAAGATCGCGTCCAGTTCGAGCAGTTCAGCCTGGGTCAGCGCGAGATCCACGGCGGCGACGTTCTCTTCCAGGTACTTGCGCTGCTTGGTGCCGGGGATGGGCACGAGGTGCTCGCCCTGGGCCAGCACCCAGGCCAGTGCCAGTTGCGAGGGTTTCACGCCCCGAGCGGCGGCCAACTCGGCGACCTTGTCCACCAATCGCAGGTTCTTCGCGAAGTTCTCCCCCGTGAAGCGTGGGCTGGAGCGGCGATAGTCGTCTTCGGCGAAATCATCCGGGCTCTTCAGCGCGCCGGTGAGGAAGCCCCGGCCCAGAGGGCTGTAGGGCACGAAGCCGATGCCCAGGCGTGCACAAGCAGCCAGCACGCCGTTCTCTTCCGGGTCGCGGGTCCACAGCGAGTACTCGCTCTGCAGCGCGGTGATCGGGTGGACCCGGTGCGCGCGCTCCAGGGTTTCTGTCGAGGCTTCGCTGAGGCCGAGGAAGCGCACCTTGCCGGCCTTCACCAGTTCGGCCATGGCGCCGACGGTGTCCTCGATGGGCACCCTGGGGTCGACGCGGTGCTGGTAGTAGAGGTCGATGTGGTCGGTGCCCAGGCGTTTCAGGCTGCCTTCCACGGCCTGGCGGATGTACTCCGGGCTGCCGTTGGCGCCGCGCACCTGCGGCTGCTCCGGGGTGCGCACGATGCCGAATTTGGTAGCGAGGAAGACCTGCTCGCGCTTGCCTTTCAGGGCGCGGCCGAGCAGTTCCTCGTTGGTGTGCGGGCCATAGATGTCGGCAGTGTCGAGCAGCGTGACGCCCAGTTCCAGCGCGCGGTGCAGGGTGGCGATGGATTCGGCTTCATCGCTGCCGGTGGTGTAGAAGTCGGACATGCCCATGCAACCGAGGCCGATGGCAGAGACGGTAGGGCCTTGCGGGCCCAGGCGACGGGTTTTCATGCGGGATTCTCCAGGTGAGGAAAGGGCAGGACCATTCTTGTTGTTTGTCTGGCATGGATAAACCAGCGGATTACGGTTTAACTATTCGGCATGGATGAATAATCGGAGCGCGTTATGGACCGCTTGCAGGCCATGCAGGTCTACACCCGGATCGTCGAACTCAGGGCCTTCGGCAAGGCGGCGGACAGTCTCCAGCTGCCGCGCGCCAGCGTGACCCAGCTGATCCAGCAATTGGAGACGCACCTGGGCGTGCAACTGCTGCGGCGCACCACCCGGCAGGTCAGTGTCACCGCCGACGGGCAGGCCTATTACGAGCGCTGCGTGCGCCTGCTGGAGGATCTGGAGGAAGCGGAGAACTGCTTCTCCGACTCTCCCGACAACCCGCGCGGCAAACTGCGGGTCGACCTGCCCAGTTCGCTGGGGCGGCTGGTGGTGATCCCGGCATTGCCGGAGTTCTGCCGGCGCTACCCGCAGATCGAGCTGGAGCTGAGCCTGAACGACCGCCAAGTGGACCTGGTACGCGAAGGTGTGGACTGCGTGCTGCGCGCAGGCGAGCTGCCGGACTCCAGCCTGGTCGGCCGGCGTATCGCCGAACTCGAGCAACTCACCTGCGTGGGGCGCGCCTACGCGCAAGAGTTCGGGCTGCCCGAGCACCCGGAGCGGCTCGAAGGGCACTTCGCGGTGAACTACCAGTCGGCTTCCAGCGGGCGCATCTTCGACCTGGAGTTCCGCTTCGATGGCCAACTGCGCACCCAGCGGTTGCCCAGCCGGATCACGGTGAACAACGCCGATGCCTACATCGCCGCTTGCCGGGCCGGCTTCGGGATGATCCAGGCGCCGCGCTATCACCTGCGTGAGGGCCTTGCCAGCGGCGAGTTGGTGGAGGTGTTGCGCGATTGGCAGCCGCCGCCGCTGCCGGTAAGTGTGCTGTACCCGGTGCGGCGGCAGATGTCGCGGCGCTTGCGGGTGTTTTCCGACTGGCTCGGCAGGCTGTTCGAGGCCGGCATCGACTGAGCCTTCCGACGCTCGTCGGAAAGCCGCCGGCCGTCGCTGCCGGCGTCACCGCGCTGTCTATGCTCAAGGCCGCCGTAGAGCGGTTCGCAGTCGCCGGAGTTGCGGCGTTTCTTTTCAACCAATCCCTGAAGGAAACGACCCAAATGAGCATCGTGAAAGCGAAAGATGGCACCGAAATCTTCTACAAGGACTGGGGCAGCGGTCAGCCGGTGGTGTTCTCCCATGGCTGGCCGCTCAATGCCGACGCCTGGGACGCGCAGATGCTGTTCCTGGTGCAGAAGGGCTACCGGGTCATCGCCCATGACCGGCGCGGCCACGGCCGTTCGGGCCAGCCGGCCAACGGCAATGACATGGACACTTACGCCGATGACCTGGCGGCGGTGATCGATGCACTGGACCTCAAGGGCGCAACCCTGGTCGGTCACTCCACCGGCGGCGGTGAGGTGGCGCACTATATCGGCCGCCACGGCACGAAACGGTTGTCCGGTGCGGTGCTGATCGGCGCGGTGCCGCCACTCATGCTCAAGACCGCGGCCAACCCCGGCGGCTTGCCGATCGACGTGTTCGATGGCATCCGCAAGGGCGTGAAGGAGGACCGCTCGCAATTCTTCAAGGACCTGGCAGTGCCGTTCTACGGCTACAACCGGCCCGGCGCGAAGCAGTCCCAGGGGGTGATCGACAATTTCTGGCTGCAGGGCATGACCGGCGGGCACCTGGGGCAGTACCTGTGCATCCACGAGTTTTCCGAGGTGGACTACACCGAGGACCTGAAGAAGATCGACGTGCCGGCGCTGATCCTCCATGGCGATGACGATCAGATCGTGCCCATCGATGCGGCTGGCCGGCGCTCGGTGGAACTGGTGCAGAAGGGCGAATTGAAAGTCTACAAGGGGGGGCCGCACGGCATGTGCACGACCATGGCCGACCAGGTCAACGAGGATCTACTGGGCTTCCTCAATCGCTGAAACCGTTCGCGAGCAAGTTCGCTCCTGCAGGTGCCTGGGTGTTCTTCCTGCAAGAGCGAGCTTGCTCGCGAACCCTCTCTTCAATGGACGTGCTGCAGCACGTTCAGCAGCGTCCCTAACGGGTCACGCAGGAAGAAGCGCCGTACGCCCCACGGTTCGAGGGTCAGTGTGTAGGGAATCTCGTGACCGGCAGCCAGGGCACGCTGGTGGACCTCATCGAGATTGTCCACTTCGATGGAAAGGTCCGGCACGGGTGCGCCGGAGCCGCCTTCGCTGGCCAGGCTGACCTGCGCCAGGGCTGGCTCGCCGCTGGCGAGCGTCAGTATCCAGCCATGGTCCATCACGACTTCCAGATCGAACAACTCGCGGTAGAAGCGTGCCACCTCGGCAGGTTTGCCGGTGGCGAGGTTGGCGACGATGCGGCGGACGGTCATGGCGGCGCTCCGGAAGGATGACGCCGCCAGCATAGACCCTCAGTGCGCCGGGCGCGCCGGCGGCATGCGGCGCCGGTGGATGCGGTAGAACTGGTAGAGCACGCCAACGAAGAACACCAGTAGCGCGATCATCACGGCAGTCTGCACCGGCGGCGAGTCCGGGCCCTGGCCGATGGGGTTGGAAGGCGGTAGCCGCGACAGCGATTCGTTGAGCGTCGGGATCATCATCAGGAAGAAGCTGAAGCTCATCGCCGCCGTTTCCACGTACTCGCCCAGGCCGCCGAGGGCGCCGACGCGCTGCGCGTAGCTACCCACCGCAATGGCGACCAGGCAGAGGATGCCGATGGCGTGCCCCGCATTGAAGCCGCCGGTACTGGAGAGTCCGAATGCCGTCAGCACGCCGAGGATCATTCCGTAGACATACCACCTGCCGACACGGCTGCGCGGGTCGATGCGCCCTGCCTGATAGAGCGCCCAGATGCCCGCGACAAGGGGCACCAGGCTGATGGCGGTATGCACGATACCCAGGGTGGAAAGAGGGTTGGCCATGACGAACGCCTCCGCAGTGAGCACAGGGACGCCACGCATCCACGAACTGTGCCGCGGCACGGAGGGGCGGGTGTGTAGTCAGGTTAGACGCAACCCACGTGGGAGTAAGGCTTCGCTGGATTCAGCCGACGAACGTCACAGCCGCTTGTTGAGCCAGCGCGCCAGACGGTCGCCGCCGAACTGGATCAGCGTCACCAGCGCCACCAGGAGGATGATCACGGTCAGCATCACCTGGGTATCGAAGCGCTGGTAGCCATAGCGGTATGCGAGATCGCCCAGGCCGCCGGCACCGATGGCGCCGGCCATGGCCGAGGAGTTGATCATGGTCACCAGGGTGATGGTGAAGCCGGCGACGATGCCCGGGCGTGCCTCGGGCAGCAGCACGTTCCAGATGATGTGCCGGGGTTGGCAGCCCATCGCCTGCGCCGCTTCGATCAGGCCGTGGTCGACCTCGCGCAGGCTGACTTCGGCGATGCGCGCGAAGAACGGCGTAGCAGCGATGGTCAGCGGCACCACGGCGGCCCATACGCCGTAGCTGGTGCCGACGATCAGGCGGGTGAAGGGGATCAGCGCGACCATCAGGATCAGGAACGGGATCGAGCGCAGCACATTGACCACGCTGCCCAGGCCCTGGTTGACCAGGCGCGCCTGGAATATCCCGCCGGGGCCGGTGGTGACCAGCACCAGGGCCAGCGGAATGCCCACCAGCAGGACGATGGCCGAGGACGCGCCGATCATCAGCAGGGTATCGAGCAGGCCTTGCAGCAAGCGATCAGGCATGGGTGAGCACCTCCAGGCGATCGGCGACGTCGCGGGCACGTTCGAGCAGTTGCGGTGCGTTGGCGGCGGGGGCGGCAACGCTCAGCAGCAGGCGGCCGAGGGCGCGGCCCTGGATGCGCTCGATGCCGCCGTGCAGCAGGCTGACGCGGCTGCCCAGGGCCTGGGCGATAGCCAGCAGGTCGGGTTCCTGTTCGCGCACGCCGGTGTAGTGCAGGTCGAGGATGACTTCGTCGGCTGACGGATGTTCCAGGCGCGCCAGCAGGTCCGGCGGCAGGTGCTGCTGCAGCGAGCCGAGCAGGGTGCGGCTGACTTCGTGCTGCGGGTTGCCGAAGACTTCCCAGACATCGCCCTGCTCGACGATGCGCCCGCGTTCGAGCACCACCACGCGGTCGCAGATTTCGCGGATCACTGCCATCTCGTGGGTGATCAGCACGATGGTCAGGCCGAGGCGGCGGTTGATGTCGCGCAGCAGCGCGAGGATGGCCTGGGTGCTCTCCGGGTCCAGCGCCGAGGTGGCTTCGTCGCAGAGCAGGATTTCCGGCTGGTGCACCAGCGCGCGGGCGATGCCGACGCGCTGCTTCTGCCCGCCGGAGAGTTGTGCCGGGTAGGCGTGGCGCTTGTCTTGCAGTCCCACGAGCTGCAGCAGTTCGTCCACCCGCTCGGCGATGCGCGCCTTTGGCACCCCCGCCACGCGCAGGGGCAGGGCGATGTTCTGCGCCACCGTCTTGGCCGACATCAGGTTGAAGTGCTGGAAGATCATGCCGACGCGGCGGCGCAGGCCGACCAGTTGCTGGGCGTCGAAGGCGCCGATGTCCTCGCCGTCGATCAGCACCTGGCCGACGCTGGGATTTTCCAGGCGGTTGAGGGTGCGGATCAGCGAGCTCTTGCCGGCGCCGCTGCGACCGATGATGCCGAACACTTCGCCACGGCGGACGGAGAGTTCGATGTCGCTCAGTGCTTCCACCGGGCCGTGGTGGCCGGCGTAGGTCTTGCCCAGCTCGCGCAGGGCGATGTGCTGGGTAGCGAGTTCGAGGTTGCGGTTGAAGCTGACCATGGTGGGGGCCTGTTCCTGAAATGTGAGGCAAGGAACGTAGGGCGCATAACCTGGAACAGGTTATCCGCCGGCTGCTATGCGGCGGATAACGCTGGCGCGTTATGCGCCCTACGAAAGCAAGCTTGCGAGTCCGGCAATCGTTGTAGCGGACTCTGTCCGCGATGGCCTCGGGCGCGATGCGGACCTATCGCGGACGGAGTCCGCTTCTACGTAAACGCTAACGCGCTTATTGCCAGCCCGGCTGGTAGAGCGAGCCGTGGGCCTTGTCCAGCGCGGCGCGGACCTGCGGCGAGTGCTGGTAGAGATCGACGAACCGCTTCAGCCGGCCGTCCGGGTCCTTGTAGTCATCGCGGGTGACGAACTGGATGACGTATTCCTTGTTCTCGATGCCGTCGAACAACAGCGCGCTGTTCGGATCGATAGTCCCAGCGAGACGGATGTAGTGCGGATAGCCCTGGGCGAGGTCGACGTCATCCAGCGCGCGCACCAGCTGCACGGCCTCCAGCTCGATGATCTGGATGTTCTTCGGGTTGGCCACGATGTCGTCCAGGGTCGCCTTGTAGCCCACGCCATCCTTGAGCTTGAGCAGCCCGGCTTTCTGCAGCAGCTGCAGGCCGCGGCCGCCATTGATCGGGTCGTTGGCGATGGCGACCTTGGCGCCGTCGGGCAGGTCGGCGATGGCCTTGTAACGGGTCGAGTAGAGGCCGACGTTGTTGATGATCCCCGGCGCGAACGCCTTCAGGTGCAGGCCACCCTCGCGGTTGGCGTTCTCCAGGAAGGGCGTGTGCTGGAAGTAGTTGGCGTCGATGTCGCCGTGGTCGAGGGTGATGTTCGGCGCGTTCCAGTCGGTGAATTCCACCAGTTCGACCTTCAGCCCTTGCTGGGCGGCTTCCTTCACCGCCACTTCCAGCGGCGGCGCGAAGGCGGCGGTGGTGCCCAGGCGCAGGGTGTCGGCGGCCTGGGCGAGGCCGGCGGCAAGGAGGCTCAGCGAGAGGCCGAGGGTGAGTTTGAAGCGTGCATGCATGGCAACGAGTCCTTATAGGTTTTAGAGCCTGATGGCCTTTAAAGAGAGAAGGCTGGAGTCGCTCCAGTGGCGGTTGCCTGGCGATAGCTCGCACCGACGTGCCGCGCGGGCAGTCGGGCGCGGCCGGCGCCGAAGAGTTTTTCCCGCAGGGTGCCGTCGGCGTAGGCGGTCTTGTAGGCGCCACGGTTCTGCAGTTCGGGCACGACCCATTCGATGAAGTCGGCGTAGCTCTCCGGCTCCACGGTGCGGGTCAGGTTGAAGCCATCGAGCCCGGCATCGTTGATCCAGCCCAGCAGCTCATCGGCGACCTGCACCGGATTGCCCACCAGCGTGGTGTAGCGCCCGCCAAGGGCCAGTTGCTCGAGCAACTGGCGCACGGTGGCGTCGGTGCGGGCGACGGTCAGGGCCTTGGTGGCGGACTCGATGGCGTTGGTCTTCTCGTAGCGGATCGGCTCGTCCAGCGCATAGCGCGAGAAGTCGATGCCGGTGGTGCTGGAAAAGTGCGCAAGACCCGCCTCCGCGCTGGCGAAGCGGCGATACTCGGCGAGCTTGTCGCGCGCCTCGGCCTCGGTCGGTGCGACGATCACATTGATGCCCATGAACACCTTGATGTCGTCCGCCCGGCGGCCAGCATCGACCGCCGCCTGGCGGATGCGGTCCACCAGCACGCGGGTGGCCTCGCGGGTCTGCGCCGAGACGAATACGCACTCGGCGTGGCGTGCTGCAAAGGCCAGCCCGCGGTTCGACGCGCCGGCCTGGAACAGCAGCGGCGTGCGCTGCGGTGAGGGCTGGCTGAGGTGGTAGCCCTCGACGTCGAAGAACTCGCCGCGGTGGCGAACCTTGTGCACCTTGCCCGGCTGCGCATAGAGGCGGCGCTCGCGGTCGGCAATTACCGCGTCGTCTTCCCAACTGCCTTCCCAGAGCTTGTAGAGCACCTCCAGGTATTCGTCGGCGCGGTCGTAGCGGCGGTCGTGGTCGATCTGCCGGTCCTGGCCCATGGCGCGGGCGGTGCTTTCCAGGTAGCCGGTGACGATATTCCAGCCGACCCGGCCATCGCTCAGATGGTCGAGGGTGGAGAGGCGCCGGGCGAACGGGTAGGGCGCCTCGTAGGTAAGGTTGGCGGTGACGCCGAAGCCCAGGTTTTGCGTCGCACCGGCCATGGCCGAGACCAGCATCAGCGGGTCGTTCACCGGGAGCTGGATGGCTTCTTTCGCGGTGAGCTCGATGCCGTTCTGGTAGACGTCGTAGACGCCGAGGATATCGGCCAGGAACAGGCCATCGAACAGGCCCTTCTCCAGCAGGCGTGCGAGGTCGGTCCAGTGGCTGAGCTTGTTGAAGTCCGTCGAGCGGTCGCGCGGGTGGGTCCACAGGCCGTGGTTGATGTGGCCGACGCAATTCATGCTGAAGGCGTTGAGGAGAATCTGTTTCTGACTCATGGGAAATCCTCGCTGGCAGAGGCCCTGTAGGAGCGAGCTTGCTCGCGAACCATCGGGCGCAAGGACTGTTCGCGAGCAAGCTCGCTCCTACGAAAGGCAGGTAGGGTGCGGGGCATCACAACGTCCCCCGGCGCGGCGGCAGCTTGCCGTTGAGGTAGTAGTTGCCCACCGCGAAATACTTCCAGCGCGCCGGGTCGTGCAGGGTGTGCACGCGGGCGTTGCGCCAGTGGCGATCCAGGCCCAGCTCGGCGAGGCTGGCGCGGCTGCCGCCCAGTTCGATCAGCTTGCTGCCGGCCAACAACGCGACTTCCGTGGTGATCGCCCGCGCCTCGGCCACGGCGATGGAGGCGGCGGCAACGCTTTCGGCAGTCGGCTCGGCGGTGGCTGCGTCGAGCACTCGGCCAGAGCGATCCAGCAGCGCTTCGGCGGCATGCAGGCGGATCGCCAGGCGTCCCACCTCGTTGATCGCCAGCGGATCATCGCTGGCCTTGTCCACGCCCGAATCGATCCACGGTCGTGCCTTTTCGCGCAGGAAGGTCAGCGTGTCTTCATAAGCGCCCCGAGCGATGCCGACATCGATGGCCGCGTGCAGAATCTGCGCGTACGGGCCAACGGTGGTCGGGCGCTCGAAGGCTGCCTGGAACGAGACGATGTCGTCCTCACTGACCTGCGCGCCATCGAACACCACGCTGCCGCTGCCGGTGGTGCGCTGGCCGAAGCCGGACCAGTCGTCGATGATCTCGACGCCCGGAGTGTCGCGCTGAATGAAGGCGAACTGCTGCAGGCCATCGTCATCGATCACCAGCGTTGGAATGCGCTGCGCGTAGAGCGCGCCGGTGCAGTAGAACTTGCGGCCGTGTATACGCAGACGGCCGTCCTCGCGCTTGAGGCGCGTGGTGCGGTCGTGGGCGGTACGGGTGCCGATCTCCGCCAGCGCATTGCCGAAGCGCACGCCGGCCAGCACCTCGGCGAACAGGCGGGCTTTCTGCTCGTCGTTGCCATTCACCCGCAGCAGTTCGACGGCGTAGAGATGGTTCTGCGGAATCTGCCCCAGCGAGCCGTCGGCGGCGGAAATGATGGCGATCACGCGCGCCACGGTGACGCGGGAGGCGCCCGCGCCGCCATACTCGCGTGGCACGGTGATGCCCCACAGGCCGGAGCGGCTGAAGCGTTCGAGTTCGTCCCATGGCAGGCGTCGCTCGCGGTCGCGGGCGATGGCGTCTGCGCTGAAGTCGGCGGCCAGCGCGCGGGCGACGTCGAGAGCTTCGTCGTCGCTGCGGATGATATGGACGGGATTGGCCAGCTCTGGGTTGGACAAAACGATGCTGTTCATCGGCGCTCCTCAGATCCAGGAATGACGCGCCGGGCGGGCGCCGTTGAGGTGGTAGGCGCCAACTGCCTGGACCTTCCAGCGCACCGGGTCGTGCAGGGTGTGCACGCGGGCGTTGCGCCAGTGGCGGTCGAGGTTGAATTCGGCGAGGGTGGCGCGGCTGCCGGCCAGTTCGAAGAGCTTTTCGCTGGCGGCCAGGCTGATCTCGGTGGTCAGCACCTTGGCCTCGGCCACGGCGATGGAAGCGCGGGCGGCGGACTCGTCGTCGATGGGCCGCGCGCTGACTTCGTCGAGGATGTGCCCGGCGCGCTCCAGCAGGGCTTCGGCGGCGTGCAGTTCGACTTGCAGGCGGCCGATCTCGAAGAGGGTGAAGGGCTCGTCGCTGGCCTGCTCGACGTTCGCGTCGATGAATGGGCGAGTGCGCGTGCGGATGAAGTCGATGGCGTCTTCCAGGGCGTTGGCAGCGATGCCGGCGTCGATGGCGGCCTGGATCAATTGCGAGACGGCGCCCTGGATGTTCGGGATGTCGGCCAGGCGGCCGTTGTGGATCACCAGGGAGCCGGCGACGGGTGCGTTATCCAGCAGCACGGTGCCGCTGGCGGTGGTGCGCTGGCCGAAGCCGGACCAGTCGTCGACTATGCGCAGGCCATCCACGCCGCGTTCGACGAAGCCCATGACCGCGCGGCCGTCTTCGTCGATGGCTTTCACCGCGACCCAGTGGGCGAACAGCGCGCCGGTGGAGTAGAACTTCTCGCCGCTGACGCGGAAGTTGTCTCCATCGCGCAGCAGGCGCGCCTTGAGTTCGAGGGTGTTTCTGGTATTGCGCTCGGGCCCGGCATTGCCGATGCGCCGGCCGTTGAGCACGCCGCCGAACAGCACGCGCTTCTGTGCCTCGCTGGCGACGCTGTCGATGACGTTGAGCAGGCCGAACTGGTTCTGCGGGATTTGCCCCAGTGCCGGGTCGGCGGCACAGATCACGCGGAAGACGTCGGCGACGGTGGCGTAGGAAACCTGCGCGCCGCCGTACTCGCGGGGAATGCTGATGCCGCCGAGGCCGAGGGCGGTGAAGTGTTCCAGTTCGCTCCAGGGCAGCGCGCGCTCGCGGTCGCGGGCGGCGGCTCCGGGTTTCGCCAGGCGGGCCACTTCGTGGGCGGCTTCGATGGCCTGGGCGTCGTTACTGATACGGCGCGCCGGGAGTAGCCGGGGCGCCTGGTCACGAAGGTCCTTGGGTGCGGATTCGTTGGTCATGCGGTTTCCTGTGGTGACGGAGCAGCTCTTCGTAGGAGCGAGCTTGCTCGCGAACAAACCCTGGTGCGGGGCCGAAAGGTTCGCGAGCAAGCTCGCTCCTACAGGACAAACGCGGGGGCGCTTAGAACGCCGGCGCAATCTCGCCCTTGTAGCGGGTCAGGATGAACTGGCGGACTTCCGGCGAATTCAGCACCTTGGCCAGCTTCTGGATGCCCGGGTCCTGGATGTTGTCCGGGCGAGCTACCAGGAACTCGGCGTAGAGGTCCTTGCCCTTCTCCACGATCAGCGCGCTCTTGGTATCGATACCGGCCTCCAGCGCGTAGTTGGCGAAGATGAACGCCAGGTCGACCTGCTTCACCGCGCGGGCCAGCAGCGCGCCTTCCAGTTCACGGATCTTCAGGTGCCTGGGGTTGTCGGTGATGTCGCGCTCGGTGGACTGCGGGTTGCTCGGGTCCTTGAGCTTGATCAGGCCGCTCTCGGCCAGCAGCACCAGGGCGCGGCCGGTGTTCACCGGGTCGTTGGGGATGGCCACGCTGGCGCCGTCGGGCAGTTCGGCGAGGGACTTGTACTTGGTGGAGTAGGCGCCGAACGGCTCGATGTGGATGCCCACCACCGGCACCAGGTCGGTGTGGCGGGTCTTGTTGAAGTCATCGAGGAACGGGCGGTACTGGTAGTAGTTGGCGTCGAGGTTCTTCTGCGCGAGTTGCAGGTTGGGCTGGATGAAGTCGGTGAAGACCTTGATGTCGAGGTCGACGCCTTCCTTGGCCAGTTCCGGTTTGACGAACTCGAGAATTTCCGCGTGCGGCACCGGGGTGGCGCCGACAACGAGTTTCTCCCCCGCGTGGGCGGAGAAGGCGACGACGGCCGCCAGAATGGCGATGGCCTTTTTCATGGGTGTTGCTCCTTGGGGCTTCAGTGGGTGGGCCGTCGTGGTGTGGACGTGGGGCCTTGATGGCAGCGGGGCCCGGCTGCCGGCGGGTGTTCTGGGTGCCGCTCCCGGAGAGGGAGTGGGCGGGGAATTCAGCGCCGGGTGTAGCGCGCCACCAGGCGGTCGCCGCTCATCTGCAGGGCCTGCACCAGCAGGATCAGCAGGGCGACGGTGATGATCATCACGTCGGTCTGGAAACGCTGGTAACCGAAGCGGATGGCCAGGTCGCCGAGGCCACCGCCGCCGATCACGCCGGACATCGCCGTGTAGTCCACCAGCACGATGGCAGTCACGGTGACGGCAGCGATCAGCCCGGTGCGGGCTTCCGGCAGCAGCGTGTGCCAGATGATCTGCCAGGTGCTGGCGCCCATCGCCTGGGTGGCTTCCACCAGGCCGCGGTCGACTTCGCGCAGGGCGGTTTCCACCAGCCGCGCGAAGAACGGCGTGCAGCCCACCACCAGTGGCGGAATGGCACCGGGCACGCCCAGCGAAGTGCCGGTGACCAGCGTGGTGACCGGGATCAGCACGATCAGCAGGATGATGAACGGCAACGAACGCAGCATGTTCACCACCACCGACAGGGCGCGGTACAGGCCGGGTTTCTCGTGCAGCTGGCGCTTGCCGGTGAGGTACAGCAGGACGCCCAGCGGCAGGCCCAGCAGCACGGTGAAGGCCAGCGCGCCGCCGAGCATGGCGAGGGTGTCCAGGCAGGCCTGGCCGAGGTCGTGCCAGTCGAGGTTGCGGAACCAGCCGTCCATCATTCGCGGCCCCTGCGCAGCTGCGCGGCGCGGTGCGAAGCGCCGAGGCGGTCGCCCTGGCCGAACAGCTTGTTGCGCAGCGTGCCCTGTTCGTACTCGCGCTTGAACAGTCCGCGCGCCTGTAGTTCCGGCACCAGCAGGTCGACGATGTCGACGAAGGTTTCCGGCGCCACCAGGCTGGAGAGGTTGAAACCGTCCACGTCGGTTTCCTCGACCCAGGCCTGCAACTGGTCCGCCACGGTCTGCGGCGAACCCACCAGCAGCGGGCCGTCGCCGCCCAGGGCGCAGTAGTCGGCGATCTCGGCGGCGGTCCACTGGCGCTGCGGGTCGGCAGCGCTGAAGGCGTCCACCGCGGACTGGATGGCGTCGCTCTGTACGTGGCGCAACACCTGGTCCGGCGCGTACTGGCCGAAGTCGATGCCGGTCCAGCCGGAGACCAGCGCCAGGGCGCCTTCGCGGTCGCTGTACTGGCGGTAGTCTTCCAGCTTGGCCAGCGCCTCGGCATCGGTCGGCGCGACGATTACCGTGAGCTGGTTGAGCACCAGCACGTCGCCGGGCTGGCGGCCGGCCTCCACGGCGAGGCGGCGCAGGTCGGCCACCTGGTCGCGGAGGATGTTTTTGGTCGGCGCGGCGACGAATACGCACTCGGCATTGCCGGCGGCGAAGGCCTTGCCGCGGCTGGAGGCGCCGGCCTGGTACAGCACCGGCGTGCGCTGCGGCGATGGCTGGCTGAGGTGGAAGCCGGGCACCTCGAAGTGCTCGCCCTTGTGCTCGATGGGGTGCACCTTGCGCGGGTCGGCGTAGACGCCGCTCTTGCGGTCGGCGACCACGGCGTCATCGTCCCAGCTGGCTTCCCAGAGCTTGTAGCAGACCTCCAGGTACTCGGCGGCCAGGGCGTAGCGCTGCTGGTGGTTGAGCTGCTGCTTCAGCCCCAGGTTGCGCGCGCCGCTGTTGAGGTAGGAGGTGACGATGTTCCAGCCGGCTCGGCCACGGGTCAGGTGATCCAGCGTGGACATGCGCCGGGCGAACGGGAACGGGTGCTCGAACGACACCGAGGCGGTGATGCCGAAGCCCAGGTGCTCGGTGGCCGCGGCCATGGCCGGGACGATCTGCAGCGGGTCGTTGGCCGGCACCTGGGCGCCGGCGCTCAGCGCGGCGTCAGCGTTGCCGTGGTAGACGTCGTAGACGCCCAGCACGTCGGCCAGGAACAGGCCGTCGATCCTGCCGCGTTCGAGGGTTTTCGCCAGTTCGATCCAGTAGTGGATGTCGGTGTAGCGCGCGGCCTGCTGGTCGCGTGGGTGGCGCCAGAGGCCGGGCGAGAGGTGGCCGACGCAGTTCATGGCGAAGGCGTTGAGGCGAATCTGCTTGCTCATGGCGATGGCCTCAGTTCCAGTCGTGGCGCGGCGGGCGCTTGTCGTTCAGCAGCCAGTTGCCGACAAGGTGGTACTTCCAGCGCACCGGGTCGTGCAGGGTGTGCACGCGGGCGTTGCGCCAGTGGCGGTCGAGGGCGTGGCGGGCGAGGGTGGAGCGGGTGCCGCCCAGCTCGAACAGCTTGTTGGCGGCGTCGATGGCGACTTCGGTGGTCAGCACCTTGGCCTTGGCCACGGCAACCGAGGCGCGGGCCACGCTGTCTTCGTCCGGCGCCGGGCGGGCGGCGTCCATCACCTTGCCGGCGCGCTCCAGCAGGGCGTCGGCGGCTTCGATGCGGATGCCCAGTTCACCGACTTGGATGATGGTCAGCGGGTCTTCGCTGGCCTTCTCCACGCCGGCGTCGATCCACGGGCGCGCCTGTTCGCGGACGAAGGCGATGGTGTCGCGCAGCGCCGCGCGGGCAATGCCGGCGTCGATGGCGGCGGTGGTGATCTGCGCGAACGGGCCGGCCAGGGTCGGCACGTCGTAGGAGCGGTGGGTGGGGAAGACGTTGAACGCCGGCACGCGCAGGCCTTCCACCAGCACGGTGCCGCTGGAGGTGGTGCGCTGGCCGATGCTCGCCCAGTCGTCGACGATCACCAGCCCCGGCGTGCCGCGTGGGACGAAGGCGAGCTGGGCGTTGCCCTGTTCGTCCAGGCCCAGCACGCCGAGCCAGTGGGCGTAGAGCGAGCCGGTGCAGTAGCCCTTGCGACCGTCGAGCACGACATGGTCACCGTCGCGGCGCAGGCGGGTCTGGATGTCCTGCACGGTCTTGCCGCCGGTTTCCGACAGCGCGTTGGCGAAGCGGTTGCCCTTGAGCGCGAGGTCGAAGAAGAAGTGCTTCTGCTCGTCGCTGCCCTGCAGGCGGATGTCTTCCAGCAGGCAGTAATGGTTCTGTGGAATCTGCCCCAGCGACGGGTCGGCGGCGGAGATGATGGCGATGACATCCGCCAGCGTGGCGTAGGACACCTCGGCGCCGCCAAAGGCGCGCGGCACGGTGATGCCCCACAGGCCGCTGTTGGAGTAGACCTCGACGACTTCCGGCGGGACTTCGCGGTTGCGGTCGCGCTCGGCGGCGCCTTCGAGCAGGAAGGCAGCGACCTTGTGGGCGACGTCGATGGCCTCGGCGTCGGAGGCGATTACCTGGGAGTTCGGCTCACGGATGTCGTAGTTGGCGGATTCGGGGAGTTGGGACATGGCAGTACAGCGACCTCGGGGCAGATGAAGCGGCCCGGTGTTCGGGCCTGTCTGTCCAGGTCATTGCACAAGCTGTGCCGAAATTTAAAAGTCTTTTAAATCAATGGCTTGGTGTTTTTCGCCAACAGTTTAGGCGCTGGGCAAACAGCAAAGTGTTGGGCGAGTGTTGCTGGAGCAACAGCGACGGCGCAGCGGGGATTCTGTCGGTAGGGGGACGATGTTCGCGAGCAAGCGCGCTCCTACGGTTCAACGCCGATGCATTTCTTGTAGGAGCGAGCTTGCTCGCGAACCAGGCTGGCAGCGCCGATCTCAGGCCAGTTCCTGGCAGACATCGATCCAGTCCGCCGCCACCAGCTCTGCCATGCGCTGCGGCCCGATCCTCACAGCGCTGTGCACCGCGCCGGCCGCCGGCAGTACCTCATCGAACGCCTGCAACGACACATCGCAATACACCGGCAACGGCGTCGCCAGGCCGAACGGGCAGACCCCGCCTACGGGGTGGCCGGTCAACTCCACGACTTCCTCGGCGCCGAGCATCTTGGCCTTGCCGCCAAAGGCGTCCTTGAGCTTGCGGTTGTCCAGCCGCGCATCGCCACGCGCCACCACCAGCACGGTGCGTTCGCCGACGCGCAGGGAAAGCGTCTTGGCGATGCGGCCCGGCTCGACGCCGTGGGCCTCGGCGGCCAGGGCGACAGTGGCGGTACTGGTTTCCAGCTCGATGATGGCGATGTCGGGGGCCTTTTCGGCGAAGAAGGCGCGAACCGATTCCAGGCTCATGGGGTAATGCTCCGTGTAGTGCGAAAAGGTCTGAATCTAGGGAGTGCCGGCGGGGCTGTCCAGCCTCCGACTGTGGCTCTTAGAGGAGCAGGGCCCGGATGTTGGGAATGTTCAGGTGGCGCTCGGCGTTCAGCCGCTCCAGGCGTACAGCGAAGGTTTGCAGTTCGAGTTCGGCAGTCTGTACGGCTACTGCCAGACCAACCAATGGAAAGGATGCCGAGGAGCGCGCGGGTGGCGGAGCAAAGGCTTCGCCCATATCGCCTTCGCGGAAGTCGAAGGTAATGGTGCCTCGCTCGATACGGATCACCGGGGAAGGATGGCCACTGTAGAGGTATCGGCCTTTCCCCTGGGCGATCTGCCGCCAGCTCTGCAGGTCGCGCAGGTCGCTGCAACATTGCGGATAGAAGAGATCGCTGTTGTCCAGCCGTAGAACATAGCCGCCTGACAGCGGGCACACCTGTTCCCAGTCGCCGGAAATCTGCAGCCCCCCGGCGCAGTGCAGGCTGGCCAGTTGAGCGATATCCTCGTCAGTCATTTCTGCCAGCCGGTAGAGGGCCGCGCCTGCTCGATACGGCTTCAGGCCCGGGCTGAACCCGTTGGCCAGCAGGCTCCGTGACTGGTAGTCCTGCCAGCTGTCCACATGTTCCCAGTAGGGGCCTGTGGCGGGCGTGGGAACTGACCCGACCGGGTAGAACAGCTCGACGACCGGGATCAGTTGGACTTGCATGTCTCGAATTCACGGGTAGCGGGAGGCACGTTGTAATGGTGCCGACTTTGTTCGTCCATAGTGAAATTTCTCATATGGCGCTCTGGCGCTCGTCTGCCGGCCTATGCTCAGAGCCCGCCCAGCATCATTAAAAAAATTTGCCCGGCCTGTCGATCTGCCGTCCTGCCCTTCGACTATTTGTCAGGAACCGGATGAAACCGGCCGCCACGCTGGCAATTACAAGAGAATGACAAGAGGAGAAAACCCATGCGTTTCATGGTGATCGTCAAAGCCACCGCCGACTCCGAGGCGGGTGTGATGCCCAAGGAAGAACTGCTCGCCGCCATGGGGGCGTTCAACGAAGAACTGGTCAAGGCCGGGGTGATGCTGGCGGGCGAAGGGCTGCACCCCAGCGCCAAGGGCGCGCGGGTGCGCTTCGATGGCGCTTCGCGGCAGGTGATCGACGGCCCGTTCGCCGAAACCAAGGAGCTTATCGCCGGCTTCTGGATCATGCAGACCGCGTCGTTGCAGGAGTGCATCGACTGGGTCAAGCGCTCGCCCAATCCCTTCGATGGTGAGTCCGAGATCGAAATCCGGCAGATCTTCGAGGCCGAGGACTTCGGCGCCGAATTCACCCCGGAACTGCGCGAGCAGGAAGAACGCCTGCGCGCCGAAATCGCCAGCAAATCCTGAATCTGGAGGACACCGCCATGTTGATGAATGCCTACCTGGTCTTTGATGGCAACTGCGAGGAAGCCTTCCGTTATTACGCCGAGGTGCTGCGCGCCGAGCTGCCGGCGCTGATGCGCTTCTCCGATGCGCCGGGCTGCGAGGACATGCCCGAGGCGCTGAAAAACCGTGTCATCCATGTCCGCCTGGAGGTAGACGGCCATGTGCTGATGGGCTCGGATGCCTCGCCCCAGTGCGGCCAGTACGAAGGGGTCAAGGGCGTGTCGATCACCCTCAATGTCGATAGCAAGGCCGAGGCGCGGCGCCTCTTCGACGCCCTGGGCAAGGGTGGCAAGGTCACCATGCCGCTGGACCAGACCTTCTGGGCCGAGCTGTTCGGCGCGGTGGAAGACCGCTTCGGGGTGCCGTGGATGATCAATTGCGAGAAAGAAGCCTGAGTGCGCCTCGATAATCCGTAGGGCGCATAACGCGCCAGCGTTATCCGCCGTGGTGTTGCCGGCGGATAACCTGTTCCAGGTTATGCACCCTACGGCTGCTCCTTCCCACCGTTGGCGCGGAATCGCTCCGGTGTTGTCCCGGTAAACCGCTGAAATGCCCGGTGGAAACTGGTGACGTGTTCATAGCCGAGCAGGAAGGCGATCTCCTGCAATGCCATCCGGCTGGCCAGCAGATAACGCTGGGCCAGCGCCATCCGCACTTCCAGCACGATGCCCTTGAACGTCAGCCCGTGCTCGCGCAGCCGGCGTTGCAGCGTATGCGGCGGCAGGCGCAGCCAGGCGGCGGTCTGCTCCAGGTCCGGCAGCGGGATGCGCGCGTTCTGCAGCAGGTAGTAGCGCACATCATCGGGCAATGCCGGGCCGCGCTCGAAGCTGGCCAGCGTTGCCGCGCCCTGGGCCTGGCACAGCCGGCTCACCGAGGGGTTGGCGGTGGAGAAGGGTTGGTCATGGAATGCCTTCGGCATCCACAGCTCGGCCTGGCCGGCATTGAAATGGCAGGGGCCGGGGAATAGCTGTTGGTACAGCGCCGCATGGGCCGGCGGCGGGTAGGGCAGGTGCAACTGCATGTCGGCGCAGTGTTCCAGGTCCGGCAGGCGCTGGCACAACCAGCGCCAGGTACTGCTCAGCCATTCCTCGCAGAGGGCGATGCGCTCTACCTCGCTGAAGGGCGGCAATTGCAGTGTCAGGCGGATGTGCTCGCCGACTTCCTCGCGGTGGGTGTGGATCGGGTGGGGCATCAGGCTCGACGGCTGGCCGAGGGAAATGTCCCAGGAGCGCCGCAGGTTGGCCGCGCTGATCAGCGCGTAGCCGATCACTCCCAGGTCATAGAGGTTGTAGCGCTGGCCCAGGCGCAGGTAGAAGTCGCTCGGGCCGAGCAACCCGGCGGCCTGCTGCAGCAAGCGATAGTAGCGGGCGAAGTTCATCTCGGTGGCTGCCGCTTCTCCGCTCGGCGGCAAGCCCAGGCCGCCGAGCAGGGGAGCCACCGGAGGCAGGGCGGGGCGAGCGCGCCATTCGTCGAGGAAGTGGCGGAACAGTTGGCGCGCGGCGTAATCGATGTCGAAGGAAGCGGTGGGCATTCGCGCAGTCAACCTGTCGTTTAATGCTAGCGAGTTGTCATCTTGTGCTAGTCAATGGCTGAAAGTCGAGCCCTATACTGCC
Organism: Pseudomonas sp. AU11447; assembly: GCF_001672555.2. Classification (NCBI taxonomy): domain Bacteria; kingdom Pseudomonadati; phylum Pseudomonadota; class Gammaproteobacteria; order Pseudomonadales; family Pseudomonadaceae; genus Pseudomonas; species Pseudomonas sp. AU11447. The sequence goes on along the minus strand of NZ_LZDG02000051.1, from coordinate 93,912 downwards.
TCCACGGACAAGAACAACAAGGGCATCCCATGACCGCTCCGGACCGCTTCCGCTCCTCCAATTCCCCCAGCGACCGCTTCGCAGAACTGCTGCTGCACAACGGCCGCTTCTACACCCTCGACCCCGCCCAGCCCTGGGCCGAGGCCGTGGCCGTCCGCGATGGCCGGCTGCTGGCGGTTGGCCGGCGCGAGGACATGGAGCACCTGATCGGCCCGGACACCCTGGTGCGTGATCTCGAAGGCGCCTTCTGCATGCCCGGCCTGCACGACATGCACACCCACCCGGACCTGGCGCTGGCACCCCGCTACGCCGACGACCTCGATGTCGGCATCGAGGACCCGACTCCGGATCAGTTGGCGAAAGCGATCCGCGACTATGCCGACAGCCACCCTGGCGATGGCTGGGTCTACGGCCAGTACTGGGTGCGTTACACCTTCCGCGAGGCCGGGCTGAAGCCGGGCCGCGAGTGGCTCGACAGCATCCTGCCGGATCGCCCGGTGGCACTGCTCGACCGCATGTGGGGCACCATGATGGTCAACTCCCGCGCCCTGGAGCTGGCCCGCATCGACGCCAACACGCCCGATCCGCGCAATGGTTACCTGGAGCGTGACGAGCTCACCGGCGAGCCCAACGGCCTGATGATCGACGGCGCCTACGCGCTGATCCATGCCGCCATGCCGCCGACCCCGGCCAAGGTGCTGCGCCAGGCTTACCGAGATGGCGTGCACTTCCAGAGTTCGCGCGGGGTCACGGCGGCAAAGTATGTGCACGTCTGCGAGAACCGCCTGGATGCCCTCAAGCACCTAGACGACGCCGGCCAACTGACCCTGCGGGTGGAAGCAGCGATCAGCTGGCAGGACGATATCTTCCCGGTGCGCCGCCGCTGGGAACTGCTCAGCGGCGAACGCCACTACTACCGCAGCGCACGGTTGTCGGCGAACGCGGTGAAATTCCACTTCGACGGTACCGTCGAACCGCGTTCCTCCTTCCTTATTACGCCGTGGCCGGGCGAGGACGCCTGGCGCGGCAAGCTGAACCTGACCCCGGAGCACATCACCGACATGGTGGTGGACATGGATCGCCGGGGTATCCGTGTGATTGCCCATTGCACCGGCGATGCGGCGTCCGACGTGTTCCTCGACGCGGTGGCCGAAGCGCGCCGGCGCAACGGCTTCAGCGGCGTACGCCACCAGTGCGCGCACAGCACCATCCTGCATCCGGGCAACCTCAAGCGCTTCCGCGAGCTGGAGGTGATCGCCGAGTTCTCCCCGGCGGCCTGGTACCCGACGCCTTTCGCCAGCGGGGCGCGCTCCGGCTACGGTCCGGATCGCCTGAAGCGCATCTACGACTTCAAGGGCGTGCTGGCCGCCGGCGGCACCGCGGTGTTCGGCACCGACTGGCCAGTGGCGTCCATCGATCCCTGGCTGGCGCTGGAAACCCTGGTCACCCGGCAGAACCCGTGGAACGACGACCCGGCCTGCTTTGGCGAACCGATCAGCCTGGAACAGGCGATCCGCGTGGCGACCCTCAACGGCGCCTACGCCATGGGCCTGGAACATCTCACCGGCAGCCTGGAGGCGGGCAAGTCGGCGGACTTCATCGTGCTCGATCGCAACCTCTTCGAGCAGCCGGCACGCAACTACATTCACCGTACCGAAGTGCAGCTGACCTTCGTCGAGGGGCGGCCGGTCTACGACCGCCTCGGCCAGTTCGCCGACACGCCGCTGGCGGCTGTCTGGCAGGGCGAGCCGCCGCGCATCGAAGGCGTCAACGCATGAACGCCGCGAGCATCCCGGTAACGGTGGTCGCCGGCTTCCTCGGCGCCGGCAAGACCACGCTGCTGCGCAACCTGCTGGAGCGCTGCGAAGGGCGGCGGCTGGCAGTGATCGTCAATGACTTCGGCGAGCTGAACATCGACGCCGGGATGATCGCCGAGCAAACCGAGGCCGTGTACAGCCTGGAGAACGGCTGCATCTGCTGCTCGGTGCAGGACGACCTGCTGGCGCAGCTGGAACGGCTGGCGAACATGCACCCGCCGCTGGAACAGGTGGTGATCGAGTGCAGCGGGGTGTCCGACCCGCAGCGCATCGTACAGACGCTGGGCTACCCGAAGCTGCGCCGACGCCTGCACCTGGATGCGGTGCTGACCGTGGTCGACGCTGCCCGTCGTGAGCCGCTCGAAGGCGAGTATGCGCGGCTGGAACGCATGCAGGCGGCCGCCGCCGATCTGCTGCTGCTGAACAAGTGCGACCTGCTCGAAGCCGATGAGCTGGCCGCCCAGCGCGAGCGCTTCGGCCGTGGCGCGCGCGTGCTGGAAACTATCCAGGCGCAGATTCCCGATGAACTGCTGCTGGGCGAGCCGTCACGCAAGCTCCGGCCGCATGGGCAGGAAGGAGTCGACCATGGCGACCTGTTCGACAGCTGGAGCTGGCAGGGCGATGAAAGCTTCGATGGCGTGCGGCTGAAACACTGGCTGGAGACATTGCCGCGCGGGCTGTTGCGGCTCAAGGGGCTGATCCGCCTGAAGGGGCAGGGTGATGTGCAGTGGCTGCAGTATGTGGGCGGGCGCTATCAACTGCGCCCGGCGACGGCGGCCGAGGCGGCACAGGGCTCGCGGCTGGTGTTCATTGCCGAGAAGGATGCGGGGCTGCGGGCTGATCTTGAGGCTGGCCTGCAAGGGTGCTTTTCTTAGCTGCCTGGAATTCTGTGCCATGGGATGCCCTCTCCCTTTAGGGATAGGGCGGGGGAGAGGGGCGCCCGAGCACCGAGAGTTCGCCGGGCCTTTTCGCAGCCAATAAAAAACCGGCCACCAGGGCCGGTTTTTAATGGAACAGCCGAACTCAGCGGTATTCGCAGAGGTAGGCGGTGTCCTGGGCGACTTTCAGCTGGAACTTGCTGTTGGCCGGCACGGTGAAGTTGCTGCCGCCTTCGAAGGTTTCCCAGCTGTCGCTGCCCGGCAGCTTGACGGTCAGCGCGCCGGCGACGACGTGCATCACCTCCAGTTGGCTGGTGCCGAATTCGTATTCGCCGGGAGCCATCACGCCGATAGTGGCGGGGCCTGCGGTCATGTCGAAGGCGATGGATTTGACGGTGCCGTCGAAGTACTCGTTGACCTTGAACATGGGCTTCTCCTGCTAGAGGGGTGAAAAAGGGCCCGCCAGTATGCCCAAGGGCGCAGGCTCCGTCACTAGAGCGGCGCAGGCGACCGTTCGGTCAGTGAATGGGGCCTTCTTTCAGCCGGCCACCGGCAGTGTCAGCGGCAACAGGCGGGCCGTATTGCGGGCATCCTCCAGGGCGCGGTGCGGCTGTCCCTGGAAGTTCAATCCGGCCAGGTGCAGCGCGGCATTCAGGCCCACCGGCCGCTTGAGCTGGCGGGCCTGGGCGAAGCGCTGTTTGAGGTTGACGTGAGGAACACGGGCCAGGTGGCTGTCCAGGTTCTGGCGACGCCATTCCAGTTCCAGCTGGTGGCGGTCGTAGTCGCCCCAGCTGGTCCAGCCGGCCAGGCACGGGCGGTGCTGGGCCAGCCAGCGCTCGAATTGCGGCCAGACCTCATGCAGGGGCGCGGCGGCATCGACGTTGGCCTGGGTGATGTGGGTGAGTTCGCGACAGAAGGCGGTCAGCAGCGGTCGACGTTGCGGGCGTACGAAGCGCTGGAAGTGATCCAGCTCGCGGCCGTCGGCCTCGGCCACCAGGCTGGCGCCGATCTCGATGATTTCCATTTCCTCGACCGGCCAGCCGCCTTCCTCGGTGGTGGCTTCCAGGTCGATCACCAGCCAGTGGGGCATAGTCGGTGCTCGTGGTTGGGTACGAATCGAGTATGGAAGGCGTTTGCGGGGCCGGCAAACCGCTGTGCTAGGCTGACCGGCTACCAGGACAAGGGGGATCAAGATGGCGAAAGTGGCATTCATCGGTCTGGGCGTGATGGGCTATCCCATGGCCGGGCATCTGGCGCGCGAAGGGCATGAGGTGTGCGTCTACAACCGCACCGCGAGCCGCGCGGTCCAGTGGGTCAGGCAGTTTGGCGGCAGTTCGGCGGACACTCCGCGCGAGGCCGCGCAGTGGGCTGAGTTCGTGATGTGCTGCGTCGGCAACGATGATGACCTGCGCAGCGTGGTGCTGGGCGAGGAAGGCGCGTTGGCCGGGATGCAGCCGGGCGCTGTGCTGGTGGACCACACCACCGCTTCGGCTGAGGTCGCCCGTGAACTGGCCGTGGCGGCGGCGGAGCGCGAGCTGGGCTTCCTTGATGCGCCTGTCTCCGGCGGCCAGGCCGGCGCCGAGAACGGTGCGCTGACGGTGATGGTTGGCGGCGATGCGGACCTCTATGCGCGCGCCGAACCGGTGATCGCCACCTACGCGCGCATGGTGCGGCGCATGGGCCCGGTGGGCAGCGGCCAGTTGACCAAGATGGTCAACCAGATCTGCGTCGGCGGCTTGCTGCAAGGGCTGTCGGAGGCGCTGCACTTCGCCCAGAGCGCCGGCCTCGACGGGATGGCGGCCATGGAAGTGATCAGCAAGGGCGCGGCGCAATCCTGGCAATTGGAGAATCGCCACCAGAGCATGCTGGAAGGGCGCTTCGACTTCGGCTTCGCGGTGGACTGGATGCGCAAGGACCTGGGGATCGTGCTCGACGAGGCCCGCCGCAACGGCGCGCAACTGCCGGTCACGGCGCTGGTCGACCAGTTCTACGCTGAGGTGCAGGCCGCCGGTGGCGGGCGCTGGGATACTTCCAGCCTGATCACTCGCCTGCAGGATTCGCCCGTGTCCTGACCCGCTTTATTCCCCGCAGGTGGCGCCATCGGTCGCAGAGATCGTCGTGCGCCGCTCCTGCCCGCCTCAGGCGCGGAAGATAAAGTACACCGCGCCCAGCAGGCACAAGCCGGCCCACAAGTAGTCGAGCTTCAGTGGCTGCTGCATGAAGTACACGCTGAACGGCACGAAGACCGCCAGCGTGATGACCTCCTGCATGATCTTCAGTTGCCCCACCGACATCACCGTGTAGCCGATGCGGTTGGCAGGCACCTGCAATAAATACTCGAAGAGTGCGATGCCCCAGCTGACTAGCGCCGCGATGATCCACGGCTTGCTGCTCAGGGTTTTCAGGTGGCCGTACCAGGCGAAGGTCATGAACAGGTTGGAAAGCGACAGAAGAAACGCGGTTTGCAGCCAGACCGGCATGGCAGAGGCTCCAGAGAGGGACTGCGCCTGAGCCTAGTGGAGCGCCGCGCGACAGCCAAGGGGCGGGATAGTGATCAGATTCTTGTTGCGGGGAGGCGCGGTGTTGCTGGCGCTGGGTGTGCTGGCATTCGGCGGCTGGAAAGGCTGGCAGTGGTGGCAGCAGCGACCGGTATGGGCGCAGCTGACGGTGGCGCCGGCCATCTCAGCCGGGCAGAGCTGGAAGCTGGGTGACTACCGCCTGGAGTGGGATGGGGCGTCGTTTGCGCTGCTGGCGGGCGAGCACCCCGCGCAGACGCTGTGGCAAACCCGTGGCGGGTTCCTCGCCGCCGGCATCGGGCGTGTCGCGGCCGAGGAGCATCGTGGCGCAATGTTCGTCCACGAACACCGTGGTTTGCTGTGTCGCCAGCAACAGCTGGATGCCGTTCGGGGCGGCCCGGATGAGCTGCTGATCTCGGGGAAACTGGGTTGCGACGATGGTCGGCAGGTGCCCTACAGCGTTGCACTGCGTGCCGATGGCGAGCGCGGCGTGCTGATGGATGTGAGCCTGGATGACCCGGCGCTGAACCGTCTCTATCTGGCTTGGGCGCGGGAGGCGGACGAGCAGTTCCACGGCTTCGGCGAGCAGTTCACCCGCTTCGACCTGAGCGGGCGCCGCCTGCCGATCCTGGTGCAGGAGCAGGGCGTGGGGCGAGGCCTGCAACCCATCACGCTGGCAGCCGACCTGACCAACCGCGCCGGTGGTGATTGGTGGACCACCTACGCGCCAGTACCTTTCTACCTCACCTCGCGCCTGCACGGCTTTTTCAGCGAGGCGTCGGAGTACCAGGTCTTCGACCTGCGCGACGATCAGCGCGTGGCGCTGGAAGTGCACGCAGGCAAACTCAAGGCGCACTTCTATAAAGGCAGCAGTCCCAAGGCACTGATCGAGGCGCACACCTCGGTAGTCGGGCGCATGCCGCCGTTGCCGGCCTGGACGCAGCAGGGAGCGATCCTCGGGCTGCAGGGCGGCACTGAGCGTGTGCGTGGCATCGTCCATCAGCTGGAGCAAGCGAAGGTGCCGCTTGCCGGCGTCTGGGTGCAGGACTGGGTCGGCCAGCGCACCACCAGTTTCGGCAAGCAACTGTGGTGGAACTGGGTGCTCGATGGGGAGCGCTATCCGGGCTGGTCAGCCTTCAATGCCGAGCTGCGGGCCAAGGGTATTCGCAGCCTGGCCTACGTAAATCCCTTCCTGGTGGACACGGTGGAGAAGGGCGGGGCGACCCGCAATCTCTACCGGGAAGCGCTGGAGCATGGCTATCTGACTGTGGACGCCCAGGGGCAGCCGCTGCTGCTGCAGAACACCAGCTTCAGCGCCGGGCTGGTCGACCTGACCAACCCTCAGGCTGCCGAGTGGCTGCGCGAAGTGATGCGCAAGGAAATGCTTGGCGCTGGCTTCTCCGGCTGGATGGCGGACTTCGGCGAGGCCTTGCCCTACGAAGCGAAGCTGGCGTCCGGGGAGCCGGCCGCGGCGCTGCACAACCGTTATCCGGAACTGTGGGCGAAGCTCAACCGGCAACTGGTTGACGAGGAGGGGCCAGGCGAGCTGCTGTTCTTCATGCGCTCTGCCTACAGCCGCAGCCCTGGACTGACCACCAGCCTGTGGCTGGGTGACCAACTGGTGACCTGGGATGCCGACGATGGCCTGCACAGTGCGCTGTTGGGATTGCTGTCTGGTGGCGTTTCCGGTTTCAGCCTGAATCACAGCGACACCGGCGGCTATACCACCATCAGCAGCTCGATCAGGAACTACCACCGCAGCGAGGAACTGCTGCTGCGCTGGACGGAGTTTTCCGCCTTCACCAGCCTGCTGCGCACCCACGAGGGCAATCGCCCGGATGATAATGTGCAGGCCTACAGCACGCCGGCCACAGTGGCGCAGCTGCAGCGTTTCGCCACATTGTTCCGCGAGCTGGCGCCTTACCGCCAGCGCCTGATGGACGAGGCAGCGAAGCATGGCTGGCCGCTGGTGCGCCCGCTATGGCTGGAGTTTCCCGCTGATCCGGCCAGCTTGGCGGAAACGCCGACGAGCTATATGCTCGGCGACCAATTTCTGGTGGCCCCGGTGCTGGAGCCCGGCGTGCAGCGCCTGAGCGTGGCATTGCCCGAGGGGCACTGGGTGCACCTGTGGAGCGGCAGCACCTTCGAGGTGGCTGCCGGCGGGACAGTTGAAGTCCCCACGCCAATTGGCGAGCCGGCGGTGTTCTACCGTGCCGGTTCCGCCGAGGGCGCGCATCTGGTGGCGGCGCTGCGCGAGCAGGGGCTGCTGCGCTCCAACCCATGATCAGCGAGTCGAGAGTTCATCAACCATGCAATGCCGTATCGGCTGTGGCGCCTGCTGCATAGCGCCGTCGATTTCCTCGCCCATCCCCGGCATGCCCGACGGCAAGCCTGCGGGGGTGCGCTGCGTGCAACTGGATGAACGCAATCTGTGCAAACTATTCGGCGACTCACGGCGTCCAAAGGTCTGTGCGGCCTTCGATGCGGACGCCGATGCCTGTGGCAGCAGCAATGAACAGGCCCTGCAGATCCTCACCGAGTGGGAACGCATCACCGCCGCCTGATGTGACTTGGAAGTCACGATTTCGCGGTCCATACTGACGCCCCGATCCGCTCAAGACCGCGGATTGCGACAGGGCGCCGGCAATTGCCGACCCTACGAGACCAAGAATAAAGAGAGGTAAGACGATGCGTGGTGTATTGCGTATGACCCTGCTGGCCACTGCCGTGATGGGCTTTGCCGGTACTGCCCTGGCGGACGACTGGAAGCTGGAGAAGGAAGACGACGGTGTGAAGGTCTTCCTCAGCCCGGTCGCGGGCTCCAAGTACAAGGCCTACCGTGGCGTCGTCGACATCAAGGCCGATGTGGCCAAGATCAACGCCCTGCAGGAAGACGTGGCCGGCTCCTGCAAGTGGATCCACGCCTGCGCCGAGATGCGTCTGCTGAAGACCGAAGGCGACAATTCCTGGACCTACTCGAAGATCGACATGCCCTGGCCGGTGACTGGCCGCGACGTGGTGATCCACGTGACCACCGAGAAGACCGCCGACGGCGGCCTGATCCGTCATCTCAAGGCCGAGCCGACCTATATCCCGGAAGAAAAAGGCGAAATCCGCGTGCCGAAACTGATCGGCGAGTGGAAGCTGGTGCCCAAGGGCGCTGGCGTGACCGAGGTGACTTACCAGGTGCAGACCGAGCCGGGTGGCAGCATCCCGTCCTGGCTGGCCAACAGCTTCGTGGTCGATGCGCCGATGAATACCCTGAAGGGCCTGCGCAGCGCTGCCGAGAAGTAATCGGCGCTGTCGTTCCCTTTCGTGAAGAAGCCGCCCTTGGGCGGCTTTTTTGCTTTTGCGGGACCGAGGTGACGCCTAGTTCCTGCTCGCGAACCGAGGGGTGGGGAAGCTCGCAGCGGGGCTGTTCGCGAGCAAGCAAGCTCGCTCCTACAGAAAAGCCGTGGCAATAAAAAGGCCGCCCGAAGGCGGCCTTTTCTTTTACGCCGTAGCGCTTAGCGGGCCTTGAGGTCCACGAAGTCGCGCTGGGTGGCGCCGGTGTACAGCTGGCGCGGACGGCCGATCTTGTACGGGCCGGAGAGCATTTCCTGCCAGTGCGAGATCCAGCCCACGGTACGTGCCAGGGCGAAGATCACGGTGAACATGCTGGTCGGGATGCCGATGGCCTTCAGGATGATGCCGGAGTAGAAGTCCACGTTCGGGTAGAGGTTGCGCTCCACGAAGTACGGATCGTGGCGGGCGATTTCTTCCAGCTTCATGGCCAGTTCCAGTTGCGGGTCGTTGATGCCCAGCTCCTGGAGAACCTCGTCGCAGGTCTGCTTCATGACCTTGGCGCGCGGGTCGAAGTTCTTGTAGACGCGGTGGCCGAAGCCCATCAGCTTGAACGGATCGTTCTTGTCCTTGGCCTTGGCCACGAACTTCTCGATGTTCGATACGTCACCGATCTCGTCCAGCATGCGCAGAACGGCTTCGTTCGCACCGCCGTGAGCCGGTCCCCACAGGGCAGCGATGCCCGAGGCGATACAGGCGAACGGGTTGGCACCCGAGGAACCCGCCAGGCGCACGGTGGAGGTGGAGGCGTTCTGCTCGTGGTCGGCGTGCAGGATGAAGATGCGGTCCATGGCCTTGGCCAGCACAGGGCTGATCGGCTTGGTCTCGCAGGGAGTGTTGAACATCATATGCAGGAAGTTTTCTGCATAGTTCAGGTCGTTGCGCGGGTACATCATCGGCTCGCCCTTGGAGTACTTGTACACCATGGCAGCGATGGTCGGCATCTTGGCGATCAGACGATGCGCCGAGACTTCCCGGTGCTTCGGATTATTGATGTCCAGGGAGTCGTGATAGAAGGCGGAGAGGGCACCGATCACGCCGCACATCACGGCCATCGGGTGCGCATCACGGCGGAAACCGTTGAAGAAGGTCTTCAGCTGCTCGTGAACCATGGTGTGGTTCTTGATGGTGCCGACGAACTTCTCTTTCTGCTCGGCAGTGGGCAGTTCGCCGTTGAGCAGCAGGTAGCAGGTTTCCAGGTAGTCGGACTTCTCGGCGAGCTGTTCGATCGGGTAGCCGCGATGCAGCAGTACACCTTTATCACCATCTATGTAGGTGATCTTCGACTCGCAGGAGGCGGTGGACATGAAGCCGGGGTCGAAAGTGAAGTGACCCGTGGAGGTCAGGCCCCGCACGTCGACAACATCGGGACCCAGCGTGCCGGAGAGGACAGGCAGTTCGACGGGGGCAGCGCCCTCGATGATCAACTGCGCTTTTTTGTCAGCCATGATGGCCTCCTATTTATGCTTGAAATCATCTGTACGACCCCCCCACGCAGGGCCCGCACCACTATAGAGAGATAAATCCGAATGTCAATTTGCACAATCGGAGAAGTTTGGCTCCTCCAAGCCCCTGTTTTGCCGGAAAAATTTGCCTGTTTACGCCTTTTATGGGGGTGCGGCAATTAGTCCTTAGGTGGAGGTCTTTCCGTTGTCATTAGGGGCCTAACTGTCTATACTCGGCGACCAGCCGCCAAGGGCCGTCCGGCCTAGCTTGATTGGTGGTTGTCACTCCCGAAGGTGATGGGTACCTGACAAGTGCACCTCCCGACAACTAGCCCTGATCCATAGAGGGGCTCTCAGTGTGAAAAAAGCCGTGAATAGCAAACGACCCGTAAACCTAGACCTAAGGACCATCCAACTCCCTATCACTGCTTACACGTCGATTCTCCACCGTATCTCCGGCGTCATTCTGTTCGTGGGCATCGCAGTGCTGCTGTTCGCACTGGATCGTTCCCTCGCATCCGAAGACAGCTTCGAGCAGGTGAAGGCGTGTCTGACCCATCCGTTGGTCAAGCTTGTGATTTGGGGCCTGCTGTCTGCGCTGCTGTACCACCTGGTAGCCGGTATTCGTCACCTCGTCATGGACGCAGGTATTGGCGAAACACTGGAAGGCGGTAAGCGTGGTTCGAAAATCGTCATCGCTGTCGCAGTGGTGCTGATCGTTCTGGCGGGGGTATGGGTATGGTAACTAACGTCACTAACTTGTCGCGTTCGGGTCTCTATGACTGGATGGTCCAGCGCGTCTCCGCGGTCGTTCTCGCGGCTTATGTTCTCTTCCTGCTGGGCTTCCTGATCGCTCACCCAGGTATCACCTACGCCGAGTGGCATGGTCTGTTCTCCCACAGCCTGATGAAGATCTTCAGCCTGTTGACGCTGGTTTCCCTGAGCGTGCACGCCTGGGTCGGTATGTGGACCATCACCACCGACTACCTGACTCCGATGGCGCTGGGCAAGTCCGCGACCGTCGTGCGTTTCCTCGTCCAGGCGGTATGCGGCATGGCCATGTTCGCATTCTTCGTCTGGGGTGTGCAGATTCTCTGGGGTAACTGATCCATGGCTAGCATTCGTACTCTTTCCTTCGACGCCATCATCGTTGGTGGTGGCGGCGCCGGCATGCGCGCTGCGCTGCAACTGGCCCAGGGTGGTCACAAGACTGCCGTGGTGACCAAGGTCTTCCCGACCCGTTCGCACACCGTATCCGCCCAGGGCGGCATCACCTGCGCCATCGCTTCGGCCGACCCGAACGACGATTGGCGCTGGCACATGTACGACACCGTCAAGGGCTCCGACTACATCGGTGACCAGGACGCTATCGAATACATGTGCTCCGTCGGCCCGGAAGCCGTGTTCGAACTGGAACACATGGGCCTGCCGTTCTCCCGTACCGAGCAGGGCCGCATCTACCAGCGTCCGTTCGGTGGCCAGTCCAAGGACTTCGGCAAGGGTGGCCAGGCTGCGCGCACCTGCGCCGCGGCTGACCGTACCGGTCACGCCCTGCTGCACACCCTCTATCAGGCCAACCTGAAGAACGGTACTTCCTTCCTTAATGAGTGGTACGCGGTCGATCTGGTGAAGAACCAGGACGGTCATGTGGTTGGCGTCATCGCCATCGACATCGAAACCGGCGACACCGTTTATATCCGCTCCAAGGCCGTGGTCCTGGCCACTGGCGGTGCCGGCCGTATCTACGCCTCCACCACCAACGCCCTGATCAACACCGGTGACGGTATCGGCATGGCGCTGCGCGCTGGTGTGCCGGTGCAGGACATCGAGATGTGGCAGTTCCACCCGACCGGCATCGCCGGCGCTGGTGTACTGGTCACCGAAGGCTGCCGCGGTGAAGGCGGCTACCTGATCAACGCCCATGGCGAGCGTTTCATGGAGCGTTACGCTCCGAACGCCAAGGACCTGGCCGGCCGCGACGTGGTTGCCCGTTCCATGGTGAAAGAAGTGATCGCCGGCAACGGCGTGGGCCCGAACAAGGACCACGTACTGCTGAAGCTCGACCACCTCGGCGAAGAAGTTCTGCACAGCCGCCTGCCCGGCATTTGCGAACTGTCCAAGACCTTCGCTCACGTCGACCCGGTCGTCGCTCCTATCCCGGTCATCCCGACCTGCCACTACATGATGGGCGGCGTTGCCACCAACATCCATGGCCAGGCCCTGACCACCGATGCCAACGGCAACGAGCAGATCATCGAAGGCCTGTTCGCTGTAGGCGAAGTGGCTTGCGTATCGGTACACGGCGCCAACCGCCTGGGCGGCAACTCGCTGCTCGACCTGGTTGTGTTCGGTCGTGCCACCGGTCTGCACCTGGAGAAGGCGCTCAAGGATGGTATCGAGCACCGCCAGGCTTCCGAGTCCGACCTGGAATCCGCTTTCAAGCGCCTGAACGGCGTGAACGAGCGCACCAGCGGCGAAGAAGTCGCTCCGCTCAAGCGCGAGCTGCAATCCTGCATGCAGAACTACTTCGGTGTGTTCCGTACCGGCGAGTACATGCAGAAAGGTATCGCTCAGCTGGCTGATCTTCGTGAGCGTATCGCCACCGTCAAGATCAACGACAAGAGCCAGGCATTCAACACGGCGCGTATCGAAGCGCTGGAACTGCAGAACCTCCTCGAAGTGGCCGAAGCCACTGCGATTGCGGCAGAAGCCCGCAAAGAGTCCCGCGGCGCGCATGCCCGTGAAGACTTCGAGGAGCGCGATGACGAGAACTGGCTGTGCCACACCCTGTACTTCCCGGGTGAGAAGCGTGTAGCCAAGCGTGCCGTCAACTTCGCGCCGAAAACTGTTCCGGCATTCGAACCCAAGGTTCGTACTTACTAAGGGTGCCCGCCATGTTGCAAGTGAGTGTTTACCGCTACAACCCTGAGAAGGACGCTGCACCCTACATGCAGGACTTCCAGGTCGATACCGACGGCAAGGACATCATGGTCCTGGACGTGCTGGCGCTGATCAAGGAACAGGACGAGGGCTTCTCCTATCGTCGTTCCTGCCGTGAAGGCGTGTGCGGCTCCGACGGTATGAACATCAACGGCAAGAACGGCCTGGCCTGCATCACCCCCCTGTCGGCCGCTGGCCTGAAGGGCGGCAAGCTGGTTCTGCGTCCGCTGCCGGGCCTGCCGGTCATTCGTGACCTGGTCGTCGATATGCGCATCTTCTACAAACAGTACGAGAGCGTGAAGCCGTTCCTGCAGAACAAATATGCAGCGCCGGCCATCGAGCGTCTGCAGAGCCCGGAAGAGCGCGAGAAGCTGGACGGTCTGTACGAGTGCATCCTGTGCGCCTGCTGCTCGACCTCCTGCCCGTCGTTCTGGTGGAACCCCGACAAGTTCCTGGGTCCCGCCGCGCTGCTGCAGGCCTACCGCTTCCTGGCCGACAGCCGTGACACCGAAACTCAGGCGCGCCTGGCGAGCCTGGATGACCCGTTCAGCGTCTTCCGCTGCCGCGGGATCATGAACTGCGTGAACGTTTGCCCGAAGGGTCTGAACCCCACCAAGGCAATCGGTCACATCCGTAACATGCTGCTGCAGAGCGGCACTTGATCTGCGGGCCTTGCGCCCAAAGATCATGAAAGAGCGACACCTGTGCCGCCGGAACATTGTCCGGCGGTACAGTCCTTAGGACCCAAGCCCACAAAGCGGGGGTCCTGTTTTGAAAACGTATATATGACCAGCAGGGGCATCCGGGCTGGTACCCGGACTATCTGCGGGAATCGGTGGCTTGAAGTCGCTGTGTTTGACTTCGCGCCAGAGGTTCCACAGGTGGAGTCCCCTTACCGAGGGTGACCAAGCATGCACGAAAGCGTAATGCAGCGGATGTGGAACAGTGCCCATCTATCCGGTGGAAACGCTGCCTACGTCGAAGAGCTCTACGAGCTCTACCTGCACGACCCGAACGCTGTGCCAGAAGAGTGGCGCACGTACTTCCAGAAGCTTCCTGCCGACGGCAATCCTGCCCCCGACGTTTCGCATTCCTCTATCCGTGATCATTTCGTACTCCTGGCCAAGAACCAGCGCCGCGCCGCGCCTGTTTCCGCTGGCAGCGTAAGCACCGAGCACGAGAAAAAGCAGGTTGAAGTCCTGCGCCTGATCCTGGCATACCGTCTGCGTGGACATCAGGCAGCATCGCTCGATCCGCTGGGTCTCTGGGTGCGTACCGCTCCCTCCGACCTGTCGCTGGAACATTACGGGCTCACCGCTGCAGACCTCGACACTACTTTCCGTACCGGTGAGCTCTACATCGGCAAGGAAGAAGCGACCCTGCGTGAAATCATCGATGCGCTGAAGCAGACCTACTGCAGCACCATCGGCGCCGAGTTCATGCACATCGTCGACTCCGAGCAGCGTCACTGGTTCGCCCAGCGCCTGGAAAGCGTCCGTGGCCGTCCGACGTACTCCGCCGACGCCCGCTCCCACCTGCTCGAGCGCCTGACCGCTGCCGAAGGCCTGGAAAAATACCTGGGCACCAAGTACCCGGGCACCAAGCGCTTCGGCCTGGAAGGCGGCGAGAGCCTGATCCCGATGGTCGACGAGATCATCCAGCGCTCCGGCTCCTATGGTGTGAAGGAAATCGTCATCGGCATGGCCCACCGCGGCCGTCTGAACGTCCTGGTCAACACCCTGGGCAAGAACCCGCGCGAGCTGTTCGACGAGTTCGAAGGCAAGAAGCTGGTCGAGATGGGCTCCGGTGACGTGAAGTACCACCAGGGCTTCTCTTCCAACGTCATGACCACCGGCGGCGAAGTCCACCTCGCCCTGGCGTTCAACCCCTCGCACCTGGAAATCGTTTCCCCGGTGGTCGAGGGTTCGGTACGCGCCCGCCAGGACCGTCGCAAGGACGGCACCGGTGACAAGGTCGTGCCGATCTCCATCCACGGTGATGCCGCCTTCGCGGGGCAGGGCGTGGTCATGGAGACCTTCCAGATGTCGCAGACCCGTGCTTACAAGACGGGCGGCACCATCCATATCGTGATCAACAACCAGGTGGGCTTCACCACCAGCCGCCAGGACGATGCTCGTTCCACCGAGTACGCGACCGACGTGGCCAAGATGATCCAGGCGCCGATCTTCCATGTGAACGGCGACGATCCGGAAGCGGTCCTGTTCGTGACCCAGCTGGCCGTCGACTACCGCATGCAGTTCAAGCGTGACGTGGTCATCGACCTGGTCTGCTACCGCCGTCGCGGCCACAACGAGGCCGACGAGCCGAGCGGCACCCAGCCGCTGATGTACCAGCAGATCGCCAAGCAGCGCACCACCCGTGACCTGTATGCCGACGCGCTGATCGCAGCCGGCGTGCAGACCACCGAGCAGGCCCAGGAGAAGGTCGACGAATATCGCGACGCTCTCGACAACGGCCAGCACGTGGTGAAGAGCCTGGTGAAGGAGCCCAACAAGGAGCTCTTCGTCGACTGGCGTCCGTACGTGGGCCATGCCTGGACCGCGCGACACGACACCCGCTTCGACCTGAAGACCCTGCAGGACCTCTCCGCCAAGCTGCTGGAGACCCCGGACGGCTTCGTCATGCAGCGTCAGGTGCAGAAGATCTACGAAGACCGCGCGAAGATGGCTGCCGGCGGCATGCCCATCAACTGGGGCTTCGCCGAGAACCTGGCCTACGCCACCCTGCTGTTCGAAGGTCACCCGGTTCGCATGACCGGTCAGGACGTCGGCCGCGGCACCTTCTCGCACCGCCATGCGGCGCTGCACAACCAGAAGGATGACTCGGTCTACATCCCGCTGGCCAACCTGTTCGAAGGTCAGCCGCGCGTCAGCCTGTACGACTCCTACCTTTCGGAAGAAGCAGTACTGGCATTCGAATACGGCTACGCCACCACCATGCCGAACGCGCTGGTGACCTGGGAAGCCCAGTTCGGTGACTTCGCCAACGGTGCGCAGGTCGTGATCGACCAGTTCATCACCAGCGGCGAAACCAAGTGGCAACGTCTGTGTGGTCTGACCATGCTGCTGCCGCACGGTTACGAAGGCCAGGGTCCGGAGCACTCCTCCGCGCGCCTGGAGCGTTACCTGCAGCTGTGCGCCGAGCAGAACATCCAGGTCTGCGTGCCGACTACCCCGGCGCAGGTCTACCACATGCTGCGCCGTCAGGTGATCCGTCCGCTGCGCAAGCCGCTGATCGTGATGACTCCGAAGTCGCTGCTGCGTCACAAGCTGGCCATCTCGACCCTGGAAGATCTGGCCGACGGCTCGTTCCAGACTGTGATCAACGAGATCGACAGCCTGGATCCGAAGAAAGTCGACCGCATCGTGCTGTGCAGCGGCAAGGTGTACTACGACCTGCTGGAGAAGCGTCGCGCCGAAGGTCTCGAGAACATCGCGATCGTTCGCCTCGAGCAGCTGTATCCCTTCCCGGAAGACGATCTGGCCGAGGTGCTGTCGCAGTACAAGAACCTCAAGCACATCGTCTGGTGTCAGGAAGAGCCGATGAACCAGGGTGCCTGGTTCTGCTCGCAGCACCATATGCGTCGTGTCATCGCCGCGCACAAGAAAGGTCTCAACCTGGAATACGCGGGCCGCGAAGGCTCGGCAGCTCCGGCTTGCGGCTACGCTTCGATGCACGCCGAGCAGCAGGAAAAACTGCTGCAGGACGCCTTCACCGTTTAACGCCAACGCGCAGTTGATACCGAATTTAAGGAAACACACATAATGGCTATCGAAATCAAAGCCCCAACCTTCCCGGAATCGGTTGCCGACGGCACCGTTGCAACCTGGCACAAGAAGGTCGGTGAAGCCGTCAAGCGCGACGAACTGATCGTCGACATCGAGACCGACAAGGTCGTGATCGAAGTACTGGCCGAGGCTGACGGCGTCCTGGCAGAGATCGTCAAGAACGAAGGCGACACCGTTCTCTCCAACGAGCTGCTGGGCAAGCTGAGCGAAGGCGGTGCTGCCGCTGCCGCTCCGGCTGCTGCCTCGGCTCCGGCTGCTGCACCTGCTGCCGCTGCACCGGCCGCTGCTGCCGCTGGCGACGACAACATCCTCTCGCCGGCTGCCCGCAAGCTGGCCGAAGAAAACGGCATCGACCCGAACAGCCTGGCCGGTACCGGCAAGGGCGGTCGCGTCACCAAGGAAGACGTCGTCGCTGCCGTTGAAGCCAAGAAGAACGCCCCGGCCGCCGCTCCGGCTGCCAAGGCTGCAGCTCCGGCTGCCGCTGCTCCGGTGTTCGCCGCTGGCGACCGAGTCGAGAAACGCGTTCCGATGACCCGCCTGCGCGCCAAGGTTGCCGAGCGTCTGGTCGAAGCCCAGTCCTCCATGGCCATGCTGACTACCTTCAACGAAGTCAACATGAAGCCGATCATGGACCTGCGCAACAAGTACAAGGACCTGTTCGAGAAGAAGCACAACGGCGTACGCCTGGGCTTCATGTCCTTCTTCGTCAAGGCCGCCACCGAAGCCCTGAAGCGCTTCCCGGGTGTCAACGCCTCGATCGACGGCAACGACATCGTCTACCACGGCTACCAGGACATCGGTGTGGCAGTTTCCAGCGACCGCGGTCTGGTCGTACCGGTTCTGCGTAATGCCGAGTTCATGAGCCTGGCCGAGATCGAGAACGGCATCGCCACCTTCGGCAAGAAAGCCAAAGACGGCAAGCTGTCCATCGAAGACATGACCGGTGGTACTTTCACCATTTCCAACGGTGGCGTATTCGGTTCCCTGCTGTCGACTCCGATCGTCAACCCGCCGCAGACCGCCATCCTCGGCATGCACAAGATCCAGGAGCGCCCGATGGCCGTTAACGGTCAAGTGGTCATCCTGCCGATGATGTACCTGGCGCTGTCCTACGATCACCGCATGATCGATGGCAAGGAAGCAGTAAGCTTCCTGGTCACCATGAAGGATCTGCTGGAAGACCCGGCTCGCCTGCTGCTGGACGTCTGATACGTCAATTCACACGACGGCCCCGTACTACACGACGGCCCCGAAAGGGGCCGTCCGCTTCACCGGAATAAGGATTGAGACATGAGCCAGAAATTCGACGTGGTTGTGATTGGTGCCGGCCCCGGCGGCTATGTAGCCGCCATCCGTGCCGCCCAGCTCGGCCTGAAGACCGCTTGCATCGAGAAGTACATCGGTAAAGAGGGCAAGGTTGCCCTCGGCGGTACCTGCCTGAACGTAGGTTGCATCCCGTCCAAGGCACTGCTGGACAGCTCCTGGAAGTACAAGGAAGCCAAAGAAGGCTTCGACGTCCACGGTATCTCCACCGGCGGCGTGAAGATGGACGTTCCGGCGATGATTGCCCGCAAGGCCAACATCGTGAAGAACCTGACCGGCGGCATCGCCACCCTGTTCAAGGCCAACGGCGTGACCTCCTTCGAAGGCCACGGCAAGGTCCTGGCCAACAAGCAGGTCGAAGTGACCGGCCTGGACGGCAAGACCCAGGTTCTGGAAGCCGACAACATCATCATCGCCTCGGGCTCCAAGCCGGTTGAAATCCCGCCGGCCCCGCTGACCGAAGACGTGATCGTCGACTCCACCGGCGCCCTGGAATTTCAGAGCGTACCGAAGAAGCTCGGCGTGATCGGCGCTGGCGTCATCGGCCTGGAGCTGGGTTCGGTCTGGGCTCGCCTGGGCGCTGAAGTCACCGTCCTGGAAGCCCTGGACAAGTTCCTCCCGGCTGCCGACGAGCAGATCGCCAAGGAAGCCCTGAAGGTCCTGACCAAGCAAGGCCTGAACATCCGCCTGGGCGCTCGCGTCACCGGTTCGGACGTGAAGAAGAAGCAGGTCACCGTGACCTTCACTGACGCCAATGGCGAGCAGAAGGAAACCTTCGACAAGCTGATCGTGGCTGTGGGCCGTCGCCCGGTGACCACCGACCTGCTGGCCGCCGACAGCGGCGTGACCCTGGATGAGCGTGGCTTCATCTACGTCGACGACCACTGCAAGACCAGCGTTCCGGGCGTCTACGCCATCGGTGACGTGGTCCGCGGCGCCATGCTGGCGCACAAGGCCTCGGAAGAGGGCGTGATGGTTGCCGAGCGCATCGCCGGCCACAAGGCTCAGATGAACTACGACCTGATTCCGTCGGTGATCTACACCCACCCGGAAATCGCATGGGTCGGCAAGACCGAGCAGCAGCTGAAAGGCGAAGGCGTTGAAGTCAACGTCGGTACCTTCCCGTTCGCCGCCAGCGGCCGTGCCATGGCCGCCAACGACACCACCGGCCTGGTCAAGGTCATCGCCGATGCCAAGACCGACCGCGTACTGGGCGTCCACGTGATCGGCCCGAGCGCCGCCGAGCTGGTACAGCAAGGCGCGATCGGCATGGAATTCGGCACCAGTGCCGAAGACCTGGGCATGATGGTCTTCTCCCACCCGACTCTGTCCGAAGCGCTGCACGAAGCGGCCCTGGCAGTGAATGGCCACGCCATCCACATCGCCAACCGCAAGAAGCGCTAAGGAACGGGACCACGGCGGGGAGGGCGGCAGTCTTTTGCGAGGGGCTGCCCCCGACCCGCCGGATCGTTTCTCCCCCGAGGGGGACTCGGTCACAGGTGGCGTGGCGCCACGAGCGCCGCGCCGAATGCGCAATACCCAAGACGAAAACGGTAGACAAGCATGAATCTCCACGAATATCAGGGTAAGCAGCTGTTCGCTGAGTACGGCCTGCCCGTATCCAAGGGCTTCGCCGTCGACACACCCGAAGAGGCCGCAGAAGCCTGTGAAAAAATCGGTGGTACCGAGTGGGTCGTTAAAGCCCAGGTACACGCCGGTGGCCGCGGTAAAGCGGGCGGTGTGAAGCTGGTCAAGAGCAAAGAGGACGCCAAGGCGTTCGCCGCCAACTGGCTGGGCAAGCGTCTGGTGACTTACCAGACTGACGCCAACGGCCAGCCGGTCAGCAAGATCCTGGTGGAATCCTGCACCGACATCGACAAGGAGCTGTACCTCGGCGCCGTTGTCGACCGTTCCAGCCGTCGCATCGTCTTCATGGCCTCCACCGAAGGTGGCGTGGACATCGAGAAAGTTGCGCACGAGACCCCTGAGAAGATCCTGAAAGCCACCATCGATCCGCTGGTTGGCGCTCAGCCGTACCAGGGTCGCGAGCTGGCTTTCCAGCTGGGCCTGAAGGGCGACCAGATCAAGCAGTTCACCCACATCTTCGTGGGCCTGGCCAAGCTGTTCCAGGATTACGACCTGGCGCTGCTGGAAGTGAACCCGCTGGTGATCAAGAAAGACGGCAACCTGCACTGCCTGGACGCCAAGATCAACATCGACTCCAACGCCATGTACCGTCAGCCCAAGCTGCGCGCCATGCACGACCCGTCCCAGGACGACGCTCGTGAAGCCCATGCGCAGAAGTGGGAACTGAACTACGTCGCGCTGGAAGGCAACATCGGCTGCATGGTCAACGGCGCTGGCCTGGCCATGGGCACCATGGACATCGTCAACCTGCACGGCGGCAAGCCGGCCAACTTCCTCGACGTTGGCGGCGGTGCCACCAAAGAGCGCGTGACCGAAGCGTTCAAGATCATCCTGTCCGACAGCAACGTCGCTGCCGTTCTGGTGAACATCTTCGGCGGCATCGTTCGCTGCGACATGATTGCCGAAGGCATCATCGGCGCCGTGAAAGAAGTCGGCGTGAAAATCCCGGTTGTCGTTCGTCTGGAAGGCAACAACGCCGACCTCGGCGCCAAGGTCCTGGCCGAAAGCGGTCTGAACATCATCGCGGCGACCAGCCTGACCGACGCTGCCCAGCAAGTCGTCAAGGCCGCGGAGGGTAAGTAATGAGCGTCCTGATCAATAAAGACACCAAAGTCATCTGCCAGGGCTTCACCGGCTCGCAGGGTACCTTCCACTCCGA
Organism: Pseudomonas sp. AU11447; assembly: GCF_001672555.2. NCBI lineage: Bacteria > Pseudomonadati > Pseudomonadota > Gammaproteobacteria > Pseudomonadales > Pseudomonadaceae > Pseudomonas > Pseudomonas sp. AU11447. The sequence goes on along the minus strand of NZ_LZDG02000051.1, from coordinate 73,036 downwards.
ACAAGCCATCGCCTACGGCACCAAGATGGTTGGCGGCGTGACCCCCGGCAAGGGCGGCACCACCCACCTGGGCCTGCCGGTGTTCAACACCGTCAAGGAAGCCGTGGAAGCTACCGGCGCTGACGCGTCGGTCATCTACGTTCCGGCTCCGTTCTGCAAGGACTCGATCCTGGAAGCGGCCTTCGGCGGCATCAAGCTGATCGTCTGCATCACCGAAGGCATCCCGACCATCGACATGCTGGAAGCCAAGGTCAAGTGCGACGAGCTGGGCGTACGCCTGATCGGCCCGAACTGCCCGGGCGTGATCACTCCCGGCGAGTGCAAGATCGGCATCATGCCGGGTCACATCCACCTGCCGGGCAAGGTAGGCATCGTGTCGCGTTCCGGCACCCTGACCTACGAAGCCGTGAAGCAGACCACCGACGCCGGCTTCGGCCAGTCCACCTGCGTGGGCATCGGTGGCGACCCGATCCCGGGCTCCAACTTCATCGACATCCTGAAGCTGTTCCAGGAAGACCCGAAAACCGAAGCCATCGTCATGATCGGCGAAATCGGTGGTTCGGCTGAAGAAGAAGCGGCTGCCTACATCAAGGCCAACGTGACCAAGCCGGTGGTGTCCTACATCGCTGGTGTCACCGCACCGCCCGGCAAGCGCATGGGCCACGCCGGCGCCATCATCTCCGGCGGCAAGGGCACTGCGGACGAGAAGTTCGCCGCCCTGCAGGACGCTGGTGTGAAAACTGTGCGTTCCCTGGCCGACATCGGCAAGGCCCTGGCCGAGCTGACCGGCTGGCCGGTCAAGTAAGCGCCTCGCTTATTTAACCGTTCGTCAACAGAGGCCACCTTCGGGTGGCCTCTGTCGTTTCTGCCTCGTCTGAAAAGTGTCGTTCAGGCGACATCGCCGATCATTGCGCGGACGATCTGACGTATGTCAGTGCAGCTCATCGGAATAGATCGTTAGGCTAGCAACTATATGAAGCGTCGCGCTCCCCACAAGGGAGGGCTCGCTCACCGTCAATTCCTACCCGGAAGCGACGGCGATTCCTGACCGTCAAGGATGGCGGGATAACCAGAATGCAGGAGCAACCGGGCCACGAGCCCATGGAAAACCTCTGCTATCGGACTTCCAAGAACAACTCTCCGTACCGATGACAGCAGCATCACAGGATGCGCAGGCTCGCCCCGAGTGAGTCGGCCAGTCCCGTTCGATGCGGCTTTGTCACGTCCGTACGGCGTGCGTGCCTTGGGAGACCACAAACCCGCTAAAGCACTGTGGTATTTCCCTTCATGAAAGTCTTGAAAGGCCAGGACGTCCTGGCATTGGGTTTTATGACCTTCGCGCTGTTCGTCGGCGCGGGCAACATCATCTTCCCGCCGATTGTGGGCCTGCAGTCGGGGCCGCACGTGTGGATGGCCGCACTGGGCTTCCTGATCACCGCGGTCGGCCTGCCGGTGATCACCGTCGTCGCGCTGGCAAAAGTCGGCGGCGCGATGGACACCCTGAGCCACCCGATCGGTCGCGTTGCCGGTGGGTTGCTGGCGGCCGTCTGCTACCTGTCGGTCGGGCCGCTGTTCGCCACCCCGCGTACTGCCACCGTCTCCTTCGAAGTCGGCCTGGCGCCGCTGACCGGGGAGGGCGCTCTGCCGCTGTTCCTCTACAGCCTGGTGTACTTCCTGGTGGTGCTGGTGATCTCGCTGTATCCGGGCAAGCTGCTGGATACCGTCGGCCGCTTCCTCGCGCCGCTGAAGATCATCGCCCTGGCCGCCCTGGGCATCGCTGCCTTCATGCTGCCGGCCGGCCCCATCGGCGTTGCTGAGCCGGCCTACCAGGCCGCGGCGTTCTCCCAGGGCTTCGTCAATGGCTACCTGACCATGGACACCCTTGGCGCGCTGGTCTTCGGCATCGTCATCGTCAACGCGATCCGCTCCCGTGGCGTGGATTCGCCGCGGCTGATCACCCGCTACGCCATCATTGCCGGCCTGATCGCCGGTGTCGGCCTGGCGCTGGTGTACATCAGCCTGTTCCGCCTGGGCTCGGGCAGCCATGAGATTGCCGCCGGTGCCGCCAACGGCGCTGCCGTCCTGCACGCCTACGTGCAGCATACCTTCGGCTCGCTGGGCAGTACTTTCCTCGCCGTGCTGATCGCACTGGCCTGCCTGGTCACTGCCGTGGGCCTGACCTGCGCCTGCGCCGAGTACTTCTGCCGCATCCTGCCGCTGTCGTACCGCAGCCTCGTGATCATCCTGGCGGGCTTCTCGCTGCTGGTGTCGAACCTGGGGCTGACCAAGCTCATCCAGTTCTCCATCCCGGTGCTGACCGCCATCTACCCGCCGTGCATCGTGCTGGTAGCGCTGAGCTTCTGCGCCAGCCTGTGGCGCTCGCAGACCCGCATCGTTGCTCCGGTCATGGTGATTTCCTTCGTCTTCGGCATCATCGACGCGCTCAAGGGCGCCAAGCTCGACGCCTGGATGCCGGCCTGGATGGAGCATCTGCCGCTGGCCGAACAGGGCCTGGCCTGGCTGATCCCCTCGGTCGCCATGCTGGCCGTGATGGTGGTGATCGACCGGCTGCTGGGCAAGCCCCAGGAAGCGATGGCCTGATCACGCCGTACTGAGCCTCCAATGAAAAAGGCCGCCCACAAGGCGGCCTTTTTCATTGTTCCAGCAGATGCTTGGTGGCGTCCTTCCTGGACTCGTCGGGTTCTACTTGCGCTTCAACTGCTCGTAGGACTTGACCATGTCCCGCGCCCAGCCATCGAGCAGGGCCTTGGCGTCGTTGGCGGTCATGACCTGGGAGGAGTTTTCCAGCTCGGTACCGGCGCCCTTGCGTACCACCTGGGCGACTACCGTGCCGTTGCTGCCATCGAGGAAGGCGGCTTCGGTGGCGATGCTGGTGTCCTGGTCGCGGATGCCGGTGGCGGTACTGACGCCGGCGGCGATCAGGGCGATCGGAATGACCTCATAAGGCTGCAGGCTCTTGGTCGAGGCGCTGACAGCAGTGATCGCCGGGCGCACGATCAGCACGCCCGGGCCGGGGCCTTCGGCCAGTGGCAGGGCCTTGGAGAATTGCGTCTTCAGGGCCTGGTCATAGTATTTGGTAATACCGTCCAGGGTGCTCTGCGGAATCTTCTCGCTGGCTTGCGGCTGCGGGTAGAGCTGGCTCGGCTCGACATACACACTGGTGAACTGATTGGCGTCGATGCCGGGTTTGATCCAGCGCATCACTGGCGCGCCGGAGGGCGATTTGTCTTCCTTGAGGACGCTGTAGTCCTTGAGGAAGCCTGAGTATTTCTCGGGCTCGACGTACTTGCTTGCGCAGCCGGCGAGGGTGATGGAAGCCAGGCACAGGGCCAGGAGTTTGGTGTGCATCGAGTCGCTCCTTGTAGGTACAGCAGGTGTTGGATCGCGTTCTTCGTCGCGTGAATGCTTCGTTTACGTGGGTTGTCAGAACCGCCAGGTCGCACCGCCGCCCAGAATGTGCAGGGCGGCATTGCGATAGGTACCGGAGAGGGTTTCGCCGGATCGGGACTTGGTCTGCTCGTCGTCCATGTCGCCCATCCAGACCAGGGTGTAGGCCACATGCAGGTCGAGGCCCTCTTCCAGCTCGTAGTTCACCCCGGTCGCCAGGCGCCAGGCCTCGCCCATGGGGTTGTCGACGGTGCGATCCTTGTCGTCCACCGCCGAGCTGTCGTAGCCCAGGCCCATGCTCCAGCGCAGGCGCGGGTTGGCCTGGTACTGCGCGCCGAAGGAGGCGTGCCAGGTGTCCTTGTACTGGCGGTCGACGGTGCGGTCGACGCCGCCGGCGTTGGCGTCGACTTCCACGCCGATCTGGCCGAAGTCGCTCCAGTCCTGCCAGCCCAGGCTGCCCAGCAGCTTCCATTGCGGGTCGAGCTGGTGGGCGATGCTCAGGGTCGCCGTCTGCGGGATGTTCATGTCCAGTTCCAGCGAGTCGACATCCAGGCGATTGAGCGCGGCATTGATGATCGGGTTGCTGACCTTGCGCACATCCGGGCTGTCCTTGAACTCCAGCTTGACCTTGCTGGTGTAGGCGAGGCCGATCTGCGTACGGTCGCTCACGTGGTAGAGCAGGCCCAGGTTGACCCCGGTGCCGACGTCGGTGTCCTTGTATTCCAGCTGGCCGTCCGGTCGGTCCGCCAGCCCGAGCAGGTTGTTGTTGATGGCCATCTCGGTGCGGTAGTAGCCGTAGACGAAGCGCGGACCGATGCCCACGGTGAGGTCGTCGGTGAACTTGTGCGCCAGGGTTGGCTGGAAGGACACGCCGATTACCGCCGCCTCCTGGGTGAAGTAGCGGCCGGCCCAGTCGTCGTCGTAATCGAGCGCCAGGCCGAAATTGCCGTACATGCCGAAGCCGATGGCCGAGCGGTCGTCGATCTGGTGGCTGATGAACAGGCTGGAGCCCGGCAACCATTGCAGGGCATTGCCGCCTTCGTTGCCATCGAACTGGTTATTGCTGTCACGGGAGAAGCGGATGTCGCCGAGGATCACCTGGGCGTTGGCGCTGATCTGCGTGCCCTTGAGTTCGGCGATGCCGGCCGGGTTGCTCATCAGCACGCTCGGATCGGTGGCCAGCGCAGCGGAGCCGGCGTTGGCAAGGCCATTGCCTTCCTGCCCGGCCTCGTAGATCAGGATGCCGCCCGCCAGCGCAGGGCTGCTCAGGCAAGCCAGGAAAACCGTCGATAGCAGATAAACAGAAGCAGGCTTGGTTCGTAGGTGATCCGCGTTCATCTGGCGCTCCGAGTGCACACCGTTATCAACCGCCACAAGTGCAGGCCTGTGGCGGCTCAATGCTCCGAATGCTTTCTGGAGTCGAGTTCCGATTCCCCATCGAGAGGGGTGGCTGTGAAATCAGCCTAGATAGCCAAACGCGATGTGCAAGCCGACTTTAAATTCACAGTGAAATTAATAGTCGGCCCAGGCCCCACCGGATTAAGAGCGAGCGCTCGGTTGCGCGGAAGAGGGCGCGAGGATTGACGTCAAATGAAAAAATCCTGACGTAAAAAGACAAGAAAACAGGTGCGGTTCTTCCGAACACTTGCAGGCAATAACAACGCTGCAGCGGCCTGTGCCGAATGTAGGAGATCGCCATGCGCTTACTGGCTTGCCTGTTCCTTGTCGCGACAGTGGGTCTGACCTGTGCCGCCATTCAGGGGCATGTACCGACACCCAGGGCCGATACAGCAGAGCACGGAGGAGTTCCGGCCAGCGTAGGTGACATCTTCAACCGATTCTGAGCACTGCGCCGAAATCAGCCCAACTCCCTGCAACAAGGCCATAACAACAATGAAATCGGGTTCTCGTCTGGCTCACTGGTGTGGCATCGCCACGCTCATGCTTGCAAGCATGTCCTTGCCGACAGCGCTACTGGCTGCGGACAAGCCGAATATCCTGGTCATCTTCGGCGACGACATCGGCATCACCAACATCAGCAAGTACAGTTACGGAATGATGGGCTACAAGACGCCCAACATAGATCGCCTCGCCAATGAGGGCGTGATGTTCACCGACTACTACGGTGAGCAGAGTTGCACTGCGGGGCGTGCGGCCTTCATCACTGGCCAGCACCCGGTACGCACCGGCCTGACCAAGGTCGGAATCCCCGGCTCGCCGATCGGCATCCAGAAGGAAGACCCGACGCTGGCAGAGCTGCTCAAGCCGCTGGGCTACATGACCGGCCAGTTCGGCAAGAACCACCTGGGCGACCGCGACGAGTTCCTGCCGACCAACCACGGTTTCGACGAGTTCTTCGGCAACCTCTACCACCTCAATGCCGAAGAGGGGCCGGAAGATCCCGACTGGACGAAGAACCCGGCCATCGACAAGATGATCCACCCTCGCGGTGTCATCCACAGCACCGCCGACGGCAAGATCGAGGACCTGGGCGCGCTCACCAGCAAGCGCATGGAGACGATCGACGAAGAGTTCCTGCAAGCCTCGAAGAACTTCATCGACAAGGCGGTCAAGGCCGACAAGCCCTTCTTCGTCTGGTTCAACTCCAGCCGCATGCACTACTACACGCACATCAGCGACAAGGTGGCGGGGAAGTCCGGGCAGGACTTCTACAACGACGGCATGCTCGAACACGATGGCCACGTCGGCCAGTTGCTGAAGCAGCTCGACGACCTGGGCGTGAGCGAAAACACCATCGTGCTCTACACCACCGATAACGGCGTGCACTTCAACCAGTGGCCGGATGCGGGCATCACGCCGTTCCGCGGCGAGAAGAACACCAACTGGGAGGGTGGCTTCCGGGTGCCGGCCATCGTGCGCTGGCCGAATCACTTCAAGGCCGGTGAGGTGTCCAACGACATCATGTCCGCCCAGGACTGGCTGCCGACGCTGATGGCCGCCGCGGGCGTCAGCGACGTCAAGGAGCAATTGCTCAAGGGTTACCAGGCCGGGCCGAAGCAGTTCAAGGTCCACCTGGACGGCTACAACTTCCTGCCTTACCTGGAGGGCAAGAGCGACAAGGGCCCGCGCACCGACTTCTACTATTTCAGCGATGACGGCAAGTTGCTCGGCATGCGCGACGGTGACTGGAAGGTGGTGTTCTCCGAGCAGCGGGCTAAGCGCTTCGACGTGTGGCGCGATCCCTTCGTCGACCTGCGCATTCCCAAGGTCTTCAACCTGCGGCGCGATCCGTTCGAGCGCGCCGACACCGACTCCAACAGCTACAACGTCTGGTGGGACAAGAAGGTGGCGGTGGTGGCCTTGCCGGCAATGATCCGTGTCCAGCAGTTCCTCACCACGTTCAAGGAATACCCGCCGCGCCAGCGCCCGGCCACTTTCACCGTGGACCAGATGCTGGAGAAGTTCATGCATTACCAGGAGCAGTGAGACTTCCCCAGCTCTGCTGCCCGGGGCCCGCCAGCACTGCTGCGCGGGCCTCGCGACGCTCGAATTGACGATGGTGGAAGCCGAGACTGCACAGCACGCTGCCGCCAGCCTCCCTGGTTTTGCCTGCCCGCATCATGGCAACACGCTTCCATAGCGAAGCATTACCAGTGGGCTACCGTTATCCAGCAGGCCGTGGCACGGCAGTGTGGCTGGAGGGCAATTCCAGCACGCCATCGGCAAGGAACCCGAACCCACGATACAAGGATCATCCCCGTGTCCACGCGTGAACAGATTGCTGGCCTGGAAGCCGCCGTGTCGGCGCAGGTGCTCGGCCAGGAAGAAACCGTCCGCCACATCCTGCTGGGCCTGCTGGCCAACGGTCACGTCTTGCTGGAAAGCCTGCCCGGGCTGGCCAAGACCCGCACCGTCAAGGCGCTGTCGAAGCACCTCGATGCCCGCATGAGCCGCGTGCAGTTCACCCCCGACCTGTTGCCGTCGGACATCACCGGTGCCGAGATCCTCCAGCAGACCGAGCAGGGCAACCAGCTCAGGTTCCAGCCGGGGCCGCTGTTCGGCAATGTCATCCTCGCCGACGAGATCAACCGCGCGCCGGCCAAGGTGCAGGCGGCGTTGCTCGAAGCCATGGAAGAGCGCCAGATCACCGTCGCCGGACAAACGCATCGGATGCCTGGCCTGTTCATGGTGCTGGCGACGCAGAACCCCATCGAGCAGGAAGGCACGTACCCGTTGCCGGAAGCGCAGATGGACCGCTTCCTGATGAAGCTGCTGATCGACTATCCCAAGGTCGAGGACGAGTCCCGCGTATTGCAACTGGTGCGCGCCGAGGAGCGCAGCCAGCAGTCCGGCGCCGAGCCGCTGGAGATCACGCCGCTTGCCCAGGACGCCGTGTTCGCGGCGCGCCGGGAAGTGGGCGACGTACATGTCTCGGACGCCATCGACCGCTACCTGATCGACCTCATCCATGCCACTCGCCGCCCCGCCGACTATGACGCCGACCTGGCCCGCTGGTTGAAGGTCGGCGCCAGCCCGCGCGGCGGCATCAGCCTGGACCGCGTTTCCCGCGCCCACGCCTGGATGGCCGGCAATGATTACGTCACGCCCGACGATGTACGCGCTGTCGTGCATCCCGTTCTGCGTCATCGCCTGCTGCTGTCCTATGACGCGGTGGCCGATGGCGTCGGTGCCGATCAGGTGATCGACCGGCTGCTCGACAAAGTCGCGATTCCTGCCTGAGGAGGAGGGCGTCGATGGCGGATCAGCAGCCGGTCGCCGATGGTTTCGTCTACGCCTCGCTGGACCAGCTGATGCTGCTGGAACATCGCGTGCGCGGCCTGAGCTTCCTGTCGCGGCAACCGTTGTCCAGCATCCTTTCCGGCAGCCACGCGGCGCGCCTGCGCGGCCGGGGGCTGAGCTTTGACGAACTGCGGCAGTACAACCCTGGCGACGACCTGCGTCATCTGGACTGGCGCGCCTCGCTGCGCTACGGCAAGCCCTTCGTGCGCAGCTATACCGAGGAGCGCGACCGCCCCACGCTGCTGCTGGTGGACCAGCGCATGAGCATGTATTTCGGCTCCAAGCGCAGCTTCAAGTCCGTGACCGCTGCGGAGATTGCCGCGCTCGGCGCCTGGATGGCTCTGCAGGCGGGTGACCGGGTCGGCGGCCTGGTGTTCGGCGACCGCCAGATCGAGTACATCCGCCCCTTGCGCAGCCGGGCCAGAGTCGAGGCGCTGTGCGCGGCCATCGTGCGGCACAACCATGCACTGCAAGCCACCCGCAGCGACGACGATGCACCCGGCCAGCTCGACCGGGCGCTGCGCCAATGCCTGGGGGTAGCGGGGCACGACAGCCTGGTGGTGATCATCAGTGACTTTGCCGGCGTGACCGACCAGACGCTGCAGCTGTTGCGGCAGCTGAGCTCGCATAACGACGTGCTGGCCTTGCAGGTATTCGATCCACTTGCCCTGCGCCTGCCGGATCGCGGCCGCGTGACCGTGACCCAGGGCGAGCTGCAGGTGGAGCTGGAGGTTGGCCGGCGACAGGTGCACCGGCCGCTGGGCGAGTTCCTATCCGGCCGCCTGAAGGACGTGGCGACCCTGCTGCGCCGCAGCCAGGTGCCCTTGATGATGTTCAGCAGCGGCCGCGACAGCCTGGAGCAACTGCGCGGCGAGCTGGGGCGCCTGGCGCGATGAGCACTCCGCGCATCGACCAGCTCCAGGAACTGCCGGCGCCACCGACGCTGGTCAGCTACTGGCCGCAGACCTGGGCCTGGGCGGTACTTGCCCTGCTGCTCGTGGCGGCCTTGGCCGTTTGGGCGCTATGGCGCTACCGGCGATGGCGGCGCGACCGCTATCGGCGCGAGGCGCTGCTGCTCCTGGATGACCTGGGTACGGCCCTGGCGGACCCGCAACGTCGACTAGCCGCGCTGCGCCAGCTGCCTTCGCTGCTCAAGCGTGTGGCACTGTCGATGCCCGGTGGCGAAGCCACGGCGGCGCTGGGTGGCAGCGCCTGGCGCAGCTATCTGCAAGGCCGCAGCCCGGCGCAGCTGCCGGCTGATCTGGATCAGCGGCTGGCCATGCTGGCCTATGCGCCGGATGAGCGCGTCCAGGCGCTGGACGAGCAGGAGACGCAGGCCCTGCTGGCGGTCTGCCGGGAATGGATCGAGGTGCACCATGTGGCAGTTTGACCTGCCCTGGCTGCTGCTCCTGCTGCCGTTGCCCTGGCTCGCCTGGCGCTACCTGCCGGCCTACCGGGAATCGCGCAGCGCCTTGCGGGTGCCGTTCTTCGCCGCCATGAGCCGCGCCGTGGGGCAGGAACCCAGCCGCGGCGGAGCCGCCGGTGGGCGCTGGCAACTCCCCCTGAACCTGCTGGTGTGGGTGCTGGTGCTGGTGGCGTGCGCGCGTCCGGTCTTGGTGGAGAAACCCATCGAACGGGTGCAGCCGATCCGTGACCTGATGCTGGCCATCGATATCTCGCAGTCCATGGAGACCAACGATTACCTTGATGCCGGTGGCCAGCGAGTGGACCGCCTGAGCATCGTCAAGGGCGTGGTGCGCGACTTCATCGGCGAGCGCAAGGATGACCGTATCGGCCTGATCGTCTTCGGCACCGGCGCCTTCGCCCAGGCGCCGCCGACGCTGGACCACGCCAGCCTGTTGATGTTGCTGGACGAAGTCGGCATCGGCATGGCGGGGCCGAACACCGCCCTGGGCGACGCCATCGGCCTGACGCTCAAGCTGCTCAAGGACGCGCCGGAGCAGGAAAAGGTGCTGATCCTGCTCACCGACGGCAACGATACTGCCAGCGCCATCACGCCCAGCCACGCGGCGGCCATGGCCCATGAGCGCGGCGTGGTGGTGCACACCATCGGCATTGGCGACCCCGCGGCCAGCGGCGAGTCGAAGGTGGACCTGAAGACGTTGCAGGATATCGCCCACAGCACCGGCGGGCGCTACTTCCGAGCCGGCGACCGCGAGGCACTGAAGGCCGTCTACGCGACGCTGGACCAGATCACGCCACACCAGGTGAAGACCCTCAGCCACCAGCCCAAGCGCGACCTGTTCTGGATGCCGCTTGGCGCTGCGTTGGCATTGCTGGTGCTGTCGCACCTGTTGGCGGCCATCGCCGGACGATTGGCCGTGCCAGGCGATTCGCGCGCCAGCCGGGAAGTGGAGGGCTGATGGACATCGACTTCAGTGCCTTCCACTTCCTGCGGCCGTGGTGGTTGCTGCTCCTGTTGCCGGGAGTGCTGCTGCCGCTGCTATGGAGCCGGCGTCACGATCTGGCCCGCCGCCTCGATGGCATCATTGCGCCCCATCTGCTGGAGCACCTGGTGATCACACCCGCCGACCGCCAGCGTGTGCGCCCGGTGCAGCTGCTTGGCGCCGTGCTGGTGCTAGGCGGCGTGGCGGCGGCCGGGCCGACCTGGGAGCAGGACCGCCCGGCCTTCCTGGAGAACCGTGCGCCGCTGATACTGGCGGTGGACCTGTCGCCCTCCATGGCCGCCAGCGATGTTCCGCCGTCACGCATCGAGGCGGTGAAGCACAAGCTCCACGACCTCATCGTGCGGCGGCCGGGCAGCCCGACGGCGCTTATCGCCTATGCCGGCAGCGCACACCTGGTGCTGCCCGCCACCAACGATGGCGGCTTGCTCGACAGCTTCCTGCAGGCGCTGTCCCCCGGCCTTATCCAGCGCAGCGGCAAGGACGCGCTGGGTGCCATCGAGATCGCCAAGCGCCTCCTGGCGGCCGAGCAGTCGCCGGGTACCCTGGTATTGCTGACCGATGGCGCCGACCAGCAGCAGTTCGACGCCATCGACAAAGCCCTGCGCGGCAGTGATCTGCAAGTGCTGGTGCTCGCTGTAGGCAGCCAGGATGGCGGCTTGCTCGACGGTGGCCAGCAGGACGCCGCCGGCCGCCCCTTGTTGGCCAGCTTCGACTCGGACGCCTTGAAGGGCCTCGCGGAGGCGGCGGATGCGCCGCTGGGCAGCCTGACCCTGGGAGATGACGACCTGGACTGGATCGAACTGCACGCCCAGCAACACTTCCAGGCCGCCCAGGGTGACGAGCAGCAGCTGCATTGGAAGGATGCCGGTTATTGGCTGTGCTGGCCGTTGCTGCTGCTGGCGCTGGTGAGTGTACGCAAGGGCTGGAAGGTGCACTGGATGAGCGCACTGTTGCTCGCCGTCGGGCTGAGTGGTGCCCCGGAACCGGCGCGTGCCGGCGCGCTGGCCGATGCCTTTTTTACGGCGGACCAGCAGGGGCGCTGGGCTTTCGAGCACGGCCATTATCCGCAGGCGGCTGCGCATTTCCGTGATCCATTCTGGAAGGGGCTGGCCGCGTATCGCGCCGCAGACTACCCGCTGGCCCTGAGCAGTTTCGCCCGGCTGGATTCGTCCGAGGCGTACTTCTACCTGGGCAATACCTATGTGCGCCTGTCGAAGTTCGATCAGGCCATCGACGCTTATCGTCAGGCGCTGCAGCGCCAGGCGGACTTTCCAGCCGCCACCGCCAACCTCGCCCTGGCGCTGGCCCTGCAGAAGGACCGCGAAGACCAGCAGGAAGCCGGCCCGCCCGACGAGAAGCCCGACCAGGAGGTCTTCGACAATACCGCCGGCAAGGGCAAGAGCGTGCCCCGCGCACGCGCCAAGGCCGACTCGGACGAGCAGTGGCTGAACAACCTGAGCACCTCGCCGGCACAGTTCCTGCGCCGCAAGTTCCTGCTGCTGGATGCGGCGACGGGGGCGGGATCATGAGGCGCGCGCTGCTCTGCCTGTTGCTGTGCTGGCCTTTGCTGGGGCTGGCCGCCGAGCCGGAGGTGAAGGTCCGTACCCAGCTGCTGCCGGGCGATTCGGTGCTGGTCGGTGGGACGCTCACGCTGCAGGTCGATCTGCTGGTGGACACCTGGTTCGCCCAGCCGCCGCAGCTACCCGTGCTGAAGGTCGCCGGCGCGGTGGTCTCCGAGCCGAGCAGCGAGGCTGCCCACCTCAACGAGAAGATCGCCGGGAAGCCGTTCTTCGGCCTGCGCTACGGCTACCAGATCACCCCGCAGAATGCCGGGGAGTTCACGCTGCCTGCGCTGGATATCCAGGTGCAGCCAGGGCAGGGCAGCGGTCCGGTGAAGATCACCAGCCAGCCGCTGCACTTCACCGCCAAGGCCCCCGCGGGCGTTGCTGCCGAAGGCGGTCAGCGCCTGGTCGCCAGCCAGGTGCTGATCACCCAGCAGCTCACGGCTTCCCACGAGCCACTGCGGGTGGGCGACAGCGTGACCCGCAGCCTGCACATCACCGCGGAAAACGCCCAGGCCATGCTGATCCCCGCGCCGGACTTCGCCGAGGTGAAGGGGCTGCGCCGCTACGTGCAGCCCCCGACGGTGCAGGCCTTGAGCGATGGGCGTGGCGGCAGCAGCGGCGGTGAGCGCATGGATGCGGTCACCTACGTGGTCAGCCAGGCCGGTGATTTCCAGTTGCCGCCCATCGAGTTGCACTGGTGGGCGGCGGACAGCGGGGAGCAACGTACTGTTTCGGTCCCTGCGCTGGAGCTGTCGGCCCAGGCTGCGGCCGTCTACAAGGCGCCTTTCTCCATCAGCGACGACCTGCGCGAACTGGGGCGCCATGCCCAATTGCGTATCGCCCGTCACTGGTTGCTGCTGGCCGTGTTACTGGCGGTTCTGGTGGGCGCGGGTTACGCCGCGCATGCGTGGGGCGCGCCGTTGCGTACCGGCGTGATGAATGCCATCGAACGCCGCCGCCAGGCATGGCGCGAGTCGCCTGGCTACGCCTGGCGCCAGGTTCGCTCCCAGCTCAAGGGCGACCCGCCGCAGCTTGGTGCGCTGTACCTGTGGCTGCGGCGGACAACCGGGTGTCGTGAATTAAGCACGGCAGTGCCTGATGGTTCCGTCAAGCCCGGCAATTCTTTGCTAGCGTTTCTCAGGGCCCGTTACGGCCGGGCCGATGCGCAGGCGCGTAGCGCGCCCGCCCAACTGATACAGGCGTTGCCGGAAATCCACCGGGAGATGGGCCACGGCAAGCCGACGAGCCTGCCGGCCCATGCCCTCAAGCCTTTGAATCCGTGATCCAGGGATGTGACATGCCTTCGTACCTCGCGCGACCGATTGCCCGCTGGATGCTCCTGCTGCTCTGCCTGCCGCTGCTGGTTCAGGCGGCGGACGCGTTGCCATCGTGGAACGAAGGGCCGTCGCGGCAGGCGATCATCGAGTTCGTCGAGGCCGTGACCCACGAGGGCGGCAAGGACTTCGTGCCGCCGGCCGAACGCATCGCCGTGTTCGATAACGACGGTACGTTGTGGAGCGAGCAGCCGATGTACTTCCAGGTGCTCTTCGCCCTGGACGAGGTGAAGCGGCAGGCGCCGCAGCATCCGGAGTGGAAGCAGAAGCAGCCGTTCAAGGCGGTGCTCGAAGGCGACCAGAAGACCCTCGCCGCCAGCGGCATGAACGGCATCCTGGAGATAGTCGCCGCTACCCATTCGGGCATGAGCACCGAAGATTTCATCGCCAACGCCCGCCGCTGGCTCGCCAGCGCCAAGCACCCGCGCAGCCAGCGGCCCTACACCGAGATGGTGTTCCAGCCGATGCTGGAGCTGCTGGGCTACCTGCGGGCCAACGGCTTCAAGACCTACATCGTCTCTGGCGGCGAAGTGGCGTTCATGCGCGCCTTCGCCGAAGAGGTCTATGGCATTGCGCCGGAGCAGGTGATCGGCACCACCCTGGGCAGCCGCTTCGAGGACCGCGACGGCAAGTTGTCGATCCAGCGCCTGCCCAAACTGGTGCACAACGACGACGGCCCCGGCAAGCCGGAGAGCATCGACAGCATCATCGGCCGCCGGCCGATCCTGGCCTTCGGCAACTCCGACGGCGACCTGCAGATGCTGCAGTGGACGACCGCCGGCAAGGGTCTACGCTTCGCCGGCCTGGTGCACCACACCGATGCCGGGCGGGAGTGGGCCTATGACCGGGAGAGCAAGGTCGGGCGCCTGGACAAGGCGCTCGATGAGGCGAAGAGCAAGGACTGGGTGGTAGTGGACATGGCAAAGGAATGGAAGCGGATCTACCCGTTTGATCAGTAAGACCAACAAGTGAAACCGCAGGGGCATGGGGATCTCCAGTCGAGCAGTCGGTATCTCCAGTGACGCAGTCGTGGCAAACGATGAGTAACTGGAATGGAGAGACAACAATGAAGCGCACGGGAAGATGGTTATCGCAGTTCGCCCTCGCGGCGACCGCGATAGTGGGGTGTACGGTTGCCAGCGCTGCTGACAAGCCGAACATCCTGGTGATCTTCGGCGACGATATCGGCCAGACCAATATCAGCGCCTATTCGTTCGGAGTGGTCGGCTACCAGACGCCGAACATCGATCGCATCGCCAAGGAAGGCATGATGTTCACCGACTACTACGCGGAGAACAGCTGCACCGCGGGGCGTTCGACCTTTATCACCGGGCAGTCGATCCTGCGTACCGGGCTGTCGAAGGTGGGCATGCCGGGCGTCCCGGTCGGCCTGCAGGACCGCGACGTCACCATCGCCCAGGCGCTCAAGGCCCACGGCTATGCCACCGGCCAGTTCGGCAAGAACCACCTGGGCGACAAGGACGAGTACCTGCCGACCAAGCACGGCTTCGACGAATTCTTTGGCAACCTGTACCACCTCAATGCCGAAGAAGAGCCCGAGCGCCCGTACTGGCCCAAGGACGACCCGGACTTCGTCAAGGCCGCCTCGCCGCGCGGCGTGCTCAAGGCCACCGCCGACGGCAAGATCGAGGACACCGGTGCGCTGAACAGCAAGCGCATGGAGACCATCGACGACGACACCACCCAGGCCGCCATCAACTTCATCGACAAGCAGGTCAAGGCCGACAAGCCGTTCTTCGTCTGGATGAACACCACGCGCATGCACGCCTTCACCCACGTGCGCGAGTCCATGCAAGGGCAGAGCGGCATGCCGGGCAACGAGTACGCGGATGGCATGATCGAGCACGACGGCGACGTCGGCAAACTGCTCAAGGCGGTGGATGACCTGAAGATCGCCGACAACACCATCGTCATCTACACCACCGACAACGGGCCGAACCAGTGGTCCTGGCCGGATGCGGCAACGACCCCGTTCCGCAACGAGAAGAACTCCAACTGGGAAGGCGCCTACCGTGTACCGGCGATGATCCGCTGGCCGAACCACGTCAAGCCGGGCAGCGTGTCCACCCAGATGTTCTCCGGGCTGGACTGGTTCCCGACGCTGCTGGCCGCCATCGGTGACACCGACATCAAGGACCGCCTGCTCAAGGGCGCCGATATCGGTGGCAAGAACTTCAAGGTGCACCTGGATGGCTACAACCAGCTCGACTACCTGACCGGCAAGACCGACAAGGGTGCGCGAAACGAGTTCTACTACTTCAACGACGACGCCGAGCTGGTGGGCATGCGCTTCGGTGACTGGAAGATCGTCTGGTGCGAGCAGCGTGCACCGGGCGGGCTGAAAGTCTGGAGCGAGCCGTTCACCTGCCTGCGGGTACCCAAGCTGTTCAACCTGCGGATGGACCCCTACGAGCGGGCGGACGTGGTGTCGGACCAGTACTACGACTGGCTGACCAAGAACGACTACCTGATCTTCCAGGGCACTCGCAAGGCCGCAGCCTTCCTGCAGACGTTCGTCGATTACCCGCCGAGCCAGCGCCCGGCCAGCTTCAGCATCGATCAGATTCGCAAGGATGTGGACGCGAAGATCGAAGCGAAGATGAAGCAGGGCAGCAAGTAGTGATCCACGCATTGGGCAGCGCTCTGGCATTGCCCACCTCGATCCCCGCGACAGCTGTGCTGTCGCGGGGATTCTTCTGTTCGACAAGGTTGTCTCGATGCCGTCACCTGTCAGTTCGTCGACCATGAATGCTCGCCCCGCCAGACAGGCTGCCGTTGGCGTTCCGCGCCGGCTGGCCATGTGGATGCCGGCTCTGCTGCTGTTTGCTTCCGGCGGTGCGGCGCTGGTGTTCCAGGTGCTGTGGGTGAAGCAGTTGTCGCTGGTGGTCGGTGTGGAGGTGTATGCCGTGACCACGGCGATCAGCGCCTTCTTCGCCGGGCTGGCGCTGGGAGGACTGGCGTTCGGGCGGCTCGCCGATCGGCTGGCGCGGCCGCTGCGACTCTATGCGGCGCTGGAGGTCCTGGTGGCGCTGCTGGCCGTTGCGTCTACCGTGGCGCTGGCCAATGCCGCCAGCGCCTTCGCATTTCTGGAGGAAGCCTTCGGCATCCTGGCCTGGGCGCTGCCGTTGGTGCTGGTGGGCGTGCCGGCATTCTTCATGGGCGGCACGCTGCCGGTGCTGGTGCGCGCCGTGGAGCCCGCCGACGGGCAGATGGGCCGCACGGGCGGCGGTCTGTACGCTGCCAATACCGCCGGCGCCATCGCCGGTACGCTGATGGCGGCGTTCGTCTTCCTGCCGATGCTTGGCGTGCTGGCGAGCGCCTTTGCGGCGGCTGTGTTCAATCTGATTGCTGCCGCAGGCGCGCTGACGCTGCGGCGCGAGGCCGCCACGCCAGTGATCGCAGGTGAATCGCTGGCCGCTCCGCGCAGCAAGGCGGCGCGCCTGGCCATCACCCTTTACTGCGTGGCGGGTGGCGTCGCGCTGGGTTACGAGGTGGTCTGGACGCAATCCATCGTCCAGTTCATGAGCACCCGGACCTTTGCCTTCGCCGTGGTGCTGGCCACCTATCTTTGCGGCCTGGTGCTGGGCAGCGCCCTGTATGCCCGGCGCGCGGACCGCCTTCGCGACCCCTGGGGCCTGTTCGGCCTGCTCATCGCAGCGGCCGGGTTGCTGGCCATCCTGCAGGTCGCCGGGCTGGGTAGCTGGCTGGTCGGCTTGCAGACCCGCGCCGAATGGCTGGTGCTGCAGGCCGGTGGCAGCGAACTGGCGGGCATGTGCGCGCGCTTCGCCGTGGCCGCGCTGTGCGTGGTGTTCCTGCCGACGACCCTGCTGGGGGCGGCGTTCCCCATCGCCCTGCGCTTGGCGGTGGACCAGCGGCACGTGGGCCGCGATGTGGGCGTGGTGGTGGCGCTCAATACCCTGGGCGGCATCGTCGGCGTGATGCTGACCGGTTTCGTCCTGGTGCCGGGGATCGGCCTGGTACGCACCCTGGCGGTCCTCGGAGCTTTGGCTGCGCTCATCGGCCTGCTGGCAGTCTGGCGGGGGGAGGGCGTGGGCAAGGTCCTGCGCATTGGCGTCGCCATGGTCGCGGTCCTGACGCTGGCCATCGGCGCGCTGACGCCAGCGCAGCACCTCGCGCAGCTGATGCCGGGGGCGCGCAACGGCCAGATCAGCTTCTATGCCGAGGGCCGCGGCGGCACGGTGGCGGTGATCGAGCAGGGCCGGGGCGACAACCGTTTCAGCCGTCTCTACATCCAGGGCGTTTCCAACACCGGCGATGCCATGCCGTCGCTGCGCTACATGCGACTGCAAGCGCTGTTGCCGCTACTGATCCATAACGGCGAGCCGCGTTCTGCGTTGGTCATCGGTTTCGGCACGGGCATTACCGCAGGCGCGATGCTGCGTTATCGCGACCTGCAGCACCCGGTGGTGGCCGAGTTGCTGCCCGAGGTACTGGCCGCCGCCCCTCGCTTCAAAGGCAACTTCGATGCGATCCACGACCCGCGCCTGGATATCCGCCTGCGCGATGGTCGGCGTGAGCTGCTGCGCAGCGCCGAACGCTACGACATGATCACGCTCGAACCGCCACCGCCCTCGGCTGCCGGGGTGGTCAACCTGTACTCGCGGGACTTCTATGAGCTGGCGGCGTCGCGGCTGGAGGAGGACGGCATAGTCGCCCAGTGGTTGCCGCTGCCGACGCAGAACGATGAGGAAAGCCGCTCGCTGGTGCGCAGCTTCATCGATGTCTTCCCCAATGCCACGCTCTGGACGACCGAGTTCCACGAAATGCTCCTGGTTGGCTCGCTGCGGCCCCTGCACCTGGATGTGACGCGTATCCGCGCGCGCTTCGAGCAGCCCGACGTGGCCCAGGCCTTGAGCGAGGTCGGCATCGATTCGGTCGAAGCACTGCTCGCCACCTGGGTGACCGATCGCGATGGCCTGGTGCGGTACGCCGGCGATGCGGCGCCGGTGACCGACGACCAGCCGCGCATCGAGTACGCGCCCTGGGTTCGCTCGAAGGAAATTGCCCGTGTCCTGCCGACGTTGCTGGCCCTGCGCACCGCACCGCCCCTGGAGAACGCCGTGCCATCGGTTCGCGCCTCGGTAGACGATAACTGGGCAAGGCTGCGGCGCTTCTACGACATGAGCCTGAGTGCCTATCGCGGCGACCGCCAGGCCTGGGCCCGAGAGGCGCGGCAGGTGGTCCGGGAGGACGGCGACAATCCCTACTACCGCTGGTTCCTCGGCGAGCGCTGAGCCCCCGGCGCGTGGCCCGCGTCAGGGCTGCGGGCTGCCATCCTCGCCCATGTGCCGGGCGGCCAGCTCCAGGGCGCCGAGCCCGCCCCGGCGCAGGCAACCCAGCAGGGGCAGCCAGGGGATATCGGTGATGCGCACCGAACTGGCGGGAACCATCCGTACTTCACCGGCGGTGCCGCCGGCTGGTCCGCCATCCGGCAGGTAGACGAGCAGCCAGTCGTCGCGCTCCTCGAAGATCAGCGCGAAGCGAAAACCGACGTCCTCGCTCACCAGGCCGACCTTCGCCGCCCCCACGTCATCCATCCCGGTGAAACGTGCGGCGGCGTCCTTGAGCAGCGGGTAGCCCGGCAGGTTGCTCAGCAGCCGGTCCTCCAGCGTCTGCAGCGCCGCGCTGGCTGCGCGGGTCCTGGCCAGCAGCCCGGCGAGGAAGCACAGCAGGGCGAGCAGGACGATGCAGGCCAGGGTGATCTCCGTGACACCCAGCGCGGTGAAACCGGTGAACAGCGGGAGGAGTTTCTGTACCGGCGGCGTGAGCAGGTGGATGGCCTTCTCGACCAGGACGAACACCAGTACCAGCGGCAGGATGAACAGCAGCCCACCGGCGATGGTGGTGCGGATGAACTTCAGCATTTCGACCTCCTTGGGGAAGCCGGCCGACGACAGCGCAACGCAGCCGGTGAATCGATGGCGGGCTCAGCCCGCCGTGACGGCGACGATGATCGGACCGCACACCGCCAGCAGTACGTTGGAAATGGCGTAGCACACCGTGAAGCCAATGACCGGTGTATTGCTGCCGGACTGCTCGATGATCTTGTTCATCGAGGCCGCTTCGGTCTGCGCGCCGGCCAGGGCGCCGAACAGGATCATCGGGTGCAGCCCCAGGACGTAGCGGCCGAAGTAGAGCGTCACCAGCGGCGGGATGATGGTCACCAGGGCGCCGGAGAGCAGCAGCGCCGCGCCCTGGCTCTGGATCGCGGCGATGGCGGCGGGGCCGGCCAGCAGCCCCACCACGGCGCCGAAGGCGGTCAGCCCGAACTCCGAGAAGGCCCATTGTGCGGCCGGGGGCAGGGCGCCCACTTCGGGATGCCGCGAGTTGTACCAGCCGATCAGCAGGCCGGCGAGGAGCATGCCGCCACCGATGCCCAGCTCCACCGGAATCATGCCGATGTGGGTGGAGAGCATGCCGACCAGCGACCCCACGACCATGCCCAGGGTATGGATGGCGATATCGCTCTTGTAGTTGTTCGCCCGGACGCGGCCGATCTGCGCGGCCAGCGCCTCGACGCTGGCCGTGCGGCCGACCAGGGTGATGACGTCGCCACGGCGCAGCACGGTGTCGGGCAGCAGCGGTAGCTCCAGGCCTTGCCGGGTGATGGAGCGGATGTAGCAGCCCATTCGGTCGGCGCCGACCAGCAGCGTCTTGATCTGGTGGATGGTCTTGCCTGCCAGCCGGGGCGAGGTCAGGACGATATCGGCATCGCGGGTGGCGAAGGACATGCTGTCGGGGTTGTCGATTTCCGGGCCGATCCAGTCGTTGAGGTCGGCCACGGCTTCGCGCAGGGCGTAGACGCCGAGGATGTCGCCGCTCTCCAGGCGCAATTGCGGGTCGCGCTCGAGAATCTGACCGCCACGGATGACCCGCTCCACGCTCAGCGCGGCGTGCCGCGCCTCGACATCGGCGATGCGCTGGCCGATCGCTGCCGCCGACTGGGCACGATGGGCACGGACGACGATACGGGTGTAGGGAATGCTGATGGCGTTCTCTTCGCGCTCGATGCCCAGCTCCCGTTCCAGCTCGCGCGCGCTCTGGCGCAGGTCGACGCGCAGCAGCTTCGGCGCGATGCTGCCGACGAAGACGATCAGGCCGATGGTGCCGAACAGGTAGGTAATGGCATAGGCCACCGCCATGTGGCTATTGAGCTGGCTCTTGGCGGCATCGTCGATGGCCAGCTGGGAAATGGCGCTGCTGGCGGTGCCCATTATCGCCGTGTCGGTCAGCGCTCCCGCGCCCAGGCCGGCGGTGAAGCCGGCGTCGAAGTGGAACAGGTGATACATGCCGAGGATGACGCCCAGGGCAGTGGCGCAGAGCACTACGGAAAGCAGTACCAGCTTCAGGGTGCCGCGATTGAGGCTGCCGAAGAACTCCGGGCCGCTCTTGAAACCGACGGCATAGATGAACAGCGCAAAGAACACCGAC
The DNA here is from genome assembly GCF_001672555.2 of Pseudomonas sp. AU11447. Lineage (NCBI taxonomy): Bacteria > Pseudomonadati > Pseudomonadota > Gammaproteobacteria > Pseudomonadales > Pseudomonadaceae > Pseudomonas > Pseudomonas sp. AU11447. The sequence continues at coordinate 52,066 of NZ_LZDG02000051.1, read as the reverse complement.
TTCAGCTCATGGGGCACTTCCAGGCCGATCTGCCCGATCAGCAGGCCCATCAGCAGCGCGCCGGCGACCGAGCCCAGGTGAAAGCTGCCGATCTGTATCCGCCCCAGCAGAACCCCCAGGGAGATCGCCAGGAACACCGCAATCTCGGGGTTGGCGCGCAAGGCGTGGAGGAAAAAATCGAGCATCGACGCGGCTCCCTGTCGAAGTGGCGTCCGTGCAGTATGGACGGTGAATGCCGAGCTGCCGTTATGCAGTGGAGTGTGGAACGAGTTTCTCTTTAGTGCGATTTCGCCGCGCGACCCCCACCATCGAAAATCCTCGACTAGTCTTGTGCAGACTTCATGTGGATCGCTCCAGAGCCTGTGCCCAGGCTCTCGTCGTGGATAGCGATTTCCCTGGCCGGCGCCGTGCGCCGGCTCACCACGAGAGCGCCCATGGCAGCAGCCAGCGACCTGATCATCTGTGAGTACTGCGATGCGGTGTACGAACGCCAGCCGCTGCAGCGACACCAGCGTGCACTGTGCGTGCGCTGCGGCGGGGTACTGCATCGGCACAACTCACTGTCAGTACAACAACGCCTGGCGCTGGCGCTGACCGGCGCGGTGCTGCTGGCCTTCGCCAACAGCTACCCGGTGATGACCATCAGCATGCAGGGCCTGAGCAATTCGGCGACGCTGTGGGACGCGGTGATGATCCTGAGCAGCGGCCCCATCACCTTCATCGCACTGGTGACAGCACTGGCCATCATCCTCGCGCCGGCGCTGCAGGTAGCGCTGCTGATCTGGGTGCTCGGCTTCGCCCTGGCCGGCCGCCGCGCGCCGGCCTTCGCCGGGTGCATGCGCTGGCTGGAGTCGTTGCGCCCCTGGAGCATGCTGGAGGTCTGCCTGCTGGGCACCATGGTCGCGGTGATCAAGCTGGCCGGCCTGCTCGATGTGATACCCGGTATCGGCCTGCTGGCGATGGCCGCGCTGAGCGTGCTGATCATCTACATCGCCGGCAAGGACATCCGCGATCTCTGGGAGCGGATATGAATACGCCCCCGCTCGCCGCTCACCTGAACCTGTGCCTTTGCCACGGCTGCGGCGCCGCCTGTGATACGCGCAGCGGCGGCCATCATTGCCAACGCTGTGGCGCCCCCTTGCACCAGCGCAAGGCCGATGCCATCACCCGCGGCTGGGCGTACCTGGTGGCGGCGCTGATCTTCTACGTGCCGGCCAACCTGTTGCCGGTCATGCATACCGAGATGCTCGGCCAGGGCATCGACAGCACCATCGGTGGCGGGGTGCTGGAGTTCTGGGAAAGCGGCGCCTGGGACATCGCGCTGATCATCTTCATTGCCAGTATCGGCGTGCCGGCGATCAAGTTCTTCTCCCTCGGGCTGCTGCTCTGGACTGCCCAGCGCCGCAGCAACTGGGCACGTCGGCAGCGTTCGCAGCTGTACCGCTTCGTCGAGCTGATCGGCTACTGGTCGATGCTCGACGTGATGGTCGTCGCGCTGGTGGCGGCCCTGGTGCAGATGCATGAACTGGGCACCATCGAGCCGCGCGCCGGCATCCTGTTCTTCGGCATGGTGGTGGTCCTCACCATGCTTTCCGCCATGAGTTTCGATCCACGACATATCTGGGACGACGGAGATCCGATCGATGGAGCAGGACACCCCTAAGCACGCCGCCCCCGGACAGCCGCAGGTACGCACGCGGCGCTGGAATGTATCGCTGGTCTGGATCGTGCCGATCGTGGCGCTGCTGGTAGGCGCTTCGCTCATCGTGCGCAACTGGATGGAGCAGGGGCCGACCATCGAGATCTCCTTCCGGACGGGGGAGGGCCTGGTCGCGCACAAGACCCAGGTGAAGTACCGCAGCGTGGTGATCGGCGAGGTCGAAGGCGTCGAGCTGGCCAAGGACAAGAAGAGCGTCACCGCCAGCGTCAAGCTGAACAAGGAGGCCGAATCCTTCGCCACCGAGGGTGCGAAATTCTGGGTTGTGCGTCCGCGCATCGGCGCTGGCGGCGTGACCGGCGTCGACACGCTGTTGTCGGGCAATTTCATCGGTGCCGACGCCGGTGAATCGAGTGCGCCGAAGAAGCGCTTCACCGGCCTGGAGCTGCCGCCGCCGATCACTTACGGGGAGAAGGGCAAGAGCTTCGTCCTGCGCGCCGACGACCTGGGCTCGCTGGATATCGGCTCGCCCATCTACTACCGCAAGATTCCAGTGGGCCAGGTGACTTCCTACGCCTTGCGCAGCGATGGCAAGGGCGTGGACCTGGGCATCTTCGTCGAGTCGCCCAACGATGCCTTCGTGACCCAGAACACCCGGTTCTGGAATGCCAGTGGCGTCGACGTCAACGTCAGCGCCAACGGCCTGAAGGTGAACACCGAATCGCTGTCCGCGCTGTTGGTCGGCGGGCTGGCCTTCGGCACGCCCGAGGGAAGCGAGGAGACGGCCGCCGCCCAGGACAACGAAGCCTTCGACCTCTACGTCGACCGCGACAATGCCCTGGCTCCGCCCACCGGCCTGCCGCAGTACCTGCGCCTGCGCTTCGACCAGTCGATGCGCGGCCTGAGCGTGGGCGCGCCCGTGGAGTTCATGGGTGTCGAGTTCGGCAAGGTCACCAACATCCAGCTGGATTACGACGAGAAGCTGCAGATTTTCCCGGTGGTGGTCGATGCGGTGATCTACCCGCAGCGCCTGGGGCCCGTGCACCAGAAGATGCTCAAGGTCTTCAACAGCAGCGTGGGCGACCAGGGCGGCGTCACCCGCGTGATCGGCAGCTTCGTCGAGCACGGCATGCGTGCCCAGGCGCGCAGCGGCAACCTGCTGACCGGGCAGTTGTATATCTCGCTGGACTTCTATCCGGACGCCAAGCCGGTGGCCTTCGATGCCAGCGCGCGGCCGCTGCGCATCCCGACGGTGCCCAGCAGCCTGGCGAAACTCCAGGAACAGTTGCAGGCGGTGGTCGACCGCATCGGCAAGCTGCCGCTGGAGCGCATCGCCAACAACCTCGACGGCAACCTGCGTGAGTTGCAGGGCAGCCTCAAGCAGTTCAATACGCAGACTTTGCCGGGCGTCACCCGGACGCTCGATGAGGTGCGCACCACGCTCGCCACGGCCAACTCGGCGCTGGGCGAGAACTCGCCGCAACGGGAAAAGCTCAGCGACACCCTGGATGAGCTGGACCGCATGTCGCGCTCGTTGCGTGACCTGTCCGACTACCTCGGGCGCCACCCGGAATCCTTGATCCGTGGTCGTCCGAAGAACGCCAACGCCGACAACCTGCAGCCCTGATTCGCGTACAAGGAGAGACTTCAGATGCCGAAGCTGCCCATGCTGCTCCTGGCCGCACTGTTCCCCGTGTTGTCGGGCTGCAGCAGCGCTCCGATCCACTACCACACGCTGGTTCCCGCACAGCCGGGCAGCCCCGCCAGCGGCCAGGTACGCGTCGAACGGGTGGAGATGCCGCCGCAGGTCGATCGCTCGCAGATTGTCGTCCGCCAGGGCGGCAGCGGGCTGTCGATCCTGGAAACCGAGTGGTGGGGCGCCAACCTGGTGGACGAGTTCCGCAATGCCCTGGAGGACCAGCTCGGTGCTCCGGGGCCAGGGGCTGCGCGGCTGCGCGTGGAGGTGCAGCGCTTCGATTCGGTGCCGGGCCAGTACGCGCTGCTCGATGCCCGGTGGCGCCTGCAGCGGCCCGGCGCGAACAAACCACTGACCTGCCGCAGCAGCCTGCAGACGGCCGCCAACGATACCGTGGACGGGCTGGTGGTCGCGCACCAGGCCAATGTGCGCAAGTTCGCCGCACTGGTGGCGCAAGCGAACGCCAATGGCGGCACGCGTTGTCCTTGATGCTTGGGGCCGGACGGCGCCGGGCCGGGCGCCTATCGATACTTTACGAATACTGAACGCGATACCCTTGGACCGGCGTGCCACCACGCACGCCGTGGCTTGCAGGTTGGTGCGCGCGATGTCGTTGCACAGGAGAAACCTTCCCGATGAGCTCATCCGGCAAGCCAAGGACAACCCTGAACCCTCCGGTTTTCTATACCAGCGCGGCGCTGATCCTGCTGCTGGTGCTCTACGCCGTCCTCTTCAAGAGCCAGGCCCAGACGCAGTTCGAACACATCCAGCAGTGGATCTTCACCAACGCCAGCTGGTTCTACATCCTCGCGGTGGCGCTGATCCTGATCAGCGTGGTGTTCCTCGCGGTCAGTCGCTACGGCGACATCAAGCTCGGGCCTGATCACAGCGAGCCCGAATATCGCAGCAGCAGCTGGTTCGCCATGTTGTTCTCCGCCGGCATGGGCATCGGCCTGATGTTCTTCGGCGTAGCTGAACCGGTGATGCACTTCACCAGCCCGCCGGTGGGCGAGGCGGGGACGGTCACCGCGGCTCGCGAAGCGATGAAGATCACCTTCTTCCACTGGGGCCTGCATGCCTGGGCGATCTACGCCATCGTCGGGCTGATCCTGGCCTACTTCAGCTTCCGCAAGGGCCTGCCGCTGACGTTGCGCTCGGCGCTGTATCCGCTGATCGGCGAGCGCATCTACGGCCCGATCGGCCATGCAGTGGACATCTTCGCCATCCTCGGCACGGTATTCGGCGTCGCCACCTCGCTCGGCTATGGCGTGCTGCAGATCAACAGCGGCTTCCACCACCTGTTCGGCCTGCCGGTGAATGCGACCGTGCAGATCATCCTGATCGCCGCGACCTGCGCCCTGGCGACACTCTCGGTGGCCAGCGGCCTGGACAAGGGCATCCGCATCCTTTCCGAGCTGAACCTGGCGCTGGCGGTGATCCTCATGCTGTTCGTGCTGCTGCTCGGCCCGACCGTGTTCCTGCTGCAGACCTACGTGCAGAACACCGGTGCCTACCTCTCGGACATCGTCAACAAGACCTTCAACCTCTATGCCTACGAGCCGACCGACTGGATTGGCGGCTGGACCCTGCTGTACTGGGGCTGGTGGCTGTCCTGGTCGCCTTTCGTGGGGCTGTTCATCGCACGCATCTCGCGCGGGCGGACCATCCGCGAATTCGTCTGCGGCGTGCTCTTCGTCCCGGCCGGCTTCACCCTGCTGTGGATGACCGTGTTCGGCGATTCGGCGATCCACATGATCCTCAACGAGGGCGTGACCACACTGGCGGCGGTCGTCGACCAGGACAGTTCCCTGGCGCTGTTCGCCTTCCTCGAGCACTTCCCGCTATCCAGCGTGGTGTCGATGGTGGCGGTGCTGATGGTGGTGGTGTTCTTCGTCACCTCGGCAGACTCCGGGGCGCTGGTGGTGGACATGCTTGCTTCATCGGGGCACTCCCACTCGCCGTTGTGGCAGCGCATCTTCTGGTCGGTGAGCATTGGCGTGGTGGCGGTGGCATTGCTGCTGGCGAACGGGCTGAAGGCCCTGCAGACAGCGACCATCGCCAGTGCGCTGCCGTTCTCGGCGATCCTGCTGGCGTCCATCTGGGGGCTGTTCCGCGCGCTGCACCTGGATGCCACGCGACGCGGCCTGCGCCACCAGTCGCTACCTGCGCCGCGGCATGCGCCACACCACGAAGGCGGTTGGCAGCGGCGCCTGCGCAGTATTGCCATGCGCCCCCGGCGTGCCCATGTGACCCGCTTCATTGCCGAGGTCGTGCGCCCGGCTTGCGAGGAAGTGGCCGCCGAGTTGCGCAAGCAAGGCCATGACGTGCAGGTGCTGGAGCGCGAAGATGGCCGCGTGGCCCTGGAGCTGGCGCAGCCGGGGGAGGGCCATTTCCTCTATGAAGTCCGCCCGCGGGCCTTCACCAGCCCCAGCTTCGTTCTGCTGGATGAAGACGAGGGCACCGAGGCGCGCAAGTACTTCCGCGCCGAGGTTCACCTGCGCGAAGGCGGGCAGGATTACGACGTGATGGGGTGGAACCGCGACGACGTGATCTCCGACATCCTTGACCAGTACGAGCGGCACCTGCATTACCTCCACGTCGTGCGCTGAACTCAGGGCTTGTTCGGCGCCACCTTGTCGAGAATCTGCCGGGCCAGGGCATGGTAGAGCGAAACCGGCGCTATCCAGCCGGAGATGGCCGCGGCCAGCAGCGTGGCGGCGAGCATGGGAATGGCCAGGTCCGGGCTGTGGGAAAGCTCCAGCACGATCACCGAGGCAGTCAATGGCGAGCGCGTGACGCCCGCCAGATAGGCGCCCATGCCGAGCAGCGCGCAGGTCTGCGGGTTGACGCCCGGCAGCAGGGAGAGCACGGGCGCGAACCCTGCGCCGACACTCAATGACGGCGAGAACAGGCCGCCAGGGATTCCGGCCAGGTACGACACCACGTTGGCGAGGAACTTCCAGAGCAGGAAGCTGGCGTCGGTCACCGGGTTGCCGTTGAGCAGGGCGCGGGTTTCCTCGTAGCCGGTGCCGAACACGTGGTTGCCGGAAATCACGCCGAGCAGCGCCAGCGCTAGCCCGCAGACAGCAGCGAAGCGCACCGGGAAGCGCTCCCGCACGGCGCACATCCGGCCGATCCAGCCGTGCTGCGCCGGCAGTACCAGCTTCACGTAGAGCCCACCGAGCACGCCGCCCAGCAGCGCGCAGGCGGGCACTTCGCTCCAGCCCCAGCCCGTGGGCAACCCGCCGCTGATGTCGCCAAAGTAGGAGTAGTGCCCCATCAGGCCCAGGGTGACCACGCCGCCGATCAGCACGGCGGTCAGCACCAGGCCGCTGAAGCGCTGCTCGTAGGTGCGGCTCAACTCCTCGATGGCGAAAACCACCCCGGCAAGGGGCGTATTGAAAGCCGCCGCGATACCGGCTGCGCCGCCCGCCAGGATCAGCCCTGCCACGGTGCGTCGGCCGTGGAGGCCCAGGCGCGTACCGAAGGCGTAGATCACCGCGGCACCCACGTGCACGGTCGGCCCCTCACGGCCGACCGAGCCACCGACCAGCAGGGCGCCGAGGGTGAACAGCATCCGCACCAGCGCCACCGGCAGGGCGAGCACCTGTGCACGGAATCGTCGCGATGGCGATTCCAGCGCGGCAATCACCTGCGGGATGCCACTGCCTTTCGAGTTCACGAACCAGCGCTGGGTGATCCAGGCCAGCAGCGCAAAACCCAGCGGCGTCGCCAGCAGCGGCAACCATGGGGATACCTGCAGCATCCGCTGGAACAAGCCGAAGGAGCGATCCGCCAGCCAGGCAAAAGCCAGGGCCACCAGCCCCACCAGCAGGGCGCCGACCCAGAACGCGAGGTGCTGCCGCCATTTCAGCCAGCGCGAGCGAAGCAGTCGCCGCGTGCGCTTGCTCGCGGCGGAAACGCTTTGCGCATCGGGTTCAACTTGAAGATCAGAGTCGGACATTGGCCGGCAGAGGTCTCGGGAGTGAGACGTTGAGTATGGTCCGCTGGCGCCGATCAGGGGAAGTCGGGCGTCTGCAGGCCGGCCCGGCCTGTGGCAAGGACGCCAGGCGCTGATTCAGGCCGAGGCCGGCTCCAGTGCTGCAGATTGCGTGCACAGAACGCCGGCCCGGTGGATGGTGGGTCAGTGTCCCGTCCCTTCCGCGAGGAAAGGACGGGACTGCCGGTCACGGCTTGGCGACTTCGACAGCGGGGAACTTGTAGCTGCCTTGCTGCACTGCTTTGCTCGGGCCGTACAGCCGCATGATGATGTAGGAGTCCTTCTCCGGAATGGGCAGGTAGTTCGGGTTGTTGGCGTCGCCCTTGGCGCTGAGTTCGATGGTGTAGTTGCCGTCGGCATCCGGCTTCAGCGTGCGATCGCCACGGCTGTGGCGGTTGATGTCGTTATGCGCCATGAAGCGGTTGTCGTTGCCGTAGACGGTGAAGGACCAGAACTGGCTGACATCCGGGGCCTTGAAGGTGATGCGGTAGGACTTGCCGTTGGCGCCGTTGATGGGCTTGCCATCGCTGCCGACTCCCGCCTTGAGGTACATGCTTTCCTCGGGCGGCAGGCCCCATTGGCCAACGTAGGTGCCCACGGCGAACAGGTCGCGCGCGCCGTCGCCCAATTGCTCGCGGGTCCCCAGCGACTTGCTGGAGTCCTGGAGGGTCGTGGCGATCTCCTTGATGTGCTTCGTGCCCAGTTCTTCGCCCTTCTTCGCGGCGGCCAGTTGCTCCTTGCTGAAGTTTTCCTTGCACGGCTCAAGGCCGATGTCCTTGTACTGGCTCAGCCACTTCTGGTCGGCCTTGCCCATGCTGCCATCGCACAATACGAAGTTGACCCGTTGCAGCCAGTTGGTCTTCGCAGGGTCCAGGTAGTGGCGCTGCTTTTCCTTGGGGCCGGGCTCACCCAGGTAGGCCGACAGGGTCCGGACGTTCCAGTCGTCCATGTACTTGAGGGCCACCTTGGTGTCCTCCGGGCTGGTGGCCATGATCCGTCCCATCAGCTTGACCAGGTTGGAGTCGACGCGGATCACCTCGTCGACGCTGCCCGGCACTTCACCCTTCCAGTCCTGCGCGGCGAACATGAAGTGGCCGCCCTTGGTCTCGCGGGTGCGCGAGCCGAGCATGGTCACCGTGTAGTGGCCCATGTCCATGGTGTGGAGGATCCAGTAGCGGCCCTTGTCCATGTCCGGAACGGTGACGATCACCGGTTCGGCGGCGACGTCCAGCCAGCCCATCAGGTGCAGCGTGTCGTTGTTGATGGTCGGGTGGTCGGTGTAGGTGTCGTCGGCCAGGTGGCGGATGTTCTGGAAGCGGTTGAGCGGCGTGTGGGTCTTCACCGCCGTTTCATAGAAGAACTTGTACGCCTCATCGACCTAAAGGAAAGTAAACACCCTATGGACATCGCTTCACGGATAGACGGGCCGCTGATTCGGTCGTAACTGCTCACTGTCCATAGAGATAACCCGTTTTCACTCGCAATGGCCTAACCATGTCCATACCGTAGCGGATCATTTTTCTGCCTCAATTAGCCTCGTGCTTGGCAACGAAATAGCCGCGTAGATCTGATCAGCCAGCCGCATTTTTGCATTCGCTGCTAGCGCTCAGTTGCCCAAGTGCGCCTGTTGCCTGCCGACCATTGTTTTCATTAGATCAGCCGTAAGCCGGGGCTGGTCGTACCAGACGTCTGACTTGGCAGGCCTGCATGAGTCTGGCGGTAGTGTATCCGAGGCCAACAATGCAGAACTGCGGCACCGCCAGCGTATACGTCATGCCCCTCATGCACGGCCTTTGGCCGGAGCCAGCTTGCCGACGATCCTCCGGCAAGCTGGTTTTAGCGCAGCCTGAAAGGCTGGCCCGAAGTTACTTCAAGCTCCCGGCAAGAAATTGCTGCAAACGCCCGGAACGCGGATTTCCCAACACTTCTTTCGGACATCCGTTTTCCTCTACCAGCCCCTTATGCAGGAAGATCAGTTGGTTGGACACCTCGCGGGCGAAGCCCATTTCGTGGGTGACCACGACCATGGTGCGGCCTTCTACGGCAAGGTCCTTCATCACCTTGAGCACCTCCCCCACTAGCTCCGGGTCGAGGGCCGAGGTGGGCTCGTCGAACAGCATCACCTCCGGCTCCATCGCAAGGGCGCGGGCGATGGCCACACGCTGCTGCTCGCCGCCGGACATGTGTGCCGGGTAGGCGTCCTTGCGGTGCGCCACACCCACCTTGGCCAGGTAGTGCTCGGCCTTCTCGATGGCTTCCTTCTTCGGTACGCCGAGCACATGCACCGGTGCTTCGATCACGTTTTCCAGGGCGCTCATGTGCGACCACAGGTTGAAGTGCTGGAACACCATGGCCAGGCGCGAGCGCATGCGCTGCAGCTGCTTGGGATCGGCCGCCTTCAGGCCGCCGCCCTTGTTGGCCACCAGCTTGAGTTCTTCGTTGTTGAGCTTGATGGAGCCTCCGTGGGGCTGCTCCAGCATGTTGATGCAGCGCAGGAAGGTACTCTTGCCCGAGCCGCTCGAGCCAATGATGCTGATGACGTCGCCCGCCTTGGCCGCCAGGGACACGCCCTTGAGCACTTCGTGGCTACCATAGCATTTGTGCAGATTGCCGATTTCGAGTTTGTACATTGGGGTGATCTCGTGATGTCAGTCGCTGAGCAGCCATCCCTGACGAATGAGTTCTCGGCTGGCCACCTTGGCCAGCCACTGTCCGGGTTGTGCGAAACGCGTCTCCTCGCCGATACGCCGCATGGCGTCAGGCCTGGCGTGGTGCCAGGTAGGCCAGGTAGCGACGCTCGGCGGCCTTGAACAGGCGCACCAGGATGAAGGTCAGGCACAGGTAGAACGCACCGGCGGTGATGAAGGCCTCGAACGGCAGGTAGTACTGCGAGTTCACGGTACGCGCGGCGCCGGTGATGTCGATCAGGGTGACGATGGACGCCAGGCTGGTGGTGTGCAGCATCATGATCACTTCGTTGCTGTACTGCGGCAGGGCGCGGCGCAGGGCCGACGGCAGCAGGATGCGGCGATAGAGCTTGGCGCGGGACATGCCCATGGCCTTCGCCGCCTCGATCTCGCCATGGGGCGTGGCTTTGATGCTGCCGGCCAGGATCTCGGCGGTATAGGCGCTGGTGTTGATCGCGAAGGCCAGGCAGGCGCAGAAGGTCGCGTTGGACAGGTAGGGCCACAGCACACTCTCGCGCACCGCCTCGAACTGGGCCAGGCCGTAGTAGATGAGAAACAGCTGCACCAGCATCGGGGTGCCGCGGATCACATAGGTGTAGAGCCAGGCCGGGAAGTTCACCCAGGGCTGCTCGGACACCCGCATCAGCGCCAGCGGCACGGCCGCGGCCAGGCCCAGCGCCAGGGAAATCGCCAGCAGCTTGAGAGTTACCAGCACGCCGCCGAAGTAGAGCGGCAGGTTCTCCCAGATCAGGTTGTAGTCGAAGATCATAGTTCAGCCGCCTTGATGCCAGCGGAGTAGCGACGCTCCATGTAGCGCAGGGCCAGCAGGGAAATGCTGGTCAGCACCAGGTAGAGCGCGGCAACCGCGAGGTAGAAGGTGAAGGGTTCACGGGTCGCGTCCGCTGCGCTCTTGGCCTTGAACATCATGTCCTGCAGGCCGACCACCGAGATCAGCGCGGTGGCCTTGGTCATCACCAGCCAGTTGTTGGTGAAGCCGGGAATCGCCAGGCGGATCATCTGCGGCACCAGGATGCGGAAGAACACCTTGGTCCCGCTCATGCCGTAGGCCAGGCCGGCCTCGCCCTGCCCCTTCGGGATCGCCATGAAGGCGCCCCGGAAGGTCTCGGACAGGTAGGCCCCGAAGATGAAGCCAAGGGTGAAGACACCGGACCAGAACGGATCCAGGTCGATGTAGTCCTCGTAGCCGACCATCGGCGCCACGACGTTCACCAGTTGCTGGCCGCCGTAGAAGATCAGGAGAATCAGCACCAGGTCAGGAATGCCGCGAATCACGGTGGCGTAGGCCTCGCCCAGCAGGGCCAGCCACTTGACCGGCGAAAGCCGGAAAGCCGCCCCAATCAGGCCGAGGATCACCGCCAAGGTAATGGAAGTGACGGCCAGCAACAGGGTGAGCCAGGCACCATCGAGAATGGTTGAGCCATAGCCGTTGAGCATGATCAGGTTCCTCATGCGATGCGCCAGTAGGCGCGTAGAAAAAGAGAGAATGCGTCTCTGCTCCAGAGGCGCCTGGGTTACAGATGAGTAATCACTAGCGGTTGTTTGCCGTTGGATCGCTTGGAATCGATGGAGGCAACGAAGCGCGCAGCGTTCGCGCTGTCACCTTGTCGAATGGCAGTCAGCAACTCTGCCGAAGCGCTCTCTGCCTGCTATTGATGGGCGTATCCCGCAGCTCTTCTTGATACTGCCCTTCTTCAAGGCACTGCCGGTTGCACGTCAGGCCCGTCTCGAACTCCGACTTGCCCAGCAAACGTCGGCCGGGGAAATGTCCTCGGGCCAAGGCTGCTGATTGGCGACGGCCTCAAGGCAGATGCTTTCGTCGTCCTCAATCCAGCATACAAAGTACCCACCACGCTTGAGCGCGTGGTGGGTAATGGGGAGGATCAGCTCCAGCGACGAAGGCAACGACTCAAGCACCTCGTGTTGTTGGATCAGCGTGTAGAACCCGGAGGTCGTCCTTTCCCTCCCCAGAACGTCAAAGTCCATCAGGTCCCACCTCGTTCTCAATACGCCAGCCATGCCGAGTAGCTGCGTGAGCGCAAAGCGTTCTAGGGAGTCAAGGGCCATGCTTACTCGCCGAAAATGTCGTAGGCGAAGTACTTCTTGCGAATCTCGTCGTACTTGCCATTAGCGCGAATGGTTGCCAGGGCGGTGTTGATCCGTTCGGCCAGGGGATCATGCTTGCGCACTGCGATACCAGCCCCCATACCAAAGTAATTCGCATCCCTGTAGTCGGGGCCGACAAACTGATAGGCCTTACCTTCTGGCTTGCTTAGCAAGCCCATGTCGATAGCGACAGAGCCTGCCAAGGTTGCGTCAAGGCGACCGGCAAGCAAGTCCAGGAATACTTCGTTCTGATTGCCATAACGGACAATCTGGGCACCCTTGGGCTCAAAATATTCGGTGGCGTAGCGATCAAAGTTGGTGGAGCGCTGAACGCCAATGCGCTTACCGGCGAGGTCGCTGGGGATGTCCTGAATGCCGCTATCCTTGCGTACAGCTATTTTGGCTGGAAGCCGGTAGTAGCTGTTGGTGAAGTCGACCGACTTCAAGCGGTCCGGCGTGATGGATACGGATGAAATGGCCGCATCAATTTTTCGGACCTTGAGGGCCGGGATCAGACCGTCGAACTCCATCTCCGTCCATTCACAACGGACTTTCAGTTCAGCGCAGATGGCTTCACCTATGTCGTAGTCGAAACCTTCGATATGGTTGTCGGCAGTCTTGTAGGCGAAGGGCGGGTATGCCGCCTCAATGCCAAGGCGCAGATTTTCGGTATCTGCTTGAGCGGCGTTGCACAGACCGAGCAGGGCCCCGAGGGCCGTTGCAATGAGAGTAATTTTGCGAGACATAGCTAGCTCCAGTTGCGATGTTGTTGTTGGAGTTACTGGGCGTGACCGTTTCATATTGCTGCGGTCACTATGAGTTCCAGGCGGATGTCCGGATCGTCGAAAGTTACTTGGCAAGTGGCACGGGCAGGGGGAAAGCCCTCGCACCAGGTGCTCCACTCCTCATTCACGGTGTCGAAGTCCGCCACCATGTCCTTGAGCCAGATCTGGGTGCTGAGCAGGCGTGACCGGTCACTACCTACCGAGGCAAGAAGATCGTCGAGCCGCGCCAGTACTTGGCGAACTTGGCTGCGGGTGTCTTGGCTGCAGTCAGCAGCCACTATTCCACTAAGCCACGCGACTCCTTGGTGGACCACAACGCGGCTGAGTCTGGAATTACTGTCGAAACGCTGAATAGAACTCATGGGGCCTCCGGATCGAGGTTGTGGCTGGGTTGACCGGCAAGTTGCGCCAACGTAATTGGCTTGAGCGGTGGTCGGATGCGGTAATAGCCCACGTCCGCTCTCGGAACTTGTCGCTGATCGGCAATGATCTCGGTCACAGTCAGGCCGCAGAGCCGGCCTTGGCATGGGCCCATGCCGCAACGGCCGAAGGCCTTGGTTTGATTGGGGCCAAGACAACCGAGGCGGACATGGGCGCGAACTTGGCCAGCGGTAACCTCCTCGCATCGGCAAACGATTACATCGTCCTGAGGAATGCGGTTTTCCTGATGCGGGCGGTACATTGCGTCTAGGAGTGGTCGCGCGGCGAGGCACCGGGCCAGCGCTCGAAAATGGGGGCGGGCCAGACGATCTCGGTTCGATGCACTTAAGTGCTGAAGCTGGGCAGCGATGGCGAGGGCGGCAAGATGCCCCTGCTCTCTGGCGGCCAGCGCTCCGCCTATGGAGCCGCCGTCACCAGCGAGAAAGACTCCAGGCAAGGTGGTTTCACCCCAGCTGTCACGCAGGGCGCGCCAACAAAGCTGTTCTTCGCTCCACTCGTGTGCCAGTCCCAGGGACCAACTGATCTGAGTGTTGGGCACTATGCCTTGATGAAGCAGAATCAGATTGGCTGGTAAGCTGTGACGTGTTTCACCGCAGGTAAAACTGAGAGCTTCGGCGCATTGATCCCCTTCTATGCCTAACTCTCTTGCTCCCCGGAAATGAGAAACTCTGGCGCGGCGCAGGATAGCTAGAAGCGATACCCCTTTGAGCAGATCACGCCAGCCCATAAGTGCGCGGGGAATATGGCGCCAAGCGTGCAAGATGTCGGCAGAACTGCTCGTGTCCACCAGCGCCGCCAGTTGAATACCGGCCCGCAGGTATTGCACTGCAAGTAGGTAGAGCAGCGGCCCACCGCCAGCCAGCACTACGGGCTTGCTGGGCAACAGAGCCGCACCTTTCAGAAGGATCTGGCCGGCACCAGCAGTCATGACTCCGGGGAGTGTCCAGCCCGGAATCGGCATGGGACGTTCGTAGGCTCCCGTGGCAACTACCAAACGACTCGCCTGGACGGTATGAGAACGGCCCTCGTGCAGGTAGTGGACGCGCATATCTTGCTCGACTTGCCAGACCGAAGCGCCCGGAATGTAGTGGGCGCCACATCCCATGAATGTTGCTGCCAAGCCGTGTCCCGCTTGATAGTCGGCGCCGAGCACGGCCAAACGTCGAGAGTCGCTTTCGAGAATGCCCCGATAGATTTGGCCTCCAGGTCCTTGCTGTTCGTCGAGGACCATTACCGATAACCCGTGACTGCGAGCCTCGATGGCAGCACTCAGGCCTGCAGGCCCTGCCCCCAGAATCAGCAGGTCGATGGTCTCAGGCTTCATCGTGCTTCTCCTTCGTAGGCAGCTCGCTCAATGCCCGAGTGCCTTCTTGGCGTCGCACCTTCATGCCTTCACTGACAATGGTCAGACAGGCCTGACAGTTGGGTACGCCATTCACTTCAACCAGGCACTCGAAGCAGACACCCATCATGCAGTAGGGGGCTCTCGGTGCACCGCTGACGGGCGTGCTGCGGGTCCGTCCTGCGCCGCTTGCAAGCAGAACTGCTGCCAGGGAAAGCCCAGGCGGCACCTGTAAGGGTTTTCCTTCAAACTCGATCAGCACGTGCGGCCCATCGATGGGCATCCGCGTGAAAAGGGGATTAGTGGACATTGCGAATCTCGGTGGCAGAAGCGAAGCGGTCTAGGCCAAATCCCGCAATTTCGGGGAAGGTGCGTTCGCCGGTCACCCAGGACGCTAGGTGCAGGGCGTGAGCGGCTGCTAACGTGACTCCGCTGTGACAGCAGAGCACATGAGCCCCGGGAGCTTTAGGCAGGTGCTGGTAAATAGGCGCGCCATCTGGGCTCATGACCCGCAGTGCCCCCCATGCACGAACGAGGCGGACGTTTTCGAGACGCGGGAAACAACGAACGGCGCGCTCCGCTATTTCAGCCATCACGGGAGTGCTCGTGCCGTCATTGAATCCAACGTTTTCTGCCGAGTCGCCCAATTGCACCGTTCCCTCATCTGTCTGGCGCACATAGGTAGTGGGATAGTTCAGGAACGGCTCGACCCGTTCTGTAACCAGGATCTGACCCCGGCTAGGGCTCAGTGGCACATCGTGTCCGAGGGCGGCGCCCAATCTCCGATTGCCAAGGCCGGCGGCCAGAACCAGCTTTTCGCAGCGCAATCTCTGTCCGCCGGCACTGAGCACAAAATCCTCGCCACTGTTATCAATGCCATCAACTTGGAGACCGCTCAGCATGCGTACACCACGCAACTGGCATGCGCTGTACAGGGCCCGCAGTAGCTTCAGGGGATTTACATGGCCATCCATGGGCGAGAAGCAAGCCCCGACCACAGTGGGCCCAATGCCCGGCAAGCGCATGCGCAGCGCTGCCGGGTCAAGGACTTCGAAGGGGTAATCGCCGCCTAGGGCATCACGGAGCCAGTAGAGGCGCTGGGATTCTTCGGCCAGTTCTGCCTCGGACAGGCAGAGTTGGAAGCCGCCGGGCTGGCGTAATTGAACATCGATCCCAGTTTCGCTCAGCAGTAGCCTGGCCAGTTCCGGCCAATGCGCCACAGACTGGCGGGTCCAGCACGCGTAGGGGCTCATGCCGTAACCCTTGCCCTGCACCCAGAGAAGGCCAAAGTTGCCGCGAGAAGCGCGAATAGCAGAGTCACCCTCGTCAAGTACACAGACTTGCTGGCCTAGTCGAGCGAGACCGTAGGCGGTCGCCATGCCAACCAGGCCGCCGCCGACGATAATGGTCTGAACTTTATGCATAGCACTCGCCTCGTTGATGACCTGTGGCAATAGCGGCATGAAAGCCACGTAAATTGCGGGACAGGTCGTAGTGCGAGTGATCCTACGGCGCTTTATCTACAGCTGAAAAATGCTTTATTTTGTCTAGACCATGTTTTTTTGTTATGGATTTATCGGCCATGAACCTACGCCAACTGGAAGCCTTCCGAGCAGTCATCCTCGGGCAAACAGTGACACGAGCAGCAGAGATGCTGCACATCTCGCAACCTGCCGCCACACGACTGATCAGTGCATTGGAGGAGGACATCGGCTTTCCACTCTTCGAGCGGATCAAGGGCCGGCTGCAGCCGACGCCGGAGGCACTGGTTTTGTATGAGGAGGTGCAGCGTTCGTTGCTGGGCGTGGAACGCATTGCTCGCACGGCGCGCGAGATTGGCAGCCTCGCACGCGGTTCGTTGCGCATCGCCTGTGCGCCCGCGCTGGGACTGTCATTCATGCCACGGGCGATCTGTGCCTTTGTCAAACAGCATGAGCAAGCAAGGATCAGCTTGGTGGTGCAATCCTCGGCCGAAGTAGTAGACCAAGTGGTCGGGCAGCGCTGTGATCTGGGCCTGATCGCCGAACCTCACGCCTTCCCCAGCCCTCGCGGCGAGTGCCTATTGCGCTCGCCGCTGGTTTGCGCGTTGCCTGCGGGCCATCACCTGCAGAGCAAAGCGGTTCTGATCCCGGAGGACTTGGAGGGCGAGGCCTTTATCTCCTATCCGCATGCGCTGGGTTCGCGGCAGCACATTGATGGTCTCTTCGCCGCGCATGGTGTGAACCGTCGACTGCAGCTGGAAGCCCAGCTATCCGCATCCCTCTGCGCCCTCGTCGAGCAGGGGGGCGGTATCGCACTGGTCGATGCCATCACTGCGTTGGAAAACCGGAGCGAAAGCATCGTATTCCGTCCCTTTGAGCCGGCCATCGAAATGGACTTCAGCCTTTTGCTCCCCCCCCAAAGCAGACCTTCGCTTTTCCAGGATTGCTTCGTGGAGCACTTACGCGTCTTTGTTGCACAGGAAGTTCCTGCGCACCATCGACCAATTCGATGAGACCAACGAACGATTCTTTTCAGCTCTGCGTGCTCGCTGACTCATAACTTCTTGGGGCCTCGCGGACCAAGGGGCAGCACATTGGATGCAGGCAGTTGTCGTTCCAAATCCGCAATACGGTCGTACAGCTCAAGAATGGTGGCGTCGGCCTCGCTTAGCAGGCTGGCTAGGTGGTCCCGCTGCTGCGTGACTTCCTCGATTCGCTCCCGAAGGCCACGATTCTTCTTGCGGGCTAATAAGCTGACCTGACGCACAGACGGCGGACGCTCCTCCGCGTGCGATTCCACGTATTTTTGGATTTCGGCGATGAGGAGGGGAAAGCGTACTTTTTTCAATGCAGAGGGATCGCTGCCGGCCTCTTTGGCAACGTTGTTCTGGCTTACGGGCGTCCCCTTCGGCAGTCGTTCGGGTTTGTTGTTTTTTAGCCGCTCGAACGCTGCGCGATACTGCTCTCCGGCACTTATTCGTTTGGCCGGGTCAACAGGGTCATGTTTGCCGGATGACATGGCGATAGTTCTCCACACTACGTTTCTGGGCCTCCAGTGAAGCTCTCAGCGGACTGCCTACCTCGGCAGCGGCCAGGCGCTCATCCAATACCGCCTCCAACACATCGACTTCGTCGAGTTGCTCGGGGTCATACAGCACGTCCGCACACGGTTTGGGCTCTCCGGGGGAGTCGCCCCCTCCGCAGCGAGCGATGTTATCGATGCCGCCATAGGGACAGGGAGTTCGACTGGTGCAGATGCCCAGTAAAATCGGTCGGTGAGTCACCGTGCCCTTCTTTGCCAGGTTGATCGCTTTCTTGGCATCAGCGGCTGAGATCAGTCGGACTATCTCAGATTTCCGCTTCTCACCGTGGGGGCTGACGAATCGGTTGCTCGTCAGCTGTTGCAGCTGCCTACCCAAGGTTTCGTACATGGTACGGACATAGTAGGTATGGGCCTTCTCTTCGAGCCGCACCCTGGCATGGTTTTGCCCGTAGTAGAGACTCATCGCTCTGGCCACATGCTTCAGCTGAAACTGCAATGAAGCGTCGCTGACCAGGCCGGATGCCTGCATATTCACTGCGCCGGTTCGCCGAAGTTGATGCCAGGCGAATGGCCAGATTTTGCCGACCGCAAACTCGCCCGTCAGCGTCGGCGTCACCAATCGCGCCAGTTCAAAATCTTCCGGTGTAATGCGCAATTGCTCAGAATCAAACAGCTTGTCGAACGACTGAAGCGCGTTGGCATAGCTCGGGATCGTCGGGCGAAGCGCAAGGTTGATTTTGGTGAACTTCGTTCCCCAAGGCTCAAGCATGTAATCAATCAAATAGCGCTTGGCCGAATCTCGCCGATCTGAACGTGCGCCGGGGGGCAAGGCGCATTCTGCGCGGAGGTCTGCAATTACACGCATGGATTCAACCGCCACCTTCGCTGAAGGAGACGTCACCCAAAGGGCCTCAGCGTCTGACATCGTCTTGGTCGTTCGTCCACGCAATACATGGATGTCGCCAAATTGTGGATCGCGTTCAATTTGCAGGCAATCGGCCTGCAAATTCCATGCTTCTTCGACTCGCATGAGGCTGAAATTCAGCAGATAGCTCAAGCCAGCTCGGCTCACGAGATGCAGATAGCGACTCAAGGTTTGAACACGGATTTCGTCGTTGCTCACGCCCAGCCAGCGCCCCAATAGCTCCCCTATGCCAAAGCGATGCGCGGTGTCGTTGAATGGGCCATAGTACCGATTCCCGGCCCGCTGACCCTTGGTTCCATCCGACGGCCACTGAAACGGATAGAAGGATTGAGGCCTGGCTTGTGCTTCGAGATTGGCAGAGTTGTGCCGATAGGCATCCACACAGAAGCGGAAGCATTCCTCGACTTGGTTTCGATGCGCCAAAAAGTCATCCAGGCATTCGCGCAAGCGAGTGATTTGATAGTGCCAAATACGGGGCGGGATATAGGGTGTCTGGGCTTTCTGATGATCGGGCATGGCCGCTGCGAGGCGTGCCAAGCCTCCGCGATCCAGCAAGGTGAAACCCAGCGCATCCCGCCGCTCGTAAAGGTCGTGCAGCAATGTCAAAAACTCACCGGACCGGGAAGCCTGGAGCACCTCCGGGAGACGATCGGCCACGCGCGGAAAATGACAAAGTTCGGATGCGAGAATGCCTTCTTGAGTACACAAGACGAACAGTCGACGCATCTGGTCGAAGCGCGTTTTCAGGCCTCGGTATCCACGGGCTCCATTGGGGCCATACAGCCACCAACCGATAACGGTCCGCAGTAAATCGGCGTTCGCACGATCGATCGCGGCGGCATACTTCTTAGCCGGGCCATCTCCAAAATTGAGAGTAACCGGTTTTCTCGCCCACGGGTCGAGCCGCCAAATGGGATCGCCCCATCGACTCACTACCTGGCCAGCGGCATCTATGATGACCGGCCAATCACGCTGGGGCGGCCAGTACGGCGGACGGTAATTCGGAGTGCCAGGAACCGCTAGGGGTGAGTCGATGCCGAGACCAAGTTCGGAAAGAATATTTTTCGTCATGCTGATCTTTGTCTCAGTTCTACCAATCGGATGAAGCCATCCCACGCCGGGTGGTAATCCCCCTCGCTTATGCGCGCTCGCGCTTCTTCGACCCAGTGCCTGCGGACCTCACTACTTTCTTCGAAGAAGTGCAGCTTGGCCGTCAGCCGATCGATCACCAGCAATGCCGGATGCTTTGGAATCGGCCGTTTGCCGGAACAGGGCGGGCGGTAGCGTGCCAGCTCAAGCGATTTGAGATGGCGCAAGCTGCTGAGAGACCACACATGATCTTCACTTTCGATGTCTCGGTGCTGGGTACAGAACAGGCAACCAGCGGCATTGATACAGTCGGGACGCGGGGCATTTACCGGGATTTCGCCCACTGGCTCCGGTATGACTGAAACACATCTGCCAGGAGCAGGAGGTGAAAGGGAGGGATCGGTTTGCTGGTGGAAGCGCGTAATCTCCACCATAGCAATTTGCGGATGCGGGTCAGCATATACGCGGATCAGGGTTTCCACCGTGTGCTGGGCCAACTCCGCAACCTGTTGGGGGTTCTGTGACTCCCGAAGTAACCAATTGATGCGCGTCCCCCGCAGTTTTCGCGGTCTCACTAAGGGGATGTCCAGTTCGCGGCAGATGCGCATAACGTTCGTGAACTGTGTCGCCTCTTCTAGGATTCGTCCCCCGCTGCGTATAAGCGGAAAGAGCAGACCATCCGGTTCATCGGGAAACCATTCGGAACGCCATTCGAGATAGCGCTCTAACCACTCTCGATAACTGGCGAAAATCTCGAACAGCACTTCTCCTTCGCGTCGATTCTTGTAGCTACGTACCTGGTAGCCGTCCAAGTGACTGGTGTAATGAAACTGCTCAACCCGCAGGGTATGCGCTTGCTGGAGGTTCACGCCGGTCTGCGCAATGAACATCAGCAACTCGCTCTCGATCCGTAAATTGACGAGGGAGTAGCGCGTCCGCAATGTGCGATCTGCATCGTGGGCGGCACGCGCTGCAAGGGATGCTTCGATTTGCGCTCGGCTTTGCGGCCTGGTACGGCGGGCCGCTGCTTTCTCCGGGCGTGGCAGTCCGGACCAATGCTCCAGTACTTGGCCTGTGCGCAAGCGGATGGAGACCGGCAATGGTCCTGTCGTTGCCTCGAACGTCAGTGCATTGCATACGTCAGCTAGAAGGTGTCCGAATGAGAAGGTGTCTTGCAGATTCTGCTTGTCCGCTTTGCTCGTATGCACCTTGCCTTTGCCGCGCGGCTTACGAATGCGAGTGCTCTTGCTTAGGCTCGCTTGGCGGTCCAATGCTCGGTCCAGCACCGTCGCTGTGAGTCTGGTGAGATCGTACAGCGCCCCTTCGCTAAAGCTTCGTTCAACTCGCTGACGCTGGAGTAAGTGGTCGGTCCAACGAATGAACGTGTCGGCCACCGTCTCCAGACGGAGTTCCACGCCTTCTGAATCACTCCAGGCAAAGAAGCGCCGCAACGCACTGATCTTGTTCTGTGCCGAGAAGCGGCTTCCGCCACCAGCTAGGTCGTCAGTCATGTGCTCATACAGCCGTGCCACCAGCTCGATACGTTCTGGCAAGAGACTTCCGAGCTCGCCCTGCGCAATTTGGCGAGCCACGTGCTTCACCTTTGAAGCTGCACCTCCGCGAAACAGCAATGGCCGAAGGTCCCAGGGCGTTTCAGTGGCTCCATATTCAAGCATCGGGAAAGTGAGATCGATTTCGGAGCTAGCCATCCTGCCGTGCCCCAAAGCTGATTCCGCTAAATGCAACCATGAAGCTATGGGAGAGGGCTTGTTTGATCGGAAGTGCCTGCACGAATCGGATGTACTTAAAGGTGGTGGCTTCAGAGTTAGGGCCATGGAGCAGCGCGTCGCTGACCATCGCAATTACGAGAGCGACATCGGCACAAGCGGAGAGCGCCAGACGTGCCAACTCTGTACCGAAGGTGCAGCGCGACTGATGGAAGCGAAACTTACGGAGCACCTGTAGCCCTGCTTTGACGCCCCGCTTTCGAAAGTCTGACATCTCGACATTCACAGCGGATGACTGATCGGAGCCACGCCTACCGTAGGAGTTTCCAAAACGGGTCAAGAACAGCAGATCACGATTCTCGGGCGAGGCTTTCGCCTCTCGCTCCATCCGCCGCCAGCCCTTGGCGTATTCCAGCAACTCATCGCGCAAGGCTTCGGGTATCCACACCTGGCCCGTCACGCCGAATTTCGTGTGCACTGGCGGAGCTGCGCCCGGACCAACCGCAAAACGTAGTAGTCCCGGAGCGGAAGGGTCGGGGATGGCATGTTCCAGAGTCTGAAGCTTGAGATCACAGATGCTGCCGAGCCGCATGCCGGTAAAAAATCCCAGTGCCAGCATGAGGTAGAGTTCGGGCGTAGCGTTCTCGGCGGCGAAATCCAGAATTGCATCGCGGCCGCTCTCCGAGACTGGCAACAGCCCATCCTCCAGTGTCAGGCCTGGTCGTTTGCGGTTTGGGATGCTGAGATCGGTTGTGGTTCCAGTGATCGTTCGCTCGAAACCCACTCGGTCAAAGAATTTGACGACGTAGGGCTTCTCCCGCCACAGGAGAACGTGTGGAGCAAGAAGCTCCTTCTGCATCACCCACCGGTAGAACATGATGCAATTACGCATGTACTCAGACGCCGTGGAGGGGCTGATCTGTCCGTCATTGCGCATCTTGATCAACGCTCCCCGGTATAGCACCAGGCAGCGTTCAGCTTTTCGGGCAGGGAACTCGAACCAATGCAGATCACGTGATTCGAGGAACTTGGCGTAGTTCAAAAGACCATTCATGTTGCTGGCAACGGTCTTAAGGGACGCTTCACCACTCGTTGCTCGCTCCACCGCCCACAGATTTGCCTCCCTCCAGGGCGTGCAATCTTTCCAGAATATCTGCGGCAGGCCTTCGATGGATGGACGGCTGCTACTACGGGAGTAAGTGACAGCGTTCGGCCTATGCACCAGGTAGTGGGGTACGAAAAGAATGCGCTCTAACGTCGCCATTCGACGCCCCTCGAAGACGCAAGAATGTCCATGGGCAACACCTAGTAGTTTGGGTGCCGGCACTATACAACTTGCTCTTATCGACCGAGTAGATCTCCTGGCGCGGCGCGAAATCTCTAAGGACGGCCATCACACGCGACGACAGGTTGCCGTTTATGTGGAATAGAAAATCAAGCCAGTCGAATTGGTCTGCTGATGACCAAAGAAGCGTCTCTCGTGTGGCCACGGCGCTGCTAATTATTTCCGGCCGTACCTACGACTAGCGCGCTTTGTAACCGTGATGGGCAGAGATCGGCTGTGGATTCAACCCGCAATTTCCAGGAACAGCCGAGGCTCGTCAGGCAGATTGCTCTGCGTAGCAAGCTCACGGCGCCAGTAACCCACGTCATGCCATTGCCCCAGCTTGAAGCCGACCTGAGGGAAAGTGCCGATGTGCCGGAATCCGAGCCGCTCATGCAGGCCAACGCTACCGGCGTTGGGCAGCGCAATGCCAGCATAGGCCGCGTTGAATCCCTGCTTGGCCAGGATTGGAAGCAGCTCGGCATAGAGGCTGCGACCCACTCCAGCGCGACGCTCACCCTCCGCGATGTAGACGGTCACATCCACTGCCCAGCGGTATGCGGCACGTTCTCTGTGCTGGCTGGCGTAGGCGTAGCCAACCAGGCGTCCATCACGCATCGCGACGAGGTAAGGGTACTTCTGCAAGGTCGTGGCGATGCGCTGCCGCATCTCCTCGATGGTCGGCGGCACCTCCTCGAAGGAGATTGCCGTGCCAGCCACTATGGGGGCGTAGATGAGCTGGATTGCCGGCGCATCTTCAGGGCGTGCTTGTCTGATTTCGATGGGCATGGCGACCTCAGATCGAGCGCTGATTCACGCGGGCGGAAAGCTGCTCGGCGCTTTCCTTGCGCTCCGAATAACGATCCACTAGGAAGTCCTGGCGATCACGCAGCAGCAAGGTGAACTTCACCAGCTCCTCCATCACGTCCACTACACGGTCGTAGTACGCCGATGGCTTCATGCGCCCCGCATCGTCGAACTCCAGGTAGGCCTTGGGCACAGAGGATTGGTTGGGAATGGTGAACATGCGCATCCAACGGCCAAGTACGCGCAGTTGGTTGACCACGTTGAACGACTGCGAGCCGCCGCAGACCTGCATCACCGCCAGCGTCTTRCCCTGGGTGGGGCGCACGGCGCCGAGTGCCAGGGGAATCCAGTCGATCTGCGCCTTGAACACGGCCGAAAGCGCTCCGTGGCGCTCCGGCGAGCACCACACCTGGCCTTCCGACCACAGCACCAGATCACGCAGTTCCTGCACCTTGGGATGCTCCACCGGCACGTCGTCAGGTAGCGGCAGGCCCGAAGGATTGAAGATGCGCGTCTCGGCGCCGAAGTGCTCCAGTAAGCGCGAGGCTTCTTCAATCAGCAGGCGGCTGAAGGAGCGTTCGCGCGTAGATCCATAGAGCAGCAGGATGCGTGGCTTGTGCTCACTGGTGCGGGTTGCCGCTGGCGGCAGGTCGAACAGCGAAAGGTCGAGGTTGGGCAGTTGCTCGGACATGTTTCCTCCTGCTCAGAGAGCGCCGATGCGATCCAGCTCGCGCTTGAGTTCGTCGCGGCCGAGGGTGGCGAAAGGAAGGCCGAAGAAGGCCCGGCAGCGCAGCTCGATGCGAGCCAGCGTGGCGCGGAAGGCGGCGTTGATCGAAGCCTCGTCCCCCTCGATATCCGACGGGTCTTCCAGTCCCCAGTGGGACCTGAGCGCCGGGCCAAAGTACACCGGGCAGGCTTCGCCGGCAGCCTTGTCACAAACGGTGATGACGATGTCCGGCGGGGTGCCTTCGAAGGCATCGTTGCCCTTGCTGCTCAGGTCCGCCGTGGAGATGCCGGCCTGCTGCAGGGTAGTGAGGCTGCGCGGCAACACCTGGCCCTTGGGGAAGCTGCCGGAGCTGACCGCCTCGAAGCCTTCCGGCGCCAGGTGGTTGAACAGCGCTTCGGAGAGGATGCTGCGGCAGCTGTTGGCCGTGCACATGAACAGGACTCGCATGGAGGTCTCCTCCGCTCAACGCGGACGTCAGAGGCTCAGGCGCAGCGCCAGGGCCGAAAGGGTGATCAGCAGGACGGGCAGGGTCAGCAGGATGCCGACCTTGAAGTAGTAGCCCCAGGTGATGCGCATGCCTTTACGCTCCAGCACATGCAGCCAGAGCAGCGTGGCGAGGCTGCCGATGGGGGTGATCTTCGGGCCGAGGTCRCAGCCGATSACGTTGGCGTAGATCATCGCCTCGCGCACCAGGCCTTCCGCRCCGCTGGCCTGGATCGACARSGCGCCGACCAGCACGCTGGGCATGTTGTTCATCACCGATGACAGCAGCGCCGAGAGCAGGCCGGTACCGATGGCAGCGCTCCACAAACCCTGTTCGGCAAGGTGGTCGAGCAGGTGGGTGAGGAACTCCGTGAGGCCGGCATTCTTCAGGCCGTATACCACCAGGTACATGCCGAGGGAGAAGATCACCACCTGCCAGGGCGCTTCGCGCAGCACGCGGCGGGTGGAGATGCGGTGCCCGCGAGCGGCGACGGTAAACAGAATGGCCGCACAGGCAACGGCCACCGCGCTGACCGGAATGCCCAGCGGTTCCAGGGCGAACAGGCCGACCAGCAGCACCAGCAACGTCCACCAGCCGACAATGAAGGTGGCGCGGTCGTGTATCGCCGCCTTCGGCTCCTTCAGCGCGTCGAGCGCGTACTGCCTCGGGATATCGCGGCGGAAGAACAGGAACAGCACCAGCAGGGTGGCGGCGACACTGGCGAGGTTCACCGGCACCATCACCGAGGCGTACTCGGCAAAGCCCAGGCCGAAGTAATCAGCCGAGACAATATTCACCAGGTTGGAGACCACCAGCGGCAGGCTCGCTGTGTCGGCGATGAAGCCCGCAGCCATGACGAAGGCCAAGGTTGCGGCCGGSGAGAAGCGCAGGGCGAGCAGCATCGACATGACAATGGGCGTGAGGATCAGTGCAGCACCATCGTTGGCGAACAGCGCCGAGACAGCAGCGCCGAGCAGTATGCAGAAGGCAAACAGCCGGTAGCCGCTGCCATTCGCCCAGCGCGCGACGTGCAACGCGGCCCACTCGAAGAACCCGGCCTCATCCAGCAGCAGGCTGATGATGATGACGGCGATGAACGTGGCGGTGGCGTTCCAGACAATCGCCCACACGGTCGGGATGTCATGCAGCGAAACCGCGCCGGCGGCCAGGGCGATGATCGCTCCCAGCGCGGCACTCCAGCCGACGCCGAGGCCCTTGGGTTGCCAGATGACCAGAACGAGGGTGAAGACGAAGACAGCAACGGCGACCAGCATGGAAGACTCGCTCGAGGGGATCAGCAGCAGGCGGCATCACGGACGGGGCGGCCGTCCATGTTCTGCAGGCGGAGGGTGTTGTCGGCCAGCCATTGCGCGTTGGCTCGCAGGGTGACCTGCAGCATCTCGTGTACCCAGTCAGGCAGCTCGGGGTTGAGGCGGTAATACACCCACTGGCCCTGGCGACGATCCAGCAGCAGGCCGCTGCTGCGYAGYTGTGCCAGGTGGCGGCTGATCTTCGGCTGGCTRTCGTCCAGCGCGCACATCAGCTCGCAGACGCAGAGTTCGCCCAGACTGGCGATGAGCAGGGTGGCGCGAACACGGGTCTCGTCGGCCAGGCTCTTGAAGACTTCGGGCGGAGTGATCATGACTGCACCTCGCATATTCAAAATCGAATATACGTATATCCATATGTTTAATGCAAGAGCATCACCTAAAAATGCCGGTTGATGGCTGTCAGGTGTTCTGCAGCTAATCGCCTATTGCAGCGCTACTGCCGTCAATCACACGGAGACTTCCCGCTCGTGGATTAAGCAAATATCAGTGTTCAACTCAGTTTTCGGCAGTAGCAATAGAGGAATTTCTGCACCGTCCCGAAGGGGGTTCTGTGGTCTTCCTTAGCATGCCCCAGCAGTTGGTAGTCGGCACCGAACTCCCCATGCAGAGCTTCCGCGCTGTAGCGCCTTACAGGCAAACCGCTGCACTTCTTAGGGCCGTCCTCAGCAAAGGTCCCGATGATGACAAAGCCGCCGGGCTTCACCGCGCGGTCGACTACCTGGAGGTACCGCAGCCTATCCTGCGGCCCTGTCAAAAAGTGGTAAACAGCGCGATCGTGCCAGAGATCGAACTGGTGTCGCTGGAGCTCCACCTGGGTTATGTCCGCCTCCAACCAATGGACATCGCAGGCTTTAGTACCAAGCCGTGCCTTCGCTACTGCTAACGCGGAGGCCGAGATGTCGAGGACGGTCAGATCGTTGAAGCCCAACCCCAGAAGATCATCCACCAAAGTTGACGCCCCGCCGCCTACATCAATGACAGCAGACGCCGGGTTAACACCCAACTGGCGGATCAAGGCAACCGAGCTGTCGGCATGTTCCTGGTACCAACTCACTGCTTCGGCGCTTTTCTCGGTATACACGCGCTCCCAATGGGATTTGCTCTTCATCATCTGTTCCTGGGCTAACGAAGCAAGTGCAAGCATCTTTCGGAAAAACTCAGTCGATCAACTCAACCTCTGGGATACCAGCCGCGGTTGTCTCCTTGAGCAGCGAAATGAACTCCGTCAGATACGGCTTGCTGCTCTCGGAGGGCAAGGTCGCTGCCCAGATTTCCGATGTCAGTCCTTCTCGGGTAATCGGTTTGGCGGTCACGTATTGCCGTTGCAGATAACTCTGAACGGCCCAGCGAGGCAATACTGCTATCCCGCGCCCTGTGGCGACCAGCATCAGGATCGCCACGGTCAGCTCCGTGGTGCGTCGGACCGGCTTGATGCCAGCTGGGCGGAGCAGCAAGCGAACAACATCCAGGGCGTCGTCTTCCACCGGGTAAGTCACCAGGGTTTCGTCACGGAAGTCTTCCGCCTCCAGGTGGGCCTTCTGCGACAGCGCATGGTCGTTTGCCACCAACCCCACAAGGCGATAGCGGAACAGGCCATGAAAATCGACACCCTGCTCGTCCTTGTCCGCGCAGGAAACTAGCGCGAGATCGGCACGACCTTGATGAAGCAACCCGATCGGATCGGCGTGGTAACCCGACACCAGATCGATCTCCACCTCGGGCCAGCGCGCACGGAATGCATCCACCGCCGGCATCAGCCAGTCGAAACAGGTGTGGCACTCGATGGCGATCCGCAGCGTGCCGCTGACGCCGCTAGTCATGCGCAGCAGATCGCGAGTGGTCTGGTTGAGGATGGGAACGACCTGGTCCGCAGCTTCCAGCAGACGCCGCCCAGCGGGCGTGAACATCACGGGAGAGGATTTGCGCACGAACAATGACACGCCGTAAAAATCCTCCAACGCCTTGATGTGGTGGGACAGCGCACCCTGCGTCAGACGCATCCAGGTCGCAGCCTTGGACACACTGCCGCTGTCGCGCAGGGCAATCAGCGTTTGCAGGTGGCGAATATCGATGGGAATCCGATCCATTAAAAATACTGAGATCAAGTCGAGTGATTATTCGTTTGAATAATATTCGCTCAATTCCAATACTTCCACTCCTTGATCGTCGCCACTGCCACTTCCGGCAGACGACCTCCGGAACCCAACCCAGGCCCCGCAATGTTCAGACAATCCATGCACCGCCAGGTGCTCATCCTCGCCATCGCCCAAGCCTTGTTCCAGACCGTTTCGGTACTGGTGATGACGGTCGGCGGCTTGGCGGGCAGCCATCTCTCTTCCCGGCCGGAATTGGCCACAACGCCCATTGCCAGCATGTTCCTGGGGACCGCAGTGGCCATGTTCCCCGCGTCCATCTGGATGACCCTGGTCGGTAGACGTGCAGGTTTTCTGGTGGGTAGCTCGCTGGGTGTACTGGCCGGACTGGTCGCCGCGCTCGGCATCTGGATGGGCTCATTAGCGGTACTTGCGCTGGGCACCTTCCTGGTCGGCACGTACCAGGCCTTCGCTCAGTTCTATCGCTTCGCGGCCAGCGAGGTCGCCAACGACAGCTTCCGTCCCAAGGCGATTTCATTAGTCCTGGGTGGAGGCATCGTCGCGGCGCTGCTTGGCCCTACCCTGGGGCGATTCGGCGGTCCGCTACTGGAGCCGCTCTATCTGGGCTCGTTCCTTTTGCTAGCGGTGGTTTCGTTGGTGGCAATGGGCGTTCTGTTCTTCCTTGAAATGCCCAAAGGAGAGATTGCGCAGATCGATCACGACCAAGGCCGCCCCTGGGGGCAGATCGTGAGGCAGCCGACCTACCTGGTGTCGCTCTTCGGCGCAGCAACTGGCTACGGAATCATGATCCTGGCGATGACCGCCACCCCGCTCGCCATGGTGCATCATCAGCATGGTCTGGGCGCTGCCGCCACCGTCATCCAACTGCACGTACTGGGCATGTTCCTACCTTCGTTCTTTACAGGTGCGCTGATCTCACGCCTGGGAGTGTTGTGGGTAATGTTGCTGGGCGTGCTGCTGCTCGCCACCCATGTGCTGATGACCTGGACAGGGACCGGCTTCAACTCCTTTGCCAGTGCTCTGGTGCTGTTAGGTATGGGCTGGAACTTCCTCTACATCGGCGGGACGACGCTGCTCACCAGTACCTACAGCCCCGCCGAAAAAGGCCGGGCGCAGGCCACCAACGACATGACCATCTTCGCGGTGGGCCTGGCCTGTTCTTTCAGCGCTGGCGGCCTTCTGCAGCTGCTGGGCTGGCAGACACTGAATCTGCTGCTGTTGCCATGGCTGGTTCTTGCAGCGCTGGCAATTGTCTGGTTGAAGGTTCGCGCGTCTATCCAGTAGTAGCCTACCGGCAGGCGCATGACTGTAGTGAAAGCTGCTTCAGGCATCTGGCCGCCCGGCCCTGATCAATGCCGGAATGGCTCGCAGGTAGATCAGCTCACCCACCAGCTCCACCAGGGTTTGAGTTATCACGGCAGCCGCTGCCATCAGGCGCACTGACTCCGGGAGCGCCATGGCAAGGGGTAACACCACCAGAGAGTTTCGAGTGGCGGCGCTAAAGGCCACAGCCCGTCTCTCTGGAATCGCCAATCCCCAGGCTTTCGCGCAAAGTGCGCCGGTCGCAGGGGCCAGTACCATGAACGCGGCGTATATCGGCAACAGCGGCGCCAGTGTTTGCAGTTGGCCAATCACGGTAGCGATTTGCGACCCGACCACGGCGATCAGTACTCCCGCCATGGCGGGAACCGGCATCCAGGCCCAGGCCGCACTCCAGCTTGCAGCCGCACTCCAGCGCTGGGCCGTTGCCTGGGATATTACGGCGAGCAGCAATGGCACCACGATCAGCAACACGAACGCTTCGGCAAAGGGCATCAGGTCGATGACCACAGCCGAAGCGCCGCCGAGCATGAGAGAAAGGTAGAGCGGCAACAGAATCAGTTGCAGCAGCAGTAGAACCGGAGTTGCCGCCAGCACCAGCCGTGAATCGCCTTTTCCCAGATGGGTAAATACCACCACATAGTCGATACAGGGCGTCAACAGGACCAGCAGGGCCCCAACCAGCAGAGCACGATCTCCAGCGACAGGCAGCGTCAGCAGCCAGACCAGTAGCGGTACGACCACGAAGTTTGCCGTTAGCAGGGCCCCATGAATCGCCAATTGCCGAACGCCTGGCGCAGCTCCAGAAAAGGGATCTGCAGGAACATCGCGTACATGAGTATCGCGATCATTGGCTTGATTGCCGCCGTAGCGATGCCGGCGAAACTTGGCGACAGCAGTCCCGCCAAGGCAGCCAAGCCAACCGAAGCAAAGTAAACAGCGATCTGATAACGCTCCAATGAATCGCGAGTCACGCCTATGTCCGCCTTTTCCAAGTTATCGAGGGGCGCTCATTCTTGCAGAGACGTAGTTGATATTCCTCTTCGCCGTCACAACGAAATTCTCACCGGCCTCAGGTATCGTGCTGTTTCGACTTCCACCCCGGACACTGACACCTCCCATGGCTAACGCAGCCTCTTCCACCCTCAGCGTGTTCCTCGCCTTTCTACGCCTGGGCCTGACCTCCTTTGGTGGCCCGATCGCCCATATCGGTTACTTCCGCGAAGAGTTCGTGGTGCGGCGGCGCTGGCTGGAAGAGCGAACCTTCACCGACCTGGTTGCGCTATGCCAATTCCTTCCAGGCCCGGCCAGCAGCCAAGTGGGAATGGCCATCGGGCTGTCCCGGGCAGGCTATGGCGGAGCCATGGCTGCCTGGGTCGGTTTCACGCTTCCCTCGGCCGTCGTGCTGATTCTTTTCGCGCTGGGCCTGTCCCAGCATGCGCAGTGGATTCCCTCCGGCGCCCTGCATGGTTTGAAAGTCGTCGCGGTCGCCGTGGTCGCCCAAGCGGTCTGGGGCATGGCCCGCAACATGTGTCCGGATGCACCCAGAATCACGCTGATGTTGGGGGCAGCGGTTGCGGCGCTGATGTCCGCCTCTGCCTGGACGCAAGTAGGGATCATCCTGCTGACCGGCGCCGTCGGCGCGATATTGTTCAGACCTGCGCAAAGCAACGGGCACGAAGCACTGCGCATTCCCATCAGCGCTCGAACCGGCGCGCTGTGGCTGGCCGCCTTCGTCGCGCTGCTGCTAATCCTGCCCGTTCTCGCATCGTTGACCGCCAACCCAGTGCTGACCCGAATCGACGCTTTCTACCGTACCGGCTCCCTGGTTTTCGGTGGTGGCCACGTCGTACTGCCGCTGCTACAGGCCGAGGTCGTCGAGCCCGGCTGGGTCAGCAACGAAACCTTCCTCGCCGGCTACGGCGCGACCCAGGCGGTACCGGGCCCGTTGTTCAGCTTCGCTGCCTTCCTCGGCGCCTCGATGCAGAGCGGCCCCACCGGCTGGGGCGGCGGGCTGCTCTATCTTCTGGCAGTCTTCCTGCCCTCCTTCCTGCTGATCGCCGGCGCGCTGCCCTTCTGGGAACGGCTGCGTCGCTATCGACGAGCGCAGGCAGGCATGCTGGGTGTAAACGCAGGAGTGGTCGGATTGCTGCTTGCAGCGCTTTACCAGCCGGTCTGGACCAGCGCGATTCTCGATACCGGAGACTTCATACTGGCGTTACTGGCACTGGCAGCTTTGCAGTGGTGGAAACTACCGGCATGGCTGGTGGTGTGTGCCACCGCCGTAAGCGGTGCTGTGATGCAGGCCTCTAACTAGCCTTTGCCGTTGACGCAAACCTCTGCCGAAGGCCTGGCCAGGGGCATAAAAAAAGGCGCCCGTTAAGGGCGCCTAATAAATTCACCTCTTCCAAAGGAGCAATTAAGCTTCAAAGGTGAACTCTAGGGTAGAACCCGGCCTTGCGACCGGGCAGAACAATGCCGACAAAATCAAAAAAGGTTGAATCGCACAGAAATATTAACGATTCCCCTCTGACATGAAGATGGAGGCAACATTAAATTCCTGTCATCTTTCCTGCCGTGATTTCAGTGATCAGAGAACCGAGAGCGGGTACTCCACGATCAGACGAGTTTCATCGAGATCGGACTCGAACTGGGTTGCACGAGTGGTTGCCTGACGCAGTCGGAAGGACAAGTCTTTGAACTGTCCAGTCTGCACTACATATTTGGCTTCGATATCTCGCTCCCAGCGCTTCTGGTTGGTCAGCGGATTACCGTCGGCATCGCGGCGCATATAAACGCTGTTGGCGTTGGAGTAGTCGATATCGCTGCCGCGACCGTAACGGGTCATGAAGGTCAGGCCGGGCACGCCGTAACGCTCCATATCCAGGTCGTAACGCACCATCCACGACTTCTCCTTGGGCGAGTTGAAGTCGCTGTACTGGATGGAGTTGTCCAAGAAGATCGAGTCCGACTGGCGCAGGTAGTCGAAATCGTCGTTGCCGTTGTTCTGCTGGTGAGAAACGGAAACGGTATGGGCGCCAAACTGCAGCCCAACCTTGCCCGCCCAGATGTTGTTGTTGAACTCGCCGAGCAGCTTCTTGCCCTCGTCGACGGCCTTGTAGTAGTTGAAGTCGCCGATCAGCATCAGCTCTTCCGCCAGCGGATAGGCCAGGTAGGCACCGAAGTAATGCTGATTCCAGGCATCCTTCAGGCGGCTGGTGTACAGGCTCACGCTGACGTTCTTGTTGATCGCGTAATCACCACCGCCGTAAGCCACCCAGGGCGAATCCACCGGACCCGCATAGAAGGTGGCGAACTGGTCGCGCATGTTGCTGGAGGTCGGCTGGCTCATGGAGTGCAGACGACCGCCCTGCAGGGTCAGGCCCTCAAGGCTGGTATTGCTCAGGGTCACACCCCGGAAGGATTCGGGCAGCAGGCGCGAATCGCCAAATGCCACGACGGGCGTCGCCGGGAAGACATCGCCCACCTTGACTTCGGTATCGAAGGCGCGCGCCTTCACGGCGCCGCCGACCTTGGTGAATTCATCGCGTGCCTTGCCTTCGCTGTCCACCGGCATCATGTCGAAGGAGCTGCGCCCACCGTTACGGCCATCGCCGGTATCCAGCTTCAGGGCGATCATGGCGAAGGCGTCCACGCCTACACCAACGGTGCCCTGGGTGTAGCCCGACTCGAACTTGCCGATGATGGCATGGGCCCAGGTCTCCGAGTATCCGGCCCCGCCCGGCGCGGTTTCGCCGTTGCGGTTGTCACGGTTGAAGTACATGTTTCGGTTCAGGATCGAGAGCTTGCTGCCCTCGACGAAGCCCTCTTCGGCTTCCGCTGCACCAGCCATCGGGCTGATGCAAGTAAGCGCGGAGAGAGCCACAAGGGATAGGGATGGAATACGGGACATGATTGCTCCATGGTCAATGGCAGTTCTTGTTGGTCTATCAACACCACTATTTTTTATTCAGAGAATGCGTGCAGGTGTTAGCGACCTATGCTTACTGGCCATGTCTAACCGTAGGATTAACTGTTGATTACAATTTTGAAAGAATTCGAATGTAATAAGTCCCTCTTTCGGGGAGGCGGTTGTTATCACCCAGGTGATGGGCAAATTACAAATTTGTAGGATTTATCGAAGTAAGTTTCTTCCACGCTAGAATCCGCCAACAACCCATTCATGGGCTGGGCGCCAATCCGCAATACCCGGTGCGCCGGCAATCCAACGGACATGACGCACCCGCCATACCCCGCCTTAACGTTTCAGAGTGTCGTTCATGCGGATACTTGTTGTTGAAGATGAAGAAAAAACCGCCTCCTATATCAAACAAGGTCTCACCGAAAGCGGATTTATCGTTGATCGTGCCGCCAACGGCGTCGATGCACTGCATCTATTCGGCCATAACAACTACGAACTTATCCTGCTCGATGTGAATATCCCCAGCATCGATGGCTGGGGCGTGCTCGAATTCATCCGCAAGACCAGCCGCGTTCGTATCCTCATGCTCACCGGGCGCAGCCGGTTGAATGACCGGATCAAGGGGCTCGATGCCGGCGCCGACGATTACATGACCAAGCCCTTCGAGTTCCCCGAACTGCTGGCCAGAGTAAGGGCCCTGATGCGGCGCGGCGACAGCCTGAGCGAAACACCGACGTTCAGGGTTGCCGACCTGGAGCTGGACCCTGGCCGCCATCGCGCCTTCCGCGGTGATCACCGCATCGACCTGACCACCAAGGAGTTCGCCTTGCTCCAGCTGTTGATGAGCCGTACCGGCGAAGTGCTCAGTCGCACGCAGATCATCTCGCTGGTGTGGGACATGAACTTCGACTGCGACACCAACGTGATCGACGTTTCCATACGCAGGCTTCGGGCGAAGATCGATGACCCGTTCGAGACGAAGCTGATCCACACCATTCGCGGCGTCGGCTATGTGCTCGAGGACCGTACATGAGCCTGGCCACTCGGCTGGGCGTCAATGTGGGCCTGATGACCGCCATCCTGGTCGCCGCCCTGGCAGTCGTCTGCTATTTCCTGCTGTCGCAAGGGCTGGAGCGCTCGGTCAAGACCACCCTGGGAGCGAAGATGGTCAGCGTTGCCCACAGCGTTTCGCAGATGAGCGAGATCGGCGAGATTCGCAGCGAACCACACATCCTGATGGATCTCGCGCTGGGGCACACCAACATGTTCCTCAACATCTACACACCGTCGGATCGCCAGAAGCCCCTGCTGACCATTGGCACCCTGAAGGTCGCTTTCAACCCGCCCTCGCTGGACCTGGGGCGTGATCTGAACTTTCACGAGTGGCGCGACGAGGGTGGTCGCCCAATGCTGAGCGTCGCGCAAGCGCTGAGCATCAAGGACGGAAGCCCGGTAGTGGTGTACCTGACGATCGACAGGACATCGGACCGGGAGCTGCTCAACTCGATTTCCCGCACGGCGCTCGTGGCCTACCCCTCCGTGCTGCTACTGATCCTGTTCCTCGCCTGGTGGACGGTCAGGCAGGGACTCAAGCCGCTGAACAGCTTCCTGCGTGTAGCCTCGAAAGTTTCGACCGACAATCTGGACCATCGCCTGCCCACCGAGCGGCTGCCGGCGGAGCTGGGCAACCTCGCCGAGGGCATCAACGTCATGCTCAATCGGCTGGACGATGGCGTGCAGCAGTTGTCGCAATTCTCCGATGATCTGGCCCACGAGCTGCGCGCGCCCATCACCAACCTGATGGGCAAGGCACAGGTGGCGCTGACGCGCACCCGCTCCCCCGAGGAATACCGCGACGTGCTCGAATGCTGCACCGAGGAGCTCGACCGTCTGACGCGCATCGTCGCCGACATGCTGTTCCTGGCCCACGTCAGCCACCCGCTGGAGCTGGTGCATTTCGAGCGCGTGAACCTTCGCGACGAAGCCGAGCGGGTCTGCGATCTGTTCAGCCTTTCCGCCGAAGAGGCTGGTGTGGAGCTGCAGATCGAGGGCGAGGCAACCGTCAGCGGCAATCGCCTGATGATCCAGCGAGCGATCTCCAATCTACTGTCCAACGCGATTCGTTACTGCCCCTCGGGCTCGGCCGTGACCCTGCACATTGCAACGTACGGCTCCAGCGCGCGCCTAAGTGTCAGCAATCCCGGCAAAGGCATCCCCGCCGAACATCTGCCGCACCTGTTCGAACGCTTCTACCGGGTCGACAAGAGCCGTGCGCGCAGTGAAGGCGGGACGGGCCTGGGCCTTGCCATTGTGCGTTCGATCATGACGCTGCACCAGGGCGCTGCAGATGTCGAAGTAGCGCCGGACCGGGTCACCCGCTTCTACCTCGAATTCCCATCGCAACACTGAGCGCAGTCCAGCTGCCGCTCATTTGCGCAAGGCGCCGAGCGGCGGCAAACGCCGCCCCTCTCTTCGAATCACCCTCTTCGCCATCGCTCTCGCGCCACTTGCCTCCCATCAGCCCGACCTGCCGCGCACGCAGCGCCCATTCCAGTCGCGGTGCCCTGCAAACTGGCCGACCATGGGTAGCTCCGAGCCGGAGGGCGGCTTCAGCCGCTGCAGGTTGTCCCGGCGTGGCCAGGAAAAAGCAGCGTGGAGAGGCGCGCGGTCAAGCTGTCGAAATTGTCACACCGTGCTCACCGACGCGTTAAACGGCCGAAGGTATAACGGTAAGCGTCACCTTCCCCAAGACGGTGGCTGATTTCCCTATCCGTTTCTCCTCCCAGTGCTCCAGACTTCCTTTGGGGGAAGAGAAACCCTCCGCAGCGCCCTCCCGGGCGCTTTTTTTTGCCCGCCATCCCGCCTGCCGCTGCGCGCGCTCACATCCAGTACCCGAATCCCGGGCTTGGCTACCGTGGCTTCGCCTGTGCGTTGATGGAGCAGGACGGGAGGCGCCCACAAAAAAGGCGGCACCCTCAGGTGCCGCCTTTTCCGTTGCTGGTCGTCAGGATCAGTAAAGCGCCGGCGCATCCTCGCTGGCCTCGGCATCTTCGTCCTTGCGATGCATCCAGCGATACAGCGCCGGTAGCACCAGCAACGTCAGCGTGGTGGAGGACAGAATGCCGCCAATCACTACCGTTGCCAGCGGGCGCTGCACCTCGGCGCCAGTGCCGGTGGCCAGAGCCATGGGCACGAAGCCCAGCGACGCTACCAGAGCCGTCATCAGCACCGGCCGCAGACGCGTCAGCGCCCCTTCGCGAATCGCGGCGTCAAGGCTGCGTCCCTCCTCTCGCAGGCTGCGGATGAAGGAGATCATCACCAGGCCATTGAGCACCGCCACGCCGGACAAAGCGATGAAACCGACGCCAGCGGAGATCGACAATGGGATGTCCCGCAGCCACAAAGCCACCACGCCGCCGGTCAATGCGAAGGGAATACCGGTGAACACCAGCAAGCCATCGCGCACGTTGTTGAACATCATCATCAGCAGCGTGAACACCAGCAGCAGCGCCACCGGCACCACGATCTGCAGGCGCTGCGCCGCCGACTGCAGTTGCTCGAACTGCCCACCCCAGGTGGTCCAGTAGCCGGCCTGCAGCTTGACCTGCTGCTCCAGGCTCTGGCTCGCCTCGGTGACGAAGGAGCCGATATCGCGGCCACGGACGTTGGCGCTCACCACCACCAGGCGCTTACCGTTCTCGCGGCTGACCTGGTTCGGCCCCTGCACCAACTCCAGGCGCGCCACCTCGCCCAGGGTAATGAAGCCGATGCGGGTCGCCGAGCCAGTAGCAGGCACTGGAATCAGCATGCGCGACAGCGCGTCGATGTCGCTGCGCAGTCGCTCAGGAAGGCGCACGATCATGTCGAAACGACGGTCGCCCTCGAACAGTGTGCCAGCCTCGCGACCACCAATGGCCACCGCGACAGTGTCCTGGATGTCGCCAACGTTCAATCCGTAGCGTGCCGCACGCTGGCGGTCGATGTTCACGGTAAGCACCGGCAGGCCGCTGGTCTGCTCGACCTTCACCTCGGAAGAACCCTGGACTTTGCGCAACACGCCAGCGATCTGCTCCGCGGTCTGGT
The DNA here is from genome assembly GCF_001672555.2 of Pseudomonas sp. AU11447. Lineage (NCBI taxonomy): Bacteria > Pseudomonadati > Pseudomonadota > Gammaproteobacteria > Pseudomonadales > Pseudomonadaceae > Pseudomonas > Pseudomonas sp. AU11447. The sequence goes on along the minus strand of NZ_LZDG02000051.1, from coordinate 14,457 downwards.
TCAGCACCGCCATGTCATCGCCGAACACCTTCACGGCCACGTCACTGCGTACGCCGGAAATCAGCTCGTTGAAGCGCAACTGGATCGGCTGTGACAGTTCGTAGGCACTCCCGGGCACGCCGTCGGCGGCTTTCTGGATATCCGCTTCCAGTTCGGCACGGCTCTTCTTTGGATCCGGCCACTGGTCCTTGGGCTTGAGCATCACGTAGGCGTCGGAAATGTTCGGCGGCATCGGATCGGAAGCGATTTCCGCGGTGCCGGTGCGGCTGAACATGCGTTCCACCTCGGGCACCTTCGCCAGGACCTGCTTCTCCAACCGCTCCTGCATGGCTACGGACTGCGACAGGCTGGTGCCCGGCGTACGCAGCGACTGCAAGGCGAAGTCGCCCTCGCCAAGGCTGGGAACGAACTCGCTGCCCATGCGGCTGGCGAGCACGCCCGAAAGCACCACCAGCACCGCCGCGAAAGCGAAGATCACTGCGCGACTCCCCATCACCCAGTCCAGCACCGGTTCGTAGGCCCGGCGGGCACCGCGCATCAGCAGGTTTTCCTCTTCCTTGACCTTGCCGGTAATGAACAGCGCGATGGCCGCCGGAACGAAGGTCACCGAGAGGATCATCGCCCCCAGCAGGGCCAACACGACGGTGAAGGCCATGGGGTGGAACATTTTCCCTTCCACGCCGGTGAGGGCGAAGATCGGCAAGTACACCACCATGATGATCAATTGCCCGTAGATCAGCGCGCGGCGCGCTTCCTTCGACGCGGCGAAGACTTCGTGCATTCGCTCGCTGCGGGTCAGCATGCGGCCATGGTGCTGCTGCGCGTGGGCCAGGCGGCGGATGGCGTTCTCGACGATCACCACGGCGCCGTCGACGATGATGCCGAAGTCCAGCGCGCCSAGGCTCATCAGGTTGGCRCTGATRCGGTTGCTGAACATGCCGGTGAAGGTGAACAGCATCGCCAGSGGGATCACCATGGCGGTGATCAGCGCCGCGCGGATRTTGCCCAGGAACAGGAACAGCACCGCGACCACCAGGATCGCGCCCTCGGTGAGGTTGCGCTTCACCGTGGCAATGGCCTTGTCCACCAGTTGAGTACGATCGTAGACGGTCACCGCCTTCACGCCCTGGGGCAGCGTACGGTTAATCTCCGCCAGCTTGTTGGCGGCCGCCAGGGACACGGTACGACTGTTCTCGCCGATCAGCATGAACACCGTACCGAGCACCACTTCCTGGCCATTCTCGGTCGCGGCACCGGTACGCAGTTCCTTGCCCAGATCGACTTCGGCGATATCACGCATACGGATCGGCGTGCCATCGACGTTGGCAACCACGATGTTGGCGATGTCTTCCAGATCCTTTACCTGGCCAGGCGCGCGCACCAGCAACTGCTCGCCGCTGCGCTCGATGTAACCGGCGCCGACGTTGGCGTTGTTGCGCTCCAGGGCGGTGATCAGGTCCGTCAGCGTCAAGCCGTAGGCCGCCAGTCGGCGGGTGTCGGGCGCTACCTGGAACTGCTTGGCGAAGCCGCCGATGGTATTCACCTCGGCCACGCCGGGGACATTGCGCAGCTGCGGTTTGACCACCCAATCCTGAATGACTCGCAGGTCGGTCGGCGTGTAGGGGGAACCATCCTCCTTGCGCGCGCCCTCCTCGGCCTCGATGGTCCACAAGAAGATTTCCCCAAGACCGGTGGAGATCGGCCCCATGGCCGATTCCACGCCCTCGGGCAACTGCTCGCGCGCCTGCTGCAGGCGYTCGTTGACCAGTTGGCGGGCGAAGAACAGRTCGGTGCCGTCCTTGAAGATCACCGTCACCTGGGACAGGCCCGAGCGGGAGATCGAGCGAGTCTGCTGCAGGTCCGGCAGGCCGGCCATCGCCGTCTCCACCGGGTAGGTCACGCGCTGCTCGGTTTCCAGTGGCGAGAAGCCCGGCGCCGAGGTGTTGATCTGCACCTGGACGTTGGTGATGTCCGGCACGGCGTCGATGGGCAGCTTCTGGTAGCTGGCGATGCCCAGCCCGGCCATGCCGAGGACGGCGAGCAGCACCAGATAGCGCTGCTCGATGGCGAATCGAATGATGCGTTCGAACATGTCAGCGCCTTGTCAGTGAGCGTGGGACGCCGAGCTCTTGCCCAGCTCCGACTTGAGGATGAAGCTGCCTTCGCTGGCGACCTGATCGCCCACCGCCAGGCCATCGATCACTTCCACATGGCCGTCGTTGCGCAGGCCCAGGCTGACCGGGCGTGCCTCGAAGCCTTCGGCGTTGCGGACGAACACGCTGGGCTTTTCCTCCACCGTCTGCACCGCCTGCTCCGGAATGGCCACCGGCACCTGGCGCGCTTGGGCGCTGACTCGCACGTTGACGAACAACCCTGGGCGCCAGGCGCCATCGGGGTTGTTCAGGGTGACGCGGGCTACGGCACTGCGGGTCTGCTCGCCGAGCAGATTGCCGACATAGGCAACGCGGCCCTCGACCTGCATGCCCAGGTCCGGTGCTTCGACTCGCGCGGGCTTGCCGACCTGGATGCGCGCCAGGTCCTGCGGGGCGACGCTGAAGGTCGCCCAGACCCGCGAGAGGTCCGAGAGGGTGAAGGCATTAGTGGTTTCGCTGACCACTTCGCCCTGCACCAGGTGCTTCTCCACTACCACACCGTCGAAGGGGGCCCGCAGCTCGTAACGGTTGCCACCACCGCTGGCGGTAACCCCGCTGAGGGCGCTGGTCTTCTGCTTGGCGTTGGCCAGCGCAATCTGCGCCTCTTCCAATACCTGGCGCGCCTGGAGGTAGTCCTGTTCGGCGGAAATCTTCTCGCGCCACAACTCGCGCTCGCGCTCGAAGGTGGTGTTGGCCAAGGCGACGCGACGCTGCGCCGCGGCCAGCTCGCTGCGCAGCTCGGAGATCTGTTGGCTGGAGATGATGGCCAGCAGGTCGCCTTTCTTAACGCTCTGGCCCAAATCGACCGACACCGACTCCACCACGCCCGCTGTACGCGGCACGATGTGCGCGGTGCGGTCCTGATCGAAGCCGATCTCGCCCGGCAGGCTGACGGCTTCATCGAGCGCACGCGGGGCGGCAGTGACCAGCTTGATGCCCGCGGCGCTGATCTGCTCCGCGCTCAGGTGCAGACCTTCCTCTTCGCCGGCTTCTTCCCCCCCTTCAGCGTTGTGATGCTCGCCATCGGCATGCCCGGACGCCTCCGCATGCGCCGATGCGCCGGCCTCGCCGTGGTGTTCGTTGTCGGCGTGGGTCGCATCGTCCTGATGCGCGCCTGGCTGGCTTTCCCCACCCAGCCAGGTGAAGGCGCTGATACCCAGGACGGACGCCAGTACGACGGCCCCTGCAATGTGGACTCTCTTGACCATGAGGACTCCGGAATGAGCCCGACCGCGCCAAAGGCGTCAGACGTCGGGACTGGAAAATAATTGATGCAGGTCCTGAAACAGGTCATGGACGCACCAGTGCGCCACTCCCAGATCCCGGACGAAACCCGGGGCGGGTGCGCAAGTCGGCAAGACCAGCAGCACCCACCCCACCAGAAAACGCGCCGCGCGCCCTTTAGCGTGAGGCCGAGCCGACATCACCGTAGACACGCTCTATGCGCCCCCAGGCATCGCTGACTTGGGCCAGCGCCTGCAAGTACTGATCGCGAGCGGTAATCAGCGTGCGCTGGGCGTCGAGCACTTCGAGGAAGCCGAACTTGCCCATCTCGAAACCACGGGTGGCGCTCTCTACCGCGGTCTGCGCGGTGGGCAGGATGGTCTGGCGGAAGGCATTCACTTCCATCTGCGCGGTGCTCCACTGCTGCAGGGCCTGCTGCGTTTCCTGGCGCAGCCGCAGTTCGGTGGCATTGCGCAGGTCGCGGGCCTGATCGGCACGGCGCGACTCGGCCAGGATGTTGCCCTGATTGCGGTCGAACAGCGGCAACGGCAGGCTCAGGCCGACGACGGCAATGCGGTCGCGGTTGCCTTCCTCGATGGCCTCCTGGGTGCCGACGGTGACGTCCAGGTCCGGGATGCGCTGAGTGCGCGCCAGGCGCAACGCGGCTTCGCTCTGATCGATGCGGCTCTGCGCAAGACGAAGCGAGGCGCTGTCGCCCAGTCGATCGAGCAGCGTCACATCCGAAGGCAGCTCCGGCAGCGGCCTGGTGGTGTCGCTAAGCACGCTGGTGAAATCGGGGCGCGGCAGGCCCATCAGCACGGCGAGGTTCTGGTAGGCATCGGCGCGATCCCGTGCGGCACGCTCCTGCTCCAGCTTTACTTCCGCCAGCTGCACCTGGGCGCGGTTGGCTTCCAGTGGAGGCGCCTTCCCGGCGTGAACACGACCTTGGGCTGCCTTCACTCCCCGCTCGGCCAATGCCACAGACTGCTGTGCCAGGCGCTCGCGCTCCTGGGCGCGCAGGGCAGAATAGAAGCTGGCAATGACATCGCCGCGCAAGGCGTTGCGTTGCTCTTCGACGCTCAGTGCCGCAACTTCCTCCCCCCGCTCGGCCAGCTCGACGCGCGCGCCGCGCTTGCCGCCCAGCTCGAAGGGTTGGGTCAGGCCGACGGTGGTCGTGCGATTGCGTGACTCGGTGCCCTCCTGCTCCCAGGACAAGGTAGGGTTACGCAGCAATCCCGCCTGCTGGCGAAGCCCCTGGGCAATGCCGATTTCACGGGAGCCGGCGGAGTACGAGGGGTTGTTCGCAACCGCCGCCTGCATCGCCTCCTCGATACCCAGATCACGTGCTGCGGCGGAATTCGACAGACTCCAGGCCACGGCGAGGCCAATGGCCCAACGCCCTCCTGATCGAACTCCCTTTGCGAATCGACTCGAACACACCATAGACCTCACCCGCTGGCTCCAGATTCGACGGCAAGAGCCGTCATTTGCTGCGCCAATCTAAAGGTGAGCCACTAGCGACAAGGTGACTGTCAAATTACAAAGATGTAATCCAGCCCCCCGCGCCAGAGCGGCTGAGCACGACAGCGTTCCGGTAATCCGCAGAAACAGTTACCCAGCCCTGCACCACATTGACCTTGTAGTAACTACAGCTTTTAGACTCCGCCGCCATTGCGCCCCGCACATTGGGGCACTGCCCGATGAAGTAGAGCGGAAGCTGACCGATGAAAATTCTTCTCGTCGAAGACGAACCCAAGACTGCCCAGTACCTGCGGCAGGGGCTGAGCGAAAGCGGTTATGTGGTGGACCACGCCGACAACGGCCTGGACGGACTGCACCTGGCCCGCCAGTTTCCCTACGACCTGATCGTACTGGACGTAAACCTGCCGAAGATGGACGGCTGGGAAGTACTGAGCCAGTTGCGCAGCAAATCCGATACCCGCGTGATGATGCTCACTGCACGCGGCCGCCTCAGCGAAAAGGTCAAAGGCCTGGACCTGGGGGCCGACGACTATCTGCTCAAGCCCTTCGAGTTTCCCGAACTGCTGGCGCGCATCCGCTCCTTGCAGCGGCGCGGAGAGCGTGCGCAACCCAGCCAGGTTCTACAGGTGGCCAATCTGGAGCTGGACCCAGGCCGTCACCGTGCCTTTCGCGGTGAACAGCGCATCGATCTGACCAGCAAGGAATTCACTCTGCTCCAGTTACTGATGAGCCGCAGCGGCGAAGTCCTGTCGCGCACGCAGATCATTTCCCTGGTGTGGGACATGAACTTCGACTGCGATACCAACGTGGTCGAAGTGACTATCCGCCGCCTGCGGGCGAAGGTCGACGATCCGTTCCCCAGCAAGCTGATCCACACGATCAGGGGCGTGGGCTATGTACTGGAGTCACGCGAATGAAGCCGGCTAGCCTGTCGCTGAGGATCGGTTTGTGGGTTGGCCTACTCGGCTCGGTGCTGATGGTGCTGTTGATCACCCTGACCTATCTGGTACTCGAACACCAGCTCGACATCCGCGCGCGGCAGTCGCTGGACAGCAAGATGGATCAGGTTCGCCATCGCCTTGACGAGGACATGGGCCCCGGCATCCTGCCTCAGGGCACCCATGCCCTTCGTGACCTGATCATAGGCCATGACTACCTAAGCCTGACATTGCTACCGACTGCGCCTGGCCTACCTCCGCTGATGCAGACCGAGTCTTTCGTAGACTGGCAGACCCTGGATCGCCTGCCGCTACAAAAGGGCAGTCGCGAATGGACGGCGGGCAACGGCCATAACCTGCTGACTTCGCGCAGTGTCGTGACGCTTGAGAACGGTGAGTCCGTGCGGGTATTTCTCACCCTTGACCGCCACGCCGATGCCGCACTGCTCGGCGCCTTCCTGCGCTCTTCGCTGCTGTCGACGCCGCTGCTTCTGCTACTGATCGCGCTGGGCGCAAGACTCGCGGCGCAACGCGGGCTTCTGCCCTTGCGGCGTTTCGGCAAGGTGGCCGCACTGGTCTCCACCGACGACATGAGCCATCGCATTCCAGTCAAACGCTTGCCGGATGAACTCAAGGATGCCGCTCATGCCCTCAATACCATGCTGGGCCGGCTGGACGAAGGTGTACGGCAACTCACGCAGTTCTCTGACGATCTCTCCCATGAGCTGCGCTCACCGATCAACAACATGCTGGGCAAGACCCAGGTAGCGCTTTCCCGCCCGCGTGACAACGACGCTTACCAGGCAGTGCTGGAGTCCAATGTCGAAGAGCTGGAACGGGTCGCCCGCATCGTCAGCGAAATGCTGTTCCTCGCCCAGGTCAGCCATCCGAAGACCCTCCTGCCCGGCGATCCCGTGCATCTGGCCGCAGAGGCGCACAAAGTTGCCGAGCTGTTCGAACTCAGCGCGGAAGAGAAGGACCTGCAGATTCAAATAACCGGCGATGCACAGGTGCTGGGCGACCGACTGATGATCCAGCGAGCCATCTCCAACCTACTCTCCAACGCGATCCGCCATACCCCTGAGCGGAGCATCGTCGAAGTCCGGATCAGCGAGGATGAATCAGGCATCGCACTGCAGGTTGAAAACCCAGGCTCTGGTATTGCCGCCGAGCACCTGCCACACCTGTTCGAGCGTTTCTATCGCGTCGATCCGAGTCGCACCCGTGCCGCGGGGGGAACCGGGCTGGGTCTGGCCATCGTCAACACGATCATGGACCTGCATCAGGGAACGGTCAGCGCCCAGAGCTCGGAAGCGGGCCCTACCCGCTTCCTGTTGAAATTCCCGCGCCGGGCCGACTGACTCAGCGAATCGAGCGGCAGGCGAAGCGCTCCTGGCGATACTCGACCAATTGCTCTTCGCCGAAGGAGTCCTTGTAGCGCATCTGTACGGGGACCACGCCGCAGTCGCGGCTGAGTGGGGTCACCGAAACGACCTCGGCGATATCCAGGTCCATGCCGTAGGTGTATTGCTTGGCCTGTGCGACCTCTGTGGCCGAGGGTTGAGCAGCCGCCATCGCGTGCTGCCGCGCTTGCTGCATGCGCGAGAAGGTGATGTCGCCACCGCCGTCGGCCAGGGCCAGCGATGTCGAACCGAACAGGACGGTGAACAGAAGAGCGTGCTGAATTTTCATCGTGATCGCCTCGGTGGAGTCAGTGCTATGCATTGACTCCACCTTACGATCCGGCCCCTAACAGCAGCCTGAGCAACTCATGACGATTCGGTAATGCGGCACGGCGAGCTAGCGCTCGTTGCGGCAGTTGCCGTTGACGGTATAGCGGATGCTCTTCAGCTCTCCCGTGCTGTCCTCGTAGGACATCAACTTGGGAACATTGCCGCACAGGTTAGCGCTCGCCGTTGGAGTGACATGAATGACCTTGGCCACATCCATTTTCATGCCAAAGCGATAGTCTTCCACCGCGGGAACGGCCTTGCCTTCCGCCTCGGCATGTTGACGCACGGCCTGATCGTTGAGGGTCTCCATGCGCTGCACATAGTCCTCCGGCACCGCCTGGGCAGAGGCGAAGAATGCCTGGCTTAGCAGAAAGACCGCGGTAATGCCGATTGCCTTGGAAAAGCTCGATTTGCTCATTGCCTGTCTCCTTTCGAGTTTCCAACACGATACGAGGCAGGTGCTGACCAGAGCATGGCGAGCGACTTACATTACTGAAACGTCCTCGCCGGAAAGCCGGAAACGGCAAAAGCCGCGCCCCTTTCGGGACGCGGCCGCTGTTCTGTCGACGGCTGTTCAGTTCTTCGCGGTTTCGATCTGCGCCGGCACTTGCTGGGCTGCTTTCATTGCCTGCTGGCGAGCCTGCTCCATGCGCGCAAAGGTGATATCGCCGCCGCCATCGGCCAGGGCGAAGGAAGAGGTACCGAGCAGAGTGACGAGGAGCAGAACACTTTTGACTTTCATGGAGGGCCTCATGGCTGTTGTCCGTGGATGACAACACCTTAAGGCCCCATGCCTAACGGCATCCTGAGCGAAAGATGACGATTCGGTAATGCGCGGAGCTCGCCGCTCACAAGTAACGGGTGATCTCGCGAAACTCGTCCAGCGCGCCCGGCTTCACCCCCTGTGGATCATCCAGCGCATGCTCCAGGCAATGATCGATGTGATCCTGAATCAAGGTTCGCTTGGCCCGGCAGACCGCCTTTTCCACGGCGTGCAGCTGCTGGGCGATGTCCACGCAGGCGCGCTGTTCCTCGATCATTGCGATGATGCTGCGCAAGTGCCCTTCCGCGCGCTTGAGTCGCTTGCGCACCGCCTCATGGGAAGAGTGCGGCCCGTGATCCTGCATGTGAATTCCTCGTGCAGCGTAAAAAGTGGCTCTACCACAGCTCGATGCCGAATCGGTGCATCAGCAATGAAAAGAGGGCGAACAACAGCAAGGTGACGAAGATGCTGGCGATCAGCGTCGGCCAGAACCCCAGGCGCGGCAGGAGCGCCGGAAACAGCAGGAACATCGGCAGCGTCGGCACCACATACCAGAAGGTGTACCAGGCATGGTTGGCGATCTTGTCCTGCCCCTGGTTCTCCACCTGCAGCCAGATCAGCGTGAGCACGGTGACCAGCGGCAATGCCGCCACCAGCCCACCCAGTCGGTCACTGCGTTTGGCCAGCTCCGAGACGAGCACGACGATGCCGGCAGTGGTGGCGTACTTGGTCAGAATCCAGAGCATCGGGAGCCCTCCGGGGCATGAAACCCTGAAGCCCAGAATATCCCCCCAGGGGGGATACGACAAGTGACGCCCTCAGCGATTCAGCGATTCAGCGATTCAGCGATTCAGCGATTCGATGATCCGACACTCCTCGATCACCCCGCCGTGGCAGCAGGCGAGCAGCCGCTGCAATTCCTTCTCCAGCTCCTGCAGGTCGCGAATGCGCGAGCGCACCTGCACCAACTGCTCCGCCACCTTGGCGTCCACCGAGGCGCAGGAGGCCTGGCGGTGGTCAGAAAAGCCCAGTAGCTCGCGGATGTCATCCAGGCTGAAGCCCAGTGAGCGGCTGCGCCGGATGAATTGCAGGCGATCCCGCTCCTGCGCGCTGTAGAGCCTGTAGCCCGACGGCGTGCGAACCGGCGGCGCGAGCAGACCCTGCTGCTCGTAATAGCGAATGGTCACCGACTTGGTATCCGTGGCCCGTGCGAGCTGGCCGATGGTGAATTGGGCATCGTTCATGGCTCTTGACCTTATAGCGACTATAAGGTCCATCCTACCCGCTGAATCGACCGAGCGGGAGTCCACCATGGACAGCTGTTGCGAAAACAAAGCCGGGGAACTGGCACAACTGCGCGCCAAACAGGCCCGCGTGCTGTACATCGTGCTGGCGGTCAACGCCCTGATGTTCCTGGTGGAATTCGCCGCAGGCTGGATCGCCGGCTCGACAGCCCTGCTGGGGGACTCCCTGGACATGTTCGGCGATGCTTCGGTCTATGCGCTGACCTTGTTCGTCCTGCATCGCAGCGTCCGCGCTCGGGCCGGAGCCGCGCTGTTCAAGGGCGGCTTCATGTTGCTGTTCGGCCTGGTGGTGGTGGCCGATGCCGTTCGCAAACTCCTGATACAAGAAGTTCCAGCAGCGGACTGGATGGGCGCCGTAGGATTGCTCGCCCTGCTGGCCAACGGCTGGTGCTTCTACCTCCTCTTTGCTCACCGTTCCGACGACCTGAACATGCGCTCCACCTGGCTCTGTTCGCGTAACGACCTGCTTGCCAACTCCAGCGTGATCGTAGCGGCCGGGCTCGTGGCAGTGACCGGCAGCCTGTGGCCGGACATCATCGTCGGTCTGGCCATCGCCGCGTTGTTCCTGCACTCGGCCTGGCAGGTGATCCGCGAAGCCTTGGCGGAGTGGCGAGCCAACCCAGCGCCACGGGCAGAAGCGGTCGTTGCCACCAGCAGCGCTGCCAGCGCGGGGGTCTGTGGCGGAACCAATACAACCACCGACACCTGCTGCGCGCCACCCGCATCCCAGAGCAAGGGCTGCTGTGACGAGCAGAGCGGCGCCGCTACTGCGACGGCCGTAAAAGCCACTGCCTGTTGCGAACCGGCGCCGGCGAAAGCACTCAGCTCGTGCTGCGCCGAGCATACGACCTCCTGCAGCGAGCCGGTAAAAACGACGCAGAGCCCATTGCTCGGCATCAGTGAGCCGGCCAAGAACACCGCCGCAGAAGTCTCTTGCTGCGGATCGCCTAAAAACCCCTAAGGGATGAGGACCGAAAGGATGCGATACGCTTGCACGCTATGCCTGCCATTACTACTGACCTCGATGTTTGCCCAGGCCGCCATCGAGGTCGGCGATGCCCGAATCAGGATTCTGCCTGGCGACCTGCCGGCAGCCGGCTATTTCACCCTGACCAACGATAGCCCGACGTCTGTCACCCTCGAAGGCGCCGAAAGTCCTGCCTTCGCCAGCGTGATGATGCACCAGAGCGTGCAACGCGACGGCACCGCCAGCATGCAACACCTCATGCAGGTAGAAATCCCGGCCAACGGAAAACTCAGCTTCGCGCCCGGCGGTTATCACTTGATGCTCATGCAGCGCCAGGTGCCACTGGCCGTGGGCGACAAGGTGCAGATGACCTTGAAGTTCAGCGACGGGCAGCGAGTTCCTGCGACCTTCACCGCCGTCCTCCCCGGCAGCGATTGAGGGTGCCCGCCATGACTCAAGCTCTCAGCTCGCGCGCCTGGTATCTGCTGCTCTTTGCCTGGCTGGTGGCACTGGTTTCGACGCTCGCAGCCCTGTTCATCGGCGAAGTGCTTGGCCAACAACCCTGTGTGCTGTGCTGGTACCAGCGCATCCTCATGTTCCCGCTGGCGATCCTACTGGCGATCGCCTGCTTCCGATCAGACTTCGAGATCTGGCGCTATGCGCTGCCACTGTCGGTGATCGGTGGCCTATTCGCCCTTGGCCATAGCCTGCTCTATGCCGGCATCATTCCTCAGCAGATACAGCCCTGCAGCCCCACCGGTCCTTCCTGTACCGACGCCAACACGACCTTGTTCGGCGTGATTCCGCTGCCCTTCCTGGCGCTCCTCGCCTTCATCCTGATTTCCGCCACCCTGCTCATCGTTCGCCGGAGAACCACGCCATGAATCGCCGCGCCCTTGTCGTGACCATCTGCGTGCTGCTACTCGGCGTCTTCGCTGCGGCGGCATACGTCTTCAAGCCTCAGAAAACATCGGAATCGGCCCTTGAGACAACGTCAGCAACGCCGCCCGCCTCGGTGAAGAACAACTTGGTTCGCTTCCATTCGCCCTCCTTCGGCCGGGCCAGCGCCCCCGTCACCATCGTCGAGTTCTTCGACCCGTCCTGCGAGGCCTGCCGCTCCTTCTACCCCTATGTGAAGAACATCCTCGCGGAGGACACCCAGAACGTGCGCCTGGTCCTGCGCTACGTACTGTTCCACAAGGGCTCCGAGGAGGTGGTGCGGATGCTCGAAGCCTCGCGCAAGCAGAACCTGTTCCCGCAGGTGCTGGAGGTGGTCCTCAAGGCGCAGCCACAGTGGCATGACGACGCCACCGCCGCCGCAGCCTGGGACGCTGCTGCCGCTGTTGGGCTGGACGTCGAGAAAGCCCGAAAGGACATGTACGCCCCGGCCGTCGATGCGGTACTCGCCGCCGACAAGCAGGACGTCCAGACCGTTGGCATCAAGTCCACACCCACCTTCTTCGTCAACGGCAAGCAACTGATGCAGTACAGCCCGGACGTGCTGCGCCAGATGGTTCGCGAAGAAGTCGCCAAGAGCCGGAACTGAAGATCATGGCGTGGCTCGAGCATCGCATCCCGCCCGTTGTGCTGATGCTGGTCTGCGCCTTGCTGATGGGATTTGCCGCCAGACTGCTGCCGCCCCTGGAGGTGTCGCTGATCTGGCGGCTCCCGCTGTCTCTGGCCATCACGGCTACGGGCACCGCTATCTGCCTCACGGGCGTTCGCTCGTTCCGGCGGGCAAGGACAACGGTGAATCCGCTGAGCCCTGACTCGGCCAGCGATCTAGTCACCCAAGGGATTTACCGACTGACGCGAAACCCGATGTACCTAGGATTCACCCTGATGCTGGTGGGCTGGGCAGTCCTGCTCGCTTCGTTCTTTGCGTTTGTAGGTGTCGCAGCCTTCGCTCTCTGGATCGATCGTTGGCAGATTCGTCCCGAGGAGCGAGCGCTTCAAAGCTTGTTTGGCGATGACTTTGCTGAGTATTGCTCTCGCACCCGACGTTGGATTTAAGAAACGCACTTCGGATGGAGTGCTGCGGCTCTAGCCGGCTGAACGTGCTATGGGGCGTTATATGCGGATCGCGGCCACGCAGTAAATGCGTCAGATCTGGTAAAAGTAACTGGTCAAATCGAGTGTAGTCAGGTGGCCAGATAAGCGCAGATGCGCATTAGGACAAATTACGTCTCAACCACTCTGGTTCTTAAACCCAATTTCGCTTGGTATCCTGCCATCTGGAGTCGGTACATTATCGAGCTTGCGAATAAGGCTCTCCAGTTTTTCAAAGGCCTGCCAGCGGACGAATTCGAGTTCTATCGCGTAAGCAAGGCTGTAAGCCAACGAAGGGATGCTCCCTCTATAATCACTCCGTTGCGAGATTAATAGCCTCACAGCACTGGTCCTTGCGCCATGAGAACGCATTCTTTCTGCAATGCATCAAGCACAGCGCCAACTTTGTGAAAGTCGTAATTTCTACTTTTTATTTCCTCAGCAGTAAGGGACATAAAATCCCTTGTATACGACTCCTTAAAATCCAAAGAACCATGATACAACTTTAGTGACTGCTTATAATTAGTCCAAGCAACACGAGCCGGATTATATCCCGGCAGCTCAAGATCCAAATAACACTCAATTGCAGCCGCCTTACCATTAATATTAGCCATGCCCTCCCCTTCCGGCCCAAACACCGGGAAATCTTCAAAATCGACAAGATCAGGCAAACACATCCTACGCATATTACTCGGGAGCTTTAGCCTTCCAACCTTGCCATAAGCCTCCACTCCTTCAGCATCATTATCGAACACAAAAACAATCTGGTTTTGAACATCAATATTAACTAGACCTTCTGCAAACTTTGTCAAACCTCCAGTTCCAGAGAAGGGATGGCCTGCGGCATCAATAAATTTGAAAAAATCTGCCACATCGGGCCTAAGGATACTAAGCGCTTGGGAAATTATCAGCGCGTCGGACGTTCCCTCTGTGACAACTAGAATTTTATCTGCTCTTTCGACCCCGGCATTGAAATCACTTTCACTTGCCCATCCAGCATCCACCAAAGGGCCGTATTCCCAAACCACCTCGCATCTAAGATTATCTGAGTTCTCACAAAGCATCCGCATAAACAAATAAGGATGCAAAAAATCTATAAGCGTCCGAAAATAACTTAGCTCAGAATAAAAATTATTATCATAACCCTCATTAGTAGGAATTCTCTCCAGCCGTGGATCATGCAATAAATTCCCCTTCATCCACTCAAAATCCACACCTCCATCATAAATATCCTCAAAGGTCTCAAGAGGCCGCGACTTAATGAAAGCCAGGAGTTCTTCAAAACTCATCGGAGAGGCTTCCCCTTCATCCAAATCAACTATAGAGGAAAGATAATTCTCGTACTCGAACTTTGCTCGCATCAATGTATAACCGAGCAACTCCAGCCTCGGCTTGACGTGCCTCAAAGTTCGTCTAAACGCCCACTCCAACTCAGCAGAATCATCCTCCAGACCATCTCGCGCACCATAATCACTAATACTTCGACCACGAGTTCTTTTTCTATCAACCTCCTGAAATAGAGCGCCGTGATTTATCCCAACATGATTTTTGGAATAACAGAGTTCCAACCCTCCGACATCCAATGTGATTACAGTTCCCACTGTCCAGCTCCTCTGCCACATGCCCCAGCTAGTTTTTCTCTACAGAAAAACTGAGATGGGCCTCAATGAATATTAAAGATAGTTCCCCTTCCTAATCTAGGAGCCGCGGTCCCAACGTCACGTCAAGAAGGTCATCTTAAGGTCCCTGAATTCATAGAATAAGCGCAACGCTTGAAACGAGAGGCAGAGAGCCAGCCACCGGTAGAATCCAGGCTCTCACACCGAAGGATTCAAGCGCAGATG
>NZ_LZDG02000050.1:0-46112 GCF_001672555.2 Pseudomonas sp. AU11447 | reverse complement strand
ATGGGCCAGGGATGGTCCGTCGTGGCGTGCCCCTGAAACTTCGGTTCAACGAGGGTATTTTTCGCCCCAAGCGAAAAACCGGATGGAGGGGCAAGCCTTCTTGGTTACTTCTTCGGCGTCTGGAAGAAGTAACTCGCCCGAGGGGGCGAAATAAAACCTCTCAACACACGCAAAAGCGGCGCAGAAACTCCCAACCCAAAACACGCACAAAACGGACAAAGTCCGCTTCAACCCCGATTGCGTTATCCTGCGGCCCAACCCGTCCCCTCCCAGGAGCCGTCATGCCGTCGTACCGCACATTGCTGCCCCTCTCCCTGGCCCTGCTCGCCGGCTGCGCCGGGCAGACCAAACCCGTGGTCACCCTGGAAGACGCCAGCGACTGCAAGCCACTGAAACTGCATACCGGCCAGGAGCTCGTGCTGATCCTGCCGAGCAACCCCACCACCGGCTTCCGCTGGGAACTGCGCAATGCCGCCAACGGCCTGCTGCGCGCCCTCGGCCCGGAGGTGTACAGCAACCCGGAAGACGCCGGCCTGGTCGGCAGCGCCGGCGAATCCACCTGGCGCTTCCGCGTGACCGCCGCCGGCGAGGACAAGCTGGAACTGGCTTACCGCCGGCCCTGGGAAGCCGAAGTCGCCCCCGCACAGACCTTCGTCTGCCCCATCGCCGTGAAGTAACGCTGCGATACCCGGCGCCATAAGCCGCTCGCGCTGACGCCTTCGGCCTGTAGGCCAGGCGCCGCGCTGCGGCACAGTGGGCGTTCATTTCCTCGGGAGGGAACCCCATGCGCTGGGCACTCTTGGCACTGATCGGCGGTGCCGCCTACCTGTTCGCCGTGACCTTCGACCTGCCCGCCCTGCGCATGCTGTGCAAGCCGTTGCCGGTCCTCGCCATGCTCTTCTGGATTCTCGGCACACCTGCAGACGGCTATCGCCGCTGGGTTGCCGTCGGCCTGGTGCTGTCGATGCTCGGCGACATCCTGCTGGAATGGCCGATCAACGCCTTCGTGCCTGGCCTGGCCGCCTTCCTGCTTGCGCATCTCGCCTACCTGGTCGCCTACCTGGGCGACACCCGCCGCCCAGCCCCGCTAGGCCTGCTGATCGCAGGCGGCGTGGGCGGCGCCCTGTTCGCCCTGCTCTACAGCCGCGGCCTTGGCCCACTGCTGTTGCCGATCGCGCTGTACAGCCTGACCATCAGTGCCATGCTCTGGCGCGCCATCGCTCGCCTCGGCGTGCCGTCGATTGCCAGTGCCAGCCGGGTGTTCGCCGCCCTGGGCGCGCTGCTGTTCGTCAGCTCCGACTCGATGATCGGCATCAGCCGCTTCGTCGCCGCCTTCGACGGCTCCTCCTACGCGATCATGCTCACCTACTGGCTCGGCCAGTTCGGCATCGCCGCGTCGGTCACATCCCGTCATATCGCTCTGCCATACTCGGAAGGACAAACGACTTCCCGGGCGTGACATGCTGCGAATCGCTTCACCGCTGCTGCTTCTCTGTTCGGCGCTGGCCAGCGCCGAACCCTTGCGCCTGGCCGGCGACGACTGGTGTCCCTACCTCTGCCCTGGCGATCCGGACAAGCCCGGCTACCTGCTCGAAGCCCTCGGCCAGGTCCTGCCGCAGCCACCGTTGTTCGAACCCCTGCCCTGGCCGCGCGCCCTGCAGATGGCCCGCGAGGGACTGGTGGATGGCGTGGTCGGCGCCTACAGCGAAGAGTCCGAGGAGCTGCTGATCGGCGAGGAACCCATCGGCTGGGTGACCATGCGTTTCTACGTGCGCAACGACAACCCCTGGACGTGGCAAGGTCCGACCTCGCTGAGCAGCCAGTCCATCGGGCTGGCGCAAGGCTATTCCTACGGCAAGGAGCTGGACGCCTGGCGCGACGAACACCTGTCCAACCATGAGCAGGTTCAGGTACTCAGCGGCGAGAAAGTCCTCGAACGCAATATCCAGAAGCTGCTGCTGGGACGCATCACGGTGCTGCTCGAAGACAGCCAGATCGTCGAGCACTACCTGCATCGCCACGGCCTGTCGCAGAGCATTCAAGCAGCCGGTGAACTCGCCGACAAACGTCCCATGTACGTCGCCTTGAATCCTCGCCTGGATGGCGTGCAGGAGCGCCTGGCTGACCTCGACGAAGGCCTGCGTGAACTGCGTCGCACTGACCAGTGGAAACCCCTGATGCAGGGTTACGGCATCGCCGTTGACTAGTCCCACGAAGGCATGAGAAAAGTCCGGCAGAGCCCTCTGTCATCGGCTATAGATCAATCATAAGAGACTGGGAAAAAGGGGAGCTCCATGCGTGCAGTAGTTCGCTCGATGTTGTTGCTGGGAGCCTGCCTGACTCTCTCGGCCTGTGGCAGCCTGCTGCCCAGCGAACGCGCGGAAGTGCAATCACCATTCCTGGATTACCAGGATGCACAGAGCCGCTACAACCAGGTCGATCCTGGCAAGACCACCAAGTCGCAACTCTACGCGCTGGGCTTCGATCCGCTGTCCCAGGGCAATGCCAAGATGCTCTCGTTCATCGACGTGCGCCTGCTCTTCGTGCAACCCAATATCCCCATCGACTACCTGCCCGACGGCCTCGTCACCTGCCTGCAGGCCAAGGACCGCTGCATCGGCTACGCCTTCGACTTCAACAAGACCGACAGCCAGCGCGTCGGCAGTTTCTGGGCCGACATCTT
Organism: Pseudomonas sp. AU11447; assembly: GCF_001672555.2. Lineage (NCBI taxonomy): Bacteria > Pseudomonadati > Pseudomonadota > Gammaproteobacteria > Pseudomonadales > Pseudomonadaceae > Pseudomonas > Pseudomonas sp. AU11447. The sequence goes on along the minus strand of NZ_LZDG02000050.1, from coordinate 43,429 downwards.
CAACTTCCGCAAGCGCCGCCAGGTGCAGGGCTGGTCGTTCCGCCCGGTGTTCGTGCTGATCGACGATGTGGTCGTGCACAAGACCAGCAACGGCGAGCCGAATATCCGCCGCATGGAAGACAAGAAGAACCCGCTCGGCCCGCTGCAGGGTGCTGGCGAATACTTCTCCGACCAGCTCAAGTGACCCTTATCGGCTGACGCTTGGGCGCACTTCGCGCCTCGGCTACAATGCGCGCCCCGGCAAACCGGGCGCGCTGCGCCCCGTTGCCTGTTCAGCGTAACGAGGCCCCATCCAGCGTGAGCGAATCCGATCGCATCTTCGCCCAACCGCAAGCCCAGGTTCCCGACTTCACCTTCAACGAGGACGTGGTGCGCGTCTTCCCGGACATGATCAAGCGATCAGTGCCGGGCTACCCCACCATCGTCGAGAACATCGGCGTACTCGGCGCGCGCTTCGCCGCCCCGAACAGCGTGCTCTACGACCTCGGCTGCTCGCTGGGTGCCGTGACCCAGGCGCTGCGCCGCCACGTGAAGACCGACGGCTGCCGCGTCATCGGCGTCGACAATTCCGCACCGATGATCGAACGCTGCGGCGAATACCTGCGCGCCCAGGACGCCATGCACCAGGAACTGCTGCCGGTCGAACTGATCGAGGCGGACATCCTCACCCTGGATCTCAAGCCCTGCTCGCTGATCACGCTGAACTTCACCCTGCAGTTCATCGCCCCCGGACAACGCCTGGAACTGCTCACCCGGTTGCACAGCGCCCTGCTCCCCGGCGGCGCGCTGATCCTTTCGGAAAAACTGCGCTTCGCCGACGAGCAGGAGCACGACCTGCTCACCGACCTGCACATCGACTTCAAGCGCGCCAATGGCTACAGCGAACTGGAAATCGCCCAGAAGCGCACCGCCATCGAGAACGTCATGCGCCCCGATACCCTGGAAACCCACCGCGAGCGCCTGCTGGCCGCCGGTTTCTCCAAGGTCGTGCCCTGGTTCCAATGCCTCAACTTCGCTTCCCTGATTGCCCTGCCATGATCGAACGCTTCGACCTCGACCGCCTCGGCCTTGAACTGGCCGGCACACCGCTGGAATCCTGGGCCGCCACGCTGCCCGCGCAACTGGCCGCCAAGGTCGACGACGGCCATGGCGACCTGGAACGCTGGCTGGCGGCGGTGGATCGCCTGCCCGAACTGCAGCCCGCCGCCATCGAACTGCGCGGGCGCTTCAATCTGGAAGGCGCCTGCGACAAGGCCACCCGCAACCAGCTCAAGCTCGCCCTGCAAGGGCTGATCCCATGGCGCAAGGGACCGTTCCACCTGTTCGGCGTGCACATCGATACCGAATGGCGCTCGGATTGGAAATGGGAGCGTGTCTCGCCGCACCTCGACCTGACCGGCAAGCGCGTACTGGATGTCGGCTGCGGCAACGGTTACTACCAGTGGCGCATGCTCGGCGCGGGCGCGCGCAGCGTGGTGGGTGTCGACCCGAACTGGCTGTTCTTCTGCCAGTTCCTCGCCATGAAGCGCTACCTGCCAGACCTGCCGGCGTGGCACCTGCCCTTCGCCCTGGAAGACCTGCCCGAAAAGCTGGAAGGCTTCGATACCGTGTTCTCCATGGGCGTGCTCTACCACCGCCGCTCCCCCATCGACCACCTGCTCGCGCTCAAGGATTGCCTGCGCAAGGGGGGCGAACTGGTGCTGGAAACCCTGGTGGTGGAAGGCGACGTGAACACCGTGCTGGTGCCCGAGGACCGTTACGCGCAGATGCGCAACGTGTGGTTCCTGCCGTCGGTGCCGGCGTTGGAGCTGTGGCTGCGCCGCGCGGGCTTCACCGACGTGCGCAGCGTGGACATCAGCCGCACCTCGGTGGACGAACAGCGGGCGACCGAGTGGATGCGCTACCAGTCGCTACCGGACTTCCTCGATCCGGAAGACCACGGCCGCACCATCGAAGGCCTGCCGGCGCCCCTGCGCGCCACGCTGGTAGCGCGCAAGCCCTGAGCGCTGCCGACGTAGGGCGCATAACGCCCGAGGCGTTATCCGCCGTGATGGCGGATAACCCGTTCCGGGTTATGCGCCCTACGGTTTTTAAGCAGATGGGGATCAGCGGTTAGCCGCCGCCACGATCAGCGCCTTCATCTCGGCAACTGCCTGCTTGAAGCCCACGAACAGCGCGTGGGCGACGATGGCATGGCCGATGTTCAGTTCGTTGATCCCGGCAATCGCCGCCACTGGCTCGGCGTTGTGGTAATGCAGGCCATGGCCGGCGTTGACGATCAGGCCGTGGGACAGGCCGAATTCCACGCCATCGCGAATGCGCGCCAGCTCATGGGCCGCTTCGGCCGGGTTGTGCGCGTCGGCATAACGACCGGTATGCAGCTCGACGGCCGGCGCACCGATGCGTGCCGAGGCCTCGATCTGAAGCGGGTCCGGGTCGATGAACAAAGACACTTCGCAACCGGCGGCCGCGAGGCGCTGCACCGCTTCGCGGATACGAGCTTCCTGGCCGGCAACGTCCAAGCCACCTTCGGTGGTCAGTTCCTGGCGGGTTTCCGGGACCAGGCATACATGGGCCGGACGGATGATCTCGGCGAACTTCATCATCTCCTCGGTCACACCCATCTCGAAGTTCATGCGGGTCTGCAGCACTTCGGCGAGTACGCGCACATCGCGGTCCTGGATGTGCCGGCGATCTTCGCGCAGGTGCACGGTGATGCCGTCAGCGCCGGCTTCCTCGGCGTCCAGCGCGGCTTTCACCGGGTCGGGATAACGGGTGCCGCGGGCCTGGCGCAGGGTGGCGACGTGGTCGATGTTCACGCCGAGCAGGATACGGTTGGCTTCAGTCACGGGAGTTGTCCTTGCGATTCATGAAGAGCTCGCGGCTGACCAGCGGTCGGCCGCCAAGATGGGGTGCCAGCGCCTGGCGCATCAGGCGCTTGGCCGCCGCCAGGGCGCCCGGCGCGCTCCAGTCGGCTTCGGCCATGGCCAGCAGGTCGGCGCCGTGGAACAGGCCCGGCTGCAGGCTGCCGACCGGCTCGAGGCCCGAGTCGGGCAACAGGCGATAGAGACCGTCCGGCGCAACGCTCTGGCCGACGATATCGGTGTCCAGGGAAAAACCATAGCCCAGGTCGTCCAGCAGCCGCCATTCGAAGGAGCGCAGCAGCGGCTCCAGCGGATTGCCGGCGGCCAGCAGCGGCAGGGTCGCATGGTAGTGATCGAACAATGCGGGATGCGGATCCTCCGCCGGCAGCAGGCGGATCATCAGTTCGTTCAGGTACAGGCCGCTGAACAGCGCTTCGCCACTGAGCAGGTTGGGGATGCCGTTGGGTTCCAGGCGCACGACGTTCTTCAGCTCGCTGCGTCCGCGGAACTCGACCTCCAGCGGCACGAACGGCCGCGCCAGCGCACCGGCCTTGCCCCGCGCGCCGCGCAGCACAGCTCGCAGACGCCCCTGCGGGGTGAAGAAATCCACCAGCGCGCTGGTTTCCTTGTAGGGACGGCTGTGCAGGACGAAGGCGGCTTGGGCAGTGGAAGCGAGGCTCATGGCACTACGCCTGGAGTGGAAGTCGGGAGATGGACGCCCTCAGGCGCCCGAAGGGTGCGCCCCGCAAAAGGTCGCGGGGCGCCGAGGGTCAGAGGTCGCCGTAACCCAGCGACCGCAGTGCGCGCTCGTCGTCGGACCAGCCGCCTTTCACTTTCACCCAGAGGTTGAGCATGACCTTGGAATCGAACAGCACTTCCATGTCCTTGCGCGCGTTCTGGCCGATGCTTTTGATGCGCTCGCCCTTCTCGCCGATGATGATCTTCTTCTGGCCGTCGCGCTCGACCAGGATCAGCGCATGGATGTGCAGGATCGGACCGTCCTGCTTGAATTCCTCGATCTCCACGGTGACCTGGTACGGCAGCTCCGCGCCCAGCTGGCGCATGATCTTCTCGCGCACCAGCTCGGCGGCGAGGAAACGGCTGCTGCGGTCGGTGATCTGGTCTTCCGGGAAGAAGTGCTCGCTCTCCGGCAGGCGCTCGGCCACCAGGGATTCCAGCACATCGAGGTTCTGCCCGTGCTGGGCGGAGATCGGCACGACTTCGGCATTGGGCAGCTGTTCGGCCAGCCACTGCAGGTGCGGCAGCAGGTCGCCCTTGTCTTCCATGCGATCGACCTTGTTCACCGCCAGCAGAACCGGGCAGCTCACGTACTTGACCTTGTCGTAGACCATCTGGTCTTCGTCGGTCCAGCGGTTGCGGTCGACGACGAAGATCACCACGTCGACGTCCTTCAGCGCGGCGCTGGCCGAACGGTTCATGTAGCGGTTGAGCGCCTTGTCGTTGTCCTTGTGCAGGCCGGGGGTGTCGACATACACCGCCTGCACATCACCCTCGGTCTTGATGCCCAGCAGGGTGTGGCGAGTGGTCTGCGGCTTGCGCGAGGTGATTGCCAGTTTCTGCCCGAGGATGTGGTTGAGCAGGGTCGACTTGCCGACGTTGGGGCGGCCGACAATCGCCACGTAGCCGCAGCGAACGACTCCTGCTTCATCGTGCTCGGATTGATCGTGCTGGTCTTGCTCGTGCTCACTCATGGCCATTCTCCACGCCCAGGGCTGCCAGCGCGGCGGCGGCGGCCACCTGCTCGGCGATGCGGCGGCTGCCGCCGTGCCCGTGGGTCTTGTCATTCAGCAGGGCCACCTCGCACTCTACGAAGAAGGTGCGGCAGTGCGGTTCGCCCTGGATATCCACCACGTCGTAGCGCGGCAGTTCGCACCCGCGGGACTGCAGGAACTCCTGCAGGCGGGTCTTGGGGTCCTTGTTGGTATCCACCGGGGTCAGCTCACGCAACTGCGGGCCGAGCCAGGCCATGATCCGCTCGCGAGCGGAATCCATGCCGGTGTCCAGATAGATGGCGCCGATCAGCGCCTCCATGGCGTCAGCCAGAATCGACTCGCGGCGATATCCGCCGCTCTTCAGCTCGCCCGAGCCCAGTCGCAGGTAATCCCCGATTTCGAAACCGCGGGCCAGCAGGGCCAGGGTCTCGCCTTTCACCAGTCGCGCACGCAGGCGCGACAGCTGGCCTTCACGGGCCTGGGGGAAGTGGGTGAACAGAGCTTCGCCAATGACGAAGTTGAGGATGGCGTCACCGAGGAACTCCAGGCGCTCATTATTGCGCCCGGCGAAGCTGCGATGGGTCAGCGCCAGGACCATCAGGTCCTGGTCACGGAAGGTGTAGCCAAGCTTGCGCTCGAGTCGATCCAGGCTGTTGTTGCTCACGGCATTCGTACACGGAATTCTTTGTCAAATTTGACCACCAGGTCGATGTTCTGCACCAGTGGCTCGCGTTTTTCGTACTTCAGGTGGGCGCGGAACTCGTTGTTGTCGAGTTGGACGTCCAGCGCATCTTCCAGCTTGAGATCGCGGATGTTGTTGAGCATCAGCGCCTTGTTCACGTAGGCGTAGAACTCCGGAACAGTGCGCACTTCCGCAGCCTTGTCGGTCTCCACCGAGGTGATGGCTTTCTCGATGGCGTAGTAGTCCATGTAGTGCGGGATGACCTTGAACGCGGCACTGGCCAGGAACGCCACGACGGCGAGTACCACCAGCCAACCCAGCAACGACATCCCCTTCTGCGAACGTGCGTACGTCATATCGACCTCATGTCGGTATCTTTCTTATTTGCCCGCCAACCGCGGCGGATCCAAGTGAAGCGGGGCTGCCTCGCTCCCCGCGTGCAGCCCCGCCTTTATTTAGCATCGTTCCAGCCTTGCCGGCCCGGAGCGTCTCACAAGTTTAGTGAATCACGCCGACTCGCGAGAAATTCGGCAGATTGCGCATCTTCGGATCCGGCCAGCTCATCCAGACTGCGAACGCCTTGCCGACGATATTGCGATCCGGAACCATGCCCAGCAGGTCCTTCGGAATCTTCGGATCGTTCCAGTAGCGGCTGTCGTTGGAGTTGTCGCGGTTGTCGCCCATCATGAAGTAATGGTCGGCCGGCACTTTCCACTGCTTGCCCGGCTCGATGCGGAAGCGGGTCATCTCCTTGCGGATCATGTGCTCCACGGCGCCCAGCTTCTCCTGGTACAGGGTCACGCTGCCCAGGGTGCCCGGCTCATCGCCCACCAGCGACTCGGCCACGGCCTGGTCGTTGATGTAAAGACGCTTGTCGCTGGTGTAGCGGATGGTGTCACCCGGTACGCCAATGACACGCTTGATGTAGTTGATGTTCGGATCGCTGGGGTATCGGAACACCATGACATCGCCGCGCTGCGGGTCACCCACGGGGATCACCTTGGTATCCAGTACCGGCAGGCGGATGCCATAGGCGAACTTGTTCACCAGGATGAAATCGCCCACTTCCAGGGTCGGCTTCATCGAACCCGACGGGATCTGGAAAGGCTCGACCAGGAACGAACGCAGCACCAGCACGATGAACAGCACCGGGAAGAACGACTTGCCGTATTCGACCAGCACCGGTTCCTTGTTCAGCTTCTCCAGCACTTCCGGATCGGCTTCACTGACAGAACCTTCATAGGCGGAAATGGCCGCCCGGCGACGCGGTGCGAACAGCACCAGGTCCACCAGGGCAAGAACGCCGCACACTGCGACGGCAATCACCAGCAACAGCGGGAAATTCAGGGTCATAGGGTTCAACTGTCCACTTTGAGCACAGCGAGGAAGGCTTCCTGCGGAATCTCCACGCTACCGACCTGCTTCATCCTTTTCTTACCGGCCTTCTGCTTCTCCAGCAGCTTGCGCTTACGGCTCACGTCACCACCGTAGCACTTGGCCAGTACGTTCTTCCTGAGCGCCTTCACCGTCGAACGGGCGATGATCTGCCCGCCGATGGCCGCCTGGATCGCGACGTCGAACATCTGCCGCGGAATCAATTCCTTCATCTTCTCCACCAGTTGACGACCCTTGTACGGGGCGTTGTCGCGGTGGACGATCAGGGCGAGGGCATCAACCTTCTCACCGTTGATCAGTACATCGAGACGAACCAGGTTGGCCGGCTCGAAGCGATCGAAGCTGTAGTCCAGCGAAGCATAGCCACGGCTGGTGGATTTCAGACGGTCGAAGAAGTCCAGCACCACTTCGTTCATCGGCAGGTCATAGATCACCTGGACCTGGCCGCTGAGGAAGTGCATGTCACGCTGGACACCGCGTTTCTCGATGCACAGGGTAATGACGTTGCCCAGGTGCTCCTGAGGCACAAGAATCGTCGCGCGGCAGATCGGCTCGCGCATCTCGTCGATGGACGAGAGGTCGGGCAGCTTGGACGGGTTGTCGACATAGAGGATGTCGCCGTTCTTCTGCACGATCTCGAAGATCACGGTCGGTGCAGTGGTGATCAGGTCCAGGTCGTATTCGCGCTCCAGGCGCTCCTGGATGATCTCCATGTGCAGCATGCCGAGGAAGCCGATGCGGAAGCCGAAGCCCAGTGCCTCGGAGCTTTCCGGCTCGTACTGCAGCGCGGCATCGTTCAGGGTCAGCTTCTGCAGCGCCTCGCGGAAGTCCTCGAAGTCATCGGAGCTGACCGGGAACAGGCCGGCGTAGACCTGCGGCTTGATGCGCTTGAAGCCTGGCAGCACATCCACATCGGGCGTGTTGTTCAGGGTCAGGGTGTCGCCCACCGGGGCACCGAGGATGTCCTTGATGCCAGCGATGATGAAGCCCACTTCACCGGCCTTGAGGTCCGGAGTCTCAGTATGCTTCGGGGTGAAGACGCCGACGCTGTCCACCTGGTGGACCTTGCCGGTGGACTTCACCAGGATCTTGTCGCCTTTCTTCACGCGGCCGTGCTTCACGCGCACCAGCGAAACCACGCCCAGGTAGTTGTCGAACCAGGAGTCGATGATCAGCGCCTGCAGCGGCGCGTCGATCTCGCCTTCGGGCGCCGGAATGGCGGTGACCAGGCGTTCCAGCACATCTTCCACGCCCATGCCGCTCTTGGCCGAGCAGGCCACGGCGTCAGTGGCATCGATGCCGATGATGCTTTCGATCTCGTCCTTCACGCGGTCCGGGTCGGCCTGCGGCAGGTCCATCTTGTTCAGCACGGGCATGACTTCCAGGCCCTGCTCGATGGCGGTATAGCAGTTGGCGACCGACTGCGCTTCCACGCCCTGGCCTGCGTCCACCACCAGCAGCGCGCCTTCGCAGGCGGCCAGCGAACGGCTGACTTCGTAGGTGAAGTCGACGTGGCCGGGGGTATCGATGAAGTTCAGCTGGTAGGTCTTGCCGTCCTTCGCCTTGTAGTGAAGGGTGACGCTGTGCGCCTTGATGGTGATGCCGCGCTCACGCTCCAGGTCCATGGAGTCCAGCACCTGGGCCTCCATCTCGCGGTCGGACAGGCCGCCGCACATCTGGATGAAGCGGTCTGCCAGCGTCGACTTGCCATGGTCGATGTGGGCGATGATGGAGAAATTGCGGATATGACTAAGGTCACTCACGGCTGAACACACTCGGAAGGCTGAAGGCGGCGGTCCGCCGAAAAATAGCCGGGGAGTTTACCTGAATACAGCCAGGGGCGTCACGCCGAGCCGGATGGTCAGGCATGAAAAAGGGCGGTCGAAACCGCCCTTTTCTGGTGCGCCGGCCTTACTCGGTCAGCTTGAACGTGATGAAGCTCGCACGCCCCTGGCGCAGTACGCGCATGGAAATCGAACGATCCTTCGGCAGCGCCTTGGCAATCTCGCTGAAGGTTTTCGAGGAATCCACTGCACGGTTGTTCAGGTGAGTGATGACGTCGCCCGGACGCAGGCCGATCATGGCCGCCGGACCGCCCTGCACTTCCTTGATGACCACGCCGCCCTTGATATCCAGGGACTTGCGCTGCTCGGCAGTCAACTCCGCCACGGTCACGCCCATGCGGTTGCTGCTGCGCTCGGCACCCTTGCCTTCGACGGCGGCAACGGCATCGTCGTCGTCCGGCAGGCTACCGATGGTCATGCTCAGGGTCTGGCGCTTGTTGTCACGGATGACTTCCAGGGACGCCTTGTCACCCGGCTTCATGTTGCCAACCAGGTGCGGCAGGTCGGCGGATTCGTTGATGGTCTGACCGTTGAGGCTGAGGATCACATCCCCCACCTGCAGGCCGCCCTTGGCTGCCGGGCCGTCTTCCACCAACTGCGCGACCAGTGCACCAGCCGGCTTGTCGAGACCGAAGGACTCGGCCAGATCCTTGTTCACTTCCTGGATCACCACGCCCAGCCAGCCGCGATTGACCTTGCCGCCAGCCTTGAGCTGATCGGCGACGTTCAGCGCCACATCGATAGGGATAGCGAACGAAAGCCCCATGAAGCCGCCGGAACGGGTGAAGATCTGCGAGTTGATACCGACCACTTCACCCTGCAGGTTCAGCAGCGGGCCACCGGAGTTACCCGGGTTGATCGCCACGTCGGTCTGGATGAACGGCACATAGTTCTCGTTCGGCAGGCTGCGGCCCTTGGCACTGACGATGCCGGCCGTCACCGAGTGATCGAAGCCGAACGGCGAGCCGATGGCCAACACCCACTCGCCGACCTTCAGCTTGTCGGAATCGCCCAGCTTGAGCGTCGGCAGGCCCTTGGCGTCGATCTTCAGCACAGCCACGTCGCTGCGCGGATCGGCACCGACCAGCTTGGCCTTGTGCTCGCTGCGGTCGGACAGGCGCACGAGGATCTCGTCAGCGTCGGCGACCACATGGTTGTTGGTCAGGATGTAGCCATCATCGGAAATGATGAAGCCCGAACCCAGGGACTGGGCTTCGCGCTGCTGGCCACGGGGAGCCTGCCCCTGACCACCCTGGCCACGGGGAATGCTGCGCTCGAAGAATTCACGCAGGCCCGGCGGCAGGCCGTCGAGGTCCGGAATGCCCATCTGCGCGTTGGAACGATCGGGTAGCTTCTGCGTGGTACTGATGTTGACCACCGCCGGCGAGGCTTTCTCGACCAGCGGGGTGAAATCCGGTAGTTCAGCCCGCGCGGTGACCGACAGGCTCAGGGCCAACAGGGCGACCAGCGCAGCCATGCTGCGTTTCAGGGTTTGCATTGACTACAGCTCCCGTGATGTTGATTGGGAAGATCACTAAACAGGGCCGGGCGGCCCACCGACCAGCGCACGCAGCACAACCGGTTGCATCGCCGGATCATCCGTATGGCGTCGCGTGTAGTGACGCACCAGCAGCCAGGCCAGCAGGAAACCCGCCAGCCCAGCCACGATGATGAGAGGTTCCCCCAGATCGAGGCCCGCCGCCAGTAGCGCCAGCGTGAACAGCCCGATCAGAGGAGAGAGATAGAAAAGCAGGGCACTCTTGAGCAGCAGGTCTTCATCCATACCCAGCACGACTTCGTCGCCGGGCGCCAGCGCCAATGAAGACAGGACGCGCATTCCGCCGCGCCCACGCACAACACCCAACTGCCGCAGAAGGCCGTGGCCGCAACCGGCACTGGCCGAGCATCCTGAGCAGGTGGAGTAGCGCAGCGTTTCGACCTGGACAGCGCCAGACTCGACCGCAATCACCCTCCCCCGCTCCTGGATCACTGTGGCTGGGCTCCTGCTGGGCGCATGGACAACGCCACGCGCTCGGCCGTGCCACTGGGGATTTCACCGACTACGGTCACCATAGTGCCGCCGTCGTCACTGGCAAACCGCCGCGATACCACCGTCGTCGGGCCCAACTGGGTGCGGGCATCGTCGACCTTGGCGCCATGCAGCGGCTCGAGGAATACCGAGAAACGCGCCAGGCCATCACCGTAGGCAAGGCAAAGCACCTGATCATTGGACACCGGGCTGCGCTCCTGCAAGGTGCTGTTCAGGGTGAAACCCGGTGGCACCCATTCGGAATGCCAGCTGGTTTTCACTTCGGCGACCTTGGCTTCCTTCACCGGCTTGCAGGCTGCGCTCGGCTGAAGCGCCCCGTCGTCCGGTGCCTCCATGTCGATGCGAGTGAACTGCAGGCGCTCGATGATCTGGCCCTTGTCGTTGAGCAGCAGGGACTTGAGCGGCAGGCCTGTTTCCTTGTCCAGGTGCAACTCGAACCCGTAGCGATGCTGGTCTCGCGGGATGACCGCCAGCACCACCGCCGGACGGTCGGCGATGCGCGACTCGCCAGCGACGCGAACATCATAGTAGGCGGACAGGTCAGTCGGATTCAGCTTGCGGGCCGGCCACATCTCGCCGGTCGACACCTGTCCGGACATGCCGCCACCCACACACTGGGTGGCACCATCGACACGCACCACTTCCTGGCGCGGCCCATCGACCTGGACAAGGTGCTCGCGAACCGAGCCATCACTCTCCACCCGATGCCAGACATCGTGGGTGGTGAAGGCTCCGCTGCGTTCGTAGATGAAGGTACCCTGGAAGTTCTGTTGCTGATCAGCCTCGGAGAGGCGCTTGATCCAGTCCAACGCATCGGCGGCCTGAACTGGCAATGCCAGCAGACCGCCGAGGAAGAACAACAGTGCTGTCGTAGCGCGCATGTCGCTCCTTAAGGTCGCAAATCAGCGGCTTTCCAGGCTCGCGGCGCGTGCGTAGGGCAGGGCGCTGTCGGTGCCGCTGACAGCGGACTGCTGCGCATGCTGACGCAGGTAACCCGGAAGACGCTGCTCGTGCCAGGTGGTCTGCCCGCCCTGGGCATTGGTGATCACCTGCGGCGCCTCGTCCTGAGTGTAGCCTGCCAATACCGCCGGGCCTTGCACTTGCGGCAGGGCGATCTGCGGAGTGGCGCCTTGCTGGGCAAGGCCGTTGGCAACACTGTCATCCTGGTGGTACATGCGCACACCGGCCAGCACGGCCAGGGTCACCGAGGCGGCGACTGCCAGGCGGCCGACGTTGCGCCAGGGATTGCGACTGCGCGGCGCCGGCACGGCCTCGTCGGCCAATGCGGCGGAGACGGCAGCCGCAATGTCCAGCTTGGGCATGGCTGGCTCGCGGTGCATCACTGCACGGGCCAGTTGGTAACGGGACCAGGTGGCCCGCAATTCGGCGTCCTCGCCGCAGGCTGCAAGCACACGCCGCAGCTCCAGCTCATCCGCTTCGTTATCCATAACAGCGGACAGCGACTCCTGCAGGGCTTCACGACTCATAGCGGTACCTCTCTTGGCTTCTGCCGCTGTATCAGACTTCATCATGCAACAAAGGCTGCAAAGCTTTGTCGATCGCTTCCCGCGCACGGAATATCCGTGAGCGGACGGTTCCCACCGGACACTGCATCACGGTGGCGATATCTTCGTAACTCAGACCTTCGAACTCACGCAGGGTCAATGCCGTGCGCAAATCATCGGGCAACTGCTGGATGGTGCGATGGACCGTTTCCTCGATCTCATCCCGCAGCATGGCTCTTTCCGGCGACTCGATGTCCTTCAGGGCGTGATCGCCGTCGAAGAACTCCGCATCCTCTGCCGTGACATCGCTGTCCGGCGGCCGCCGACCGCGCGCAACCAGATGGTTCTTCGCGGTGTTGATGGCGATACGGTACAGCCAGGTATAAAAGGCACTGTCACCGCGGAAGTTACCCAAGGCGCGATACGCCTTGATGAACGCTTCCTGTGCGACGTCCTGGGCTTCCTGGGCGTCGTGCACGAATCGCACGATCAGCCCCAGAATCTTGTGCTGGTACTTCAGCACCAGCAGGTCGAATGCCCGTTTATCTCCGCGCTGTACCCGTTCAACCAGTTGCTGATCCGTTTCCTGGGTTAGCATGAATGCTCCTCTGAAAACCTGGAGGAGCTTCGAGCACCCTGGTGAATCGTCCTGCCAAGATAGACTCGGGTCTTTTGCAAAAGTTCTCCCCTCCAAGCATACGCCGCACAGTTTTTTCACATTGGCGGCAACCGGACCCCGACATGCGTCCGAAGCCCGTCAAATTCAACTGTACCGGGCGGAACACCCGCTCCCCTTCCGCGCAATGTCAATCTGCGCGCAAAGCTGATTGGGTATTCCGCGTTCGAACCGGAACGCCTGAAAAAGTTCCGGGGATTTGCCTTGGTCCTTCAATGATTTCGACGCCACCCGGACGCCCGCCAGGCCGGCTTGAGCGGGGAAGAATGCCTCCCGCCCTGCGACTGCCGTCCCGCCGCACGCACCTTCGGTGTCATCGGTTCGCCAGTATTGTGCCGTGGCCCCCTTCTATATACTAGGGCGCCATTTTGTGGAGCCGGGTATGAGTCAGCATTTCCAGCACGATGTCCTAGTGATCGGCAGCGGGGCCGCCGGCCTGACGCTGGCTTTGACGCTGCCCTCACACCTGAAGATCGCCGTGCTGAGCAAGGGCGAGCTTTCCCAGGGTTCCACGTTCTGGGCCCAGGGCGGCGTCGCCGCCGTGCTGGATGACACCGATACCGTGGAATCCCACGTCGAGGACACTCTGGTCGCCGGCGCGGGCCTGTGCCGCGAGGACGCGGTGAAATTCACCGTCGAGCATAGCCGCGAAGCCATCCAGTGGCTGATCGAGCAGGGCGTACCCTTCACCCGCGACCATGAGCCGGGGCGCGAGGACGGCGGTTTCGAGTTCCACCTGACCCGCGAGGGCGGCCACAGCCATCGCCGGATCATTCACGCCGCCGACGCCACCGGCGCCGCGATCTTCAATACGCTGCTGGAGCAGGCGCGCCAGCGGCCGAACATCGAACTGCTGTCGCAGCGGGTTGCCGTCGACCTGATCACCGAGCGAAAACTGGGGATGAACGGCCAACGCTGCCTGGGCGCGTACGTGCTGGATCGCGCCACCGGCGAAGTCGACACCTTCAGCGCGCGCTTCACCGTGCTCGCCTCCGGCGGCGCCAGCAAGGTCTACCTCTATACCAGCAATCCGGACGGCAACTCCGGCGATGGCATCGCCATGGCCTGGCGCGCCGGCTGCCGAGTCGGCAACCTGGAGTTCAACCAGTTCCACCCGACCTGCCTGTACCACCCGCAGGCCAAGAGTTTCCTGATCACCGAGGCGCTGCGCGGTGAAGGCGCCCTGCTGCGCCTGCCCAATGGCGAGCGCTTCATGCCGCGCTTCCACGCCCTGGGCGAACTTGCCCCGCGCGACGTAGTGGCCCGCGCCATCGACCACGAGATGAAGCGCCTGGGTATCGACTACGTATACCTGGACATCAGCCACAAGCCGGCCGAGTTCATTCGCGAGCACTTCCCCACCGTCTATGAACGCTGCCTGGACTTCGGCATCGACATCACCCGCGAGCCCATCCCGGTCGTGCCGGCGGCGCACTACACCTGCGGTGGCGTGCTGGTGGACGAACACGGCCATACCGATGTGCCGAACCTCTATGCCATCGGCGAAACCACCTTCACCGGCCTACACGGTGCCAACCGCATGGCCAGTAACTCGCTGCTGGAATGCTTCGTCTACGCCCGTTCCGCCGCCGCCGACATCCTCGCCAAGCTGCCCAAGGAACAGGCCCTGGTCGCGCTGCCCTGCTGGGACGCCAGCCAGGTGACCGACTCGGACGAAGACGTGATCATCGCGCACAACTGGGACGAACTGCGGCGTTTCATGTGGGACTACGTGGGCATCGTGCGCACCAACAAGCGCCTTGCCCGCGCCCAGCACCGCGTGCGCCTGCTGCTGGACGAGATCGACGAGTTCTACTCGAACTACAAGGTCAGCCGCGACCTGATCGAACTGCGCAACCTGGCGCAGGTAGCGGAGCTGATCATCAACTCCGCCATGCAACGCCACGAGAGCCGCGGCCTGCACTACACGCTGGACTATCCGGACCTGCTCCCCGAGGCCCGCGACACTATCCTGGCGCCGTCCACCTATTGCGGCTGAACCTCAGCCGCACCCGCAGACGCCGGTGCAACTCCGGCGCCAGGGCATCGGCGGGGACGCAGACGCTGCGAGCCAGCCAGTCGCCAGGGCGACGGAAACGCAGGACGATCAACCTGGGCAGCGCCAGGCTGTCCGGCATCAACTGCACCGGCTGAAAGCCGTCCCGCTCGCTCCACAGCTGCCAGCCCTCGGCGTTGTGGCGCAGCGCACGCACCGAATCCGGCGCGCGCAATAGAATCTGCCGCGGCACAACCCAGCAGGCATGCAGCAGACAGAAACTCAGGCCGAGCGATTTCCAGTGCAGGGGAATGTCCGCGAGCAGCAGCGCCAGGACGGCACCGAACTGCGCGGCGAGGTAGGCCGCCAGCAAACCGATGGACGGTTGCCAGCGGCACTCGAAGGGGTCACTTCGGCTGGACACGGTCCAGGATCATGCGAACGATGATGCGCAGGTCGGCATCTTCCGGCTCGCCGCGCTGCATGAACCAGCCGAACATGTCCTGGTCCTCGCACTCCAGCAGCTTGCGGAAGCGCGCCTGATCATCGGCGGGCAGGCCCGGATAGACTTCCTGGACAAAGGGCACCAGCAGGACGTCCAGTTCCAGCATGCCGCGGCGGCTGTGCCAGAAAAGGCGTTTGAGTTCGGTTTCGTCGGTCATCTGCGGGCACCTCGATTAACAGCGGGCGAATACGTGTTGTCGCTCGCGAAGTCGACGGACGGCGCGAGCCGAGCGGCATTATACGCATGCTCGACTCCCCCGGCACCCGCTGACAAGGCAGGGCCTGAGCTCTATCATGAGGCCCCTAACTTTCTTCCAGCGAATCGTGATGACCGACTCTGCTTTCTACACCGAACTCAATCACGAAGGGATTCTCGCCGTCCGTGGCGCGGACGCCGCCAAATTCCTCCAGGGCCAGCTGACCTGCAACCTCAATTACCTCAACGCCGAGTATTCCAGCCTCGGCGCCCGTTGCACGCCCAAGGGCCGCATGACCTCCAGTTTCCGCATCCTCGCCGAGGGCGAAGGCTTCCTGCTGGCCATGGCCAGGGACCTGCTGGACAGCCAACTGGCGGACCTGAAGAAGTACGCGGTGTTTTCCAAAGCCACCCTCTCCGATGACAGCAGCCAGTGGGCGCGCTTCGGCCTGAGCGCTGCGGACGCCGTTCTGGCCGAACTGAAGCTGCAGCTCTCCGGCGAAGCCGACCAGGTAGCGCGCGCCGACGGCCTGATCGCCATCAGCCTCGGCCAGGGCCGCGTCGAACTCTGGGTGCCGGCCGAGCGCGCCGCTGCCATTGCCGAGCTGCTGCAGGCCCACCTGCCCCACGCCGAACTCAACGACTGGCTGCTCGGCCAGGTGCGTGCCGGCGTCGGCCAGGTATTCGGCGCCACCCGCGAGCTGTTCATCCCGCAGATGATCAACCTGCAGGCCGTGGGCGGCGTGAGCTTCAAGAAAGGCTGCTACACCGGCCAGGAAATCGTTGCGCGCATGCAGTACCTCGGCCGCCTCAAGCGCCGCCTGCAGCGCCTGAAACTCGACGGCGCCGAACTGCCGGAGCCGGGCCGCGAGCTGTTCTCGCCGGTGCACTCCACCAGCGTCGGCGAGGTGGTACTGGCCGCCCGCGCGGACGATGGCGTAGAGCTGCTCGCCGTGCTGCAGGACGACGCCGCTGCCGACGGCAATGTGCGCCTGGGCGAGGATCAGCCCCTGCGCCTGCTGGATCTGCCTTACGTTCTGGACAGCGATCGCGAGATCCAGCGCTGAATTCCGTGCCGGGCGGGGAGCCCGGTTTTCCCTGAAGGACACTTCATGAGCAAGCTTGCCGAAAAAGTACAACAGGAACTGCTGCGAGCCATCGACAACGATGAGCTGGTGCTGCCGACGCTGCCCGAAGTCGCCCTGCGCGTCCGCGAGGCGGCGGAAGACCCGGACATCAGCATCCAGGACCTCAGCAAGGTGATCGGCAACGACGCTGCCCTGACCGCGCGCATCATCAAGGTGGTGAACAGCCCGCTGCTGCGCACCAACAAGGAAATCACCGACCTGCAGATGGCGATCAGCCGCCTGGGGATCAACTACACGTGCAACCTGGCGACCGGCCTGGCCATGGAGCAGATGTTCCAGGCCACGTCCGACGTCGTCGACCGCAAGATGCGCGAGGTGTGGAACAAGAGCACCGAGATCGCCGGCATCTGCCACGCCCTGTGCCGCCACTACACCCGCCTGGCGCCGGACCAGGCGACCCTCGCCGGCCTGGTGCACCAGATCGGCGTCCTGCCGATCCTCACCTACGCCGAGGAGCACAGCGAGCTGCTGGCCGACTCCATCAGCCTCAACCACGTGATCGAGCGCATCCACCCGATCATCGGCGACCGTATCCTCAAGGCCTGGGACTTCCCGGCGCCGATCGCCGCCGTGCCGGGCCAGCACCTGGATTTCAGCCGCGATTCGGCCAAGGTCGACTACGTCGACATCGTCCAGGTCGCCACCCTGCAGAGCTACCTCGGCAGCCAGCACCCCTACACCGAGCTGGACTGGGCGACCATCCCGGCGTTCGCCAAGCTGGGCCTGGACCCGAAGGCGGACGTCAAGGAAGACGAAGACCTCTCCGCGGCCATGGAAGCGGCGATGAGCATGCTGCAGTAACGCCGGCCATAGAACCCCTGGGCCACCCCAACCTGGGGTTCAGGCGCAGGGCTCTTCGTAGGAGCGAGCTTGCTCGCGAAAGGCCAAGCGCCCGTGCTGCCGGCAAGCCCGTTCGCGAGCAAGCTCGCTCCTACAAAAGACCGCCTTGCCGTCGTGCTGCTCCCGAAACCCGCCCTCACCGGCGGGTTTCGCGTTTCTGGCTCAGGCGTTTTCCGCCGGGAAGGTCACGCGCACCAGCAGGCCGCCGAGCTCGCCCTGGCCGAGCTCGATCCGGGCGCGGTGGGCGCTGCAGATCTCGCCGACGATGGCCAAGCCCAGGCCGGTGCCCTGCTGGCGGCGACGGTAGAAGCGGCGGAAGACCTTGTCGTGCTCTTCCGGCGGGATGCCGGGGCCATCGTCCTCGACCTCCAGCTCTGCCGGCGAACGCACGCGGATGATCACGTTGCCATCTGCCGGAGCGTGGGCGATGGCGTTATCCACCAGGTTGCTGAGCAGTTCGTTGAGCAGTGTCGGGTCGCCCTTCACCCAGGCCGGCTCATCCGCTTCCAGCGCCAGCGCCACGCCGCGCGAATAGGCCAGGGGCGCCAGCGCCATGCCCAGTTCGCGGGCCAGCTGGCCCAGCTCGATGCGCTCCCCTGCTCCTTCGGCAATGGCGCGGGCACCACTTTCGACGCGAGCCAGCGACAGCAGCTGATTAGCCAGCCCGGTCACCCGGTCGGTGTTCTGCACAGCCTCGACCAGCGTCGTGCGCCATTGCTGCGGGTCGTCCTCGCGCAGGCCCAGCTCCAACCGTGCCTTGAGCGCCGCCAGCGGCGTGCGCAGTTCGTGGGACGCCTCGGCGATGAACTGCGACTGCCGGTCGAACAGCCCGCGCAGGCGCACGGTGAAGTGGTTGAGCGCCGCCACCAATGGGCGCAGCTCCTTCTGCACACGAACTTCCGGCAGCGGGCGCAGGTCGTCCGGTTGGCGCTCCTCCACCGCTTCGCGCAGGCGATCCAAGGGGCGAAGGCCGGCGCTGACCGCGTACCAGACCATCATCAGCGCGGCGATGGCCGACAGCGCCAGGTTGAGCAGGGTGTCGGCGAGCAGGTTGCGCGCCAGCCGCTCCCGCGCGCCCATGGTTTCGGCGACGCGGATTTCCGCCATGCCGTTGACCGTCGGCTGGCTCACCGGCTGCAACAGGCTGACCACCCGCACGCCCTGACCTTCGTAGGTGGCGTCATAGAACTTGGCCAGCGCCGGGTAATCGTCGGTGCGCGGGGTGGTCGGCAGCGGCGCGGGCAGGTTCTCGTAGCCGGAGATCATTTTCCCCTGGGGGTCGATCACCTGGTAGAAGATGCGCCCGGCGCTGTCGTACTCGAAGCTGTCCAGCGCCACGTAGGGCACGTTGGCGCGCAGGGTGCCGTCGCTGGCGTACAACCCGTCGGCGATGTCCCGCGCGGAGGCCAGCAGCGTTCGGTCATAGGCAATGTCGGCGGCGTGGCGGGCACGCCAGTAAGTGGCCGCGCTGCCGATCAGCAGCAGCACCAGCAGCAGGCCGCCAAGGCGCCAGAGCAGCCGCCCGCGCAGGCTTCCCGTGCCGGGAAAGCGCCAGCGCCGTTCAGCCATCCTGGGCTTCCAGCAGGTAACCCAGGCCACGGAAGGTGACGATACGCACCGAGCTGCCCTCGAGCTTCTTGCGCAGGCGATGCACGTAGATCTCGATGGCATCGGCACTGGCATCCTGGTCCAGGCCGAACACCTGCGCCGCCAGTTGTTCCTTGCTCATCACCCGCCCCGGCCGCGCGATCAGCGCCTCCAGCACGGCCTGCTCGCGGGAAGTGAGGTTCATCGCCTGCTCGGCGAGAGTGAAGCGCCGCGCGCCAAGATCGTAGACCAGTTCGCCGCAGCGCTGCTGCTGTTCGCCGCCGAGCACACTGCGGCGCAGCAGGGCCTTCACCCGCGCCTCCAGCTCGGTGAGTTCGAAGGGCTTGGCCAGGTAATCGTCGGCGCCCAGGTTCAGGCCATGCACGCGATCGCGCACTTCGCCGCGGGCGGTGAGCATCAGCACGGGCAGGGTCTTGCCGCGCTCGCGCAGGCGCGCCAGCACCTGGAAACCGTCCAGCCGCGGCAGGCCGACATCGAGGATGGCCAGGGCGTAGTCCTCGCTGGCCAGGGCCAGGTCGGCGGCCACGCCGTCCTGCAGCAGGTCCACCGTCCAACCCGCGCCCTTGAGCGCCTGGGCGACGCTCTCGCCAAGCTGCGGATGGTCTTCAACCAGGAGGATTCGCACGTGGGACTACCCCTTCGGACTACAGGTTCGGGCCGGCAGTTTACCCATCCGCGAGCCGCTGTGAATGGGGGAAATTCGCTGAAATCACTGCGAAAGGAGACTGAAAGCCTGGCGAAAGCTTAGCCCGTTAGCATCGCCAACGAGCCGCCTCCCAACCCCGTTCTTTTCAGCGCCGACTGCCCAGGCGCAACGGTGGGAGCAGCGGACTCGACGACGGCAAAGACCGTCAACAGAGCGGAAGGCGGCGTGGTGCCCTTTCGCGACAACAACAAGAACGGAGACCACAGATGCCCACCGCCCAGCCTTTGGCTGCACCGGCTTTTGCCAAGCCCAACTCCCGCTGTCTGACACCCGCCCTGCTGGCTTTCGCCGGAGTCGCCCCGCTGTGCGATGCCGCCGGTTTTGTCGAAGACAGCAGCGCGACGCTCAGCACCCAGAACATCTACTTCAACCGTGATTTCCGCGACGGCGCTGGCCAGTCCAAGCGCGAAGAGTGGGCGCAGGGTTTCATCCTCGACTTCCAGTCCGGCTACACCCCCGGCACCATCGGCGTCGGCCTCGACGCCATGGGCATGCTCGGCCTGAAGCTCGACTCCTCGCCGGACCGCACCGGCACCGGCCTGCTGCCCACCCATGACGACGGCCGCGCCGCCGACGAGTACAGCAAGCTGGGCCTGACGGCCAAGTTCAAGGCCTCCGAGACCGAGCTGAAGATCGGCAGCCTGATTCCCGACCTGCCCACCCTGCAGCCCAACGACAGCCGCCTGTTCCCGCAGACCTTCGAGGGCGGCCTGCTCAACTCCACCGACCTGCCGGGCCTGAACTTCACCGGCGGGCGCCTGGAGAAAGTGAAGGACCGCGACTCCACCGACTACACCGACCTGGCGCTGAACAACAAGAACCGCCGCTTCTCCGGCGGCAGCGCCGAAGGCAAGCACTACGACCTGGCCGGCGGCGACTACAAGTTCACCGACCACCTCACCGGCCGCTACCACTACGCGCAGCTGGACGAGGTCTACCGCCAGCACTTCGTCGGCCTGCTCGCAGCCTATCCGCTGGGCCCAGGCAAGTTCAGCGCGGATGTGCGCCTGGCCATCAGCGACGACCAGGGCGAGGCGCGCGGCGGCGAAATCGACAACCGCGCCTTCAACGGCATGCTCGGCTACGCCCTGGGCTCCAACAAGTTCAGCCTCGGCTGGCAGCAGATGAGCGGCGACAGCGCCTTCCCCTACATCGATGGCAGCAACCCCTATCTCGTCAACTTCGTCCAGGTCGGCGACTTCGCCGAGACCGACGAGCGCTCCTGGCAAGTGCGCCACGACTACGACTTCGCCGGCCTCGGCATCCCCGGCCTGACCCTGATGAATCGCTACATCAGCGGTGACAATGCCAAAATCAACGGCATGGACGGTCACGGCAAGGAATGGGAGCGCAACACCGACATCAAGTACGTGATCCAGAGCGGCCCGCTCAAGGACGTGGCAGTGCGCGTGCGCAACGCCACCTACCGTTCGAGCTTCGCGCGGGACGCCGACGAGACGCGTATCTACCTCAGCTACTCCCTGGCGATCTGGTAAACCGACAACAACAAGAGAGGAATCGCACCATGTCCACCGTCCTGCGCAACCTGACCCTGGCCGGCGCCACCCTGCTCGCCGCCAGCCAACTGATGGCCGAGCCCAAGCGCCCGGAATGCATCGCCCCGGCCTCTCCCGGCGGCGGCTTCGACCTCACCTGCAAGCTGGCGCAGAGCGCCCTGGTGGACGAGAAGCTGCTGACCAAGCCGATGCGCGTCACCTACATGCCCGGCGGTGTCGGCGCCGTGGCCTACAACGCGGTGGTCGCCCAGCGTCCGGCCGACGGCAACACCATCACCGCCTTCTCCAGCGGCTCGTTGCTGAACCTGGCCCAGGGCAAGTTCGGCCGTTTCGACGAGAACGCCGTGAAATGGCTGGCCGCCGTGGGCACCAGCTACGGCGCCATCGCGGTGCCCAGCGACTCGCCGTACAAGAACCTCGGCGACCTGGTCGCTGCGCTCAAGGCCGACCCGGGCAAGGTAGTGATCGGCTCCGGCGGCACCGTCGGCAGCCAGGACTGGATGCAGACCGCGCTGATCGCCAAGGCTGCCGGCATCGATCCGAAGCAGCTGCGTTACGTCGCCCTGGAAGGTGGCGGCGAGATCGCCACGGCGCTGCTGGGCGGGCACATCCAGGTCGGCAGCACGGACATCTCCGACTCCATGCCGCATATCCGCGCCGGCAAGATGCGCATCCTCGCAGTGTTCTCCGAGGAACGCCTGAAGGATAAAGGCATGGCCGACATCCCCACCGCCAAGGAGCAGGGCTTCGACATCGTCTGGCCGGTGGTGCGCGGCTTCTACGTCGGGCCGAAGGTGAGCGACGAGGACTACCAGTTCTGGAAGGCCTCCTTCGACAAGCTGCTGGCCTCGGAAGACTTCGCCAAGCTGCGCGATCAGCGCGAGCTGTTCCCCTTCGCCATGACCGGCCCGGAGCTGGACGCCTACGTGAAGCAGCAGGTCGCCCAGTACAAGCAGCTCGCCCGCGAGTTCGGCCTCATCCAGTAACGCCCCGTGCGGCGCCGCCTTCAGCGAAGGCGGCGCAAGGAGACTCCCCATGTCCCGTACCAGCCTCTTCCAGCGGCTGTTCGCCGGCGCCTGGCTGTTCGCCTGCGTCGCCTTCGCCTTGATCGCCTGGCAATTGCAGGCGCCCTTTTCCTACGAACCGGTCGGCCCGCGCGCCTATCCGCTGCTCTGCCTGGGCTTGATGGCCGCCGGCCTCGCCTGGCTGATCGTGCGGCCCACGCCGATCAAGCGCGAGGACGACGAGCCCGCGCTGGAAGGCGCACTGCTGGCCAAGGTGGTGCTCTGCGTCGCGCTGCTGGCGGTCTACGCCGGGCTGTTCGAGCCGCTGGGCTTCATCCCCGCCAGTGCCCTGGTTGGCACCTTCATCGCGCTGATCTACGGCGGCCGCCCGGTGGCCAGCGTGGTCACTGCCACGCTGCTCGCCATCGGCCTCTACGTGCTGTTCGACCGCACCCTGGACGTCCCGCTGCCGCTGGGCATCCTCGATCCCCTGCTCTGAGGACTGAATCATGGATACGTTGAGCTACCTCGGTCAGGGCTTCGGTGTTGCCCTGACCCCCTACAACCTGATCACCGCGCTGATCGGCACCCTGATCGGCACCGTCGTCGGCCTGCTGCCGGGCCTGGGCCCGATCAACGGCGTGGCCCTGCTGATTCCGGTGGCCTTCGCCCTTGGCCTGCCGCCGGAGTCGGCGCTGATCCTGCTGGCCGCCGTGTACCTGGGCTGCGAATACGGCGGACGGATTTCCTCGATCCTGCTGAACATCCCCGGCGAAGCCTCCACCGTGATGACCACCCTCGACGGCTACCCCATGGCACGCAACGGCCTGGCCGGCGTGGCCCTGTCGCTGTCGGCCTGGAGCTCGTTCATTGGCGCCTTCATCGCCACCTGCGGCATGGTGCTGTTCGCCCCGCTGCTGGCGAAATGGGCGATCGCCTTCGGCCCGGCGGAATACTTCGTGCTGATGGTCTTCGCCATCGTCGCCTTGGGCGGGCTGGCCGGCGACCGGCCGCTGAAGACGCTGCTGGCAGCGCTGCTCGGGCTGTTCCTCTCCAGCGTCGGCATCGACGCCAACAGCGGCGTGTACCGCTTCACCTTCGACAACATCCACGTCTCCGACGGCATCCAGTTCGTCGTGCTGGTACTGGGTCTGTTCTCGGTCAGCGAAATCCTCCTGCTGCTGGAGAAGACCCACCACGGCCACAAGATGGTCGAAGCCAGCGGACGCATGCTGTTCAACGCGAAGGAAGCGGCCTCGGTGGCGGTGGTCAACCTGCGCTGCGGCCTGCTCGGCTTCATCATGGGCGTACTGCCCGGCGCCGGCGCGACCCTGGCCAGCGCCGTGGCCTACATGACCGAGAAGAAGATGGCCGGCGAGTCGGGCAAGTTCGGCAAGGGCGACCTGCGCGGCCTGGCCGCCCCGGAAACCGCCATCGGCGCCTCCGCCTGCGGCGCCCTGGTGCCGATGCTGACCCTCGGCGTACCCGGCTCGGGCACCACCGCGGTTATGATCGGCGCGCTCAGCCTGTACAACATCACCCCCGGCCCGCTGCTGTTCCAGGAACAGCCAAACATCGTCTGGGGCCTGATCGCCTCGCTGTTCATCGCCAACGTCATGCTGATCATCCTCAACGTGCCGATGGTCCGGGTGTTCACCCGCATCCTCTCGGTGCCGAACTGGGCGCTGGTGCCGGGCATCGCGATCATCACCGCGATCGGCGTGTACGCCGTGCACGCCACCACCTTCGACCTGTTCCTGATGGTCGCCATCGGCATCCTCGGCTACATCCTGCGCAAGCTGGACTTCCCGCTCTCGCCGCTGCTGCTGGGCTTCATCCTCGGCGGGCTGATGGAGCAGAACCTACGCCGCGCACTGTCCATCTCCAACGGCGAACTGGGCATCCTCTGGTCCAGCCCCATCGCCATCGGCACCTGGGCGCTGGTCGCGCTGATGCTCGGCCTGCCGCTCTACCGCGCCTGGCGCAAACGCGCCCGCCGCTCCCGCGAGGCGCTGGCTGACGCCGCGTAAAAGCAACCACGCTCGCCGCGTCGAGACGCGCGGCGACTTTCAAGGCCCGCCTTTGTGCGGGCCTCTTTTTTGGGACATCCCAGAAGTGCGTCGCCAATCGGTTTAGAACCTCCGGCAGACTGCCCCCCCCTAACCTGCCGTTGCGCCAAACCGATCCTCGCCAGCCCCCTCCTACATCCAAACCACTAACTGCCGAAGAGCTTTACGCTCAGCCAAAGAGAAATGTCCTAACTCTTTGCCACGAATCGCGCTGATAGCGTTAGCCGCTCCTAGAGCCGCAGTCGAGCCCTACAGATAGCACCCGCTTTCAACGCAAACGAAGTGCAAGGACCCTTCCAATGATCATCAGCCCTCCCTTCATTCCCGCGCCGATAGCGGGAGAAACCGATGAAGCTTTTGTCGAACGCGCCATGCCCGGCGGTGAAGTGGGTGATGGCGCCTATCCACTGAGCTTCGACTTAAACTGGCATGGCGGCATGCACCTGCGAGCACCGCAGGAAAACGGCAGGCCACTACCCATAAGAGCCATCGCCGATGGAACCCTGGCCTACTTCCGGGCGCCGACGACGCGTTCGGATGATCCTGAGCATGCACTCAACTACGGAGACGGCTGGACTGACAACGGCTGCGTCGTTCTGCGTCACGAAACCGAGATCGGTGAAGGCGAACGCGGGCAGGTGGTGTTCTTCTCGATCTACATGCACCTGTCGAAAATCAACATCCCCCACCCGCAACTCAACCAGCGCATTTACCGCAAGGACAGCATTGGCGAAGCCGGGCAGATATACGGCAGTGTCGGCAAGGTTCACTTCGAGATCATYGCCGACGACAGCCAGATCACCCACCTCACCGGCCGCAACCAGCGCGACCTCGACTACCAGAACCAGAATGGCCGCACCGACAGTTGCTGGGGAGACATGTACTTCTTCCTTCCCAACACCCTCTTGGGATATGCCTCACCGCCAACGAACCTTGCGCAACCCAACAGCTCCTCAGACGTGGCCTACCGCAGCCCGCAACTGACCGGAGGCTGGAGTAGCGAAAATGGCTTTGCGGGAAGTGAAGGCTACAGCCCGACAGTTGCCGAACAACTGAGCCAGGGTCTCATCGTCCGCATGACGTACGACAGAGGCCAGTGCCGGCTGACCACCTACTGCGTCAACGGCGAACAGATCGGCATCCAGCAGGAAGAGGCGGACTTCGAATACAACCTCTACACCACCGCCACCCGTCGCTACCCCGGCTGCCCCAGTGCCGGCTACGAACTACTGCGCTTCGGTCGCGTGCTGGGACCGGATGCACTCCAGCCGGCCAACGCCGCRCATTGGCGGAAAATCTGCTTGCTACCCCGCACCGAGGCCGGCGAAACAGAGCGCAGCGCCTGGTTCAACCTCAACGCAYCCGGCGTGACCCGTTTCAGTGATGCCGACTTCCCCCACTGGATGGGCTGGCGCCTGATCAACGACGACTCCAACGAGGACAGCCACTGCCAGTCAGACTACATCCGCAGCCTGCTCGAACCACCGAGCTACCTGAGCGACCCGCCACCGCGCCAACCCGATGCCGCCACCATTGCCACCTCGCCGGAGTACGACAGCATGTATGACGGCGACCGGCGGCGGCTGTCCGAGCAGAACATGGATGAGCGGGAACTGAACACGACCCGGCTGAAAGAGCCTGAGAACCAGGGCAAGCTCAAACGCGTGATCTGCAAGTTCCCCACCGAATGGGCGCGGGAGGATTTTGAGATTCGCTATCGCTGGTTGAAGCGAGTCGCGGATCACGGCTCAATGTCTGAGGATGATTTCAAGGAGCTTGAGCGACACCATCAGGCGATGGCGTTTTGGGAGGAGGCTGGCTTAGAGGGGATAGAAAGTAAGCATTGGCATTTTCCGCCAAGAGAAACTATTGCATCGCTTAAAACGTGCACTTGGCTAAGCAGGAGCGAAATGCTTCAAACACTACCCGCCAACTCGCTGAGAAAATCTGCACAACAGTGGATATGGGAGAGCATCACCCTAAGTGGTGCTGAGGGGCTTCTTAGCTCAAGCAATGAAACAGCAAAGTCACGAAGAATAGAATTAAACAAATCACTGCGAAAATTCTTAGTCGCTGACAAAGTCAGGCTAGCGTGCTTATTTGGGAATGCAACTCAAGAAACCCAGTGGTATCAAAAGTTTCATGAAGCAAGCAGTTATTGGTACGCACCTTGGGACGGCAGAGGACTCCTCCAACTAACACACGCATCAAATTACTTGGAATATTGGAAGTTTCAAGGTAGACCTATCGACAATGCTACCAAGTCAATCCTAGAACTTCACACCACTCAAGCCAATAACAACCGCCCGATAATTCAAGGGCAGAAATCAATGAACGACCCAACACACAGCCTTAGCGATACCTCTACAGGAATTTCAAGCGAGATCATAAGCCGAAGAAATAATACCAAAAACGCATATGAAGCAGCACATAGTGCCGGCGCATACTGGGCATGGTCAAAGTCGGCAATGCAAGCAGACTCTTATCTAACCGACTCCAGCAGCACTCTTAAAACAGTCCAAACGACCCAGGAAACAAGCGATACTACGAAAATCTGGCTTTCGGCAAGGTAGCGGCGACAGTAAACATTGGCCACCCAGCAACAAACTATTCTTTAATCTGGGGAATTCAGGCTCGCTTCATGGCATTTACCAATTCGCAATTTGTTCTATTAGACAACGTACAATTCAAGTGGGATGACGGAAGCTTGAGCTTCTTACCACAGGACTTTTCCAGACGAGAAATCCAGTCATGAGCCAGCGACTTTTATTCAAAACATTTTTTGCAATCTTAACTTTCAGCCCAATTCTTTGCCACGCTCAAATACCAGTACTTGGAAATGAACCGGGAGAGGAAAAATCATTAAGCCTAACTGGGCCTCTAGAGATAAGACAGGGAGAATGCATTTACTCTGCAACCTTAAATAAGAGACAAATCATAACTCACAACACTCCAGATATTATAATTTATGAAAAAACACCAACAATAGACCAAAAACTCACGCCCTACTTATGGCAGCCCGAAACTTATTCAGGATATGAGTGGAGCTTTAAAAATCCAGGCCGTAGAAACCTGAGGTGGCTAGGGCTGATTTGTGAGTCCGCAGAAAACCTCCCATTTCTTAAAATTGAGAAGTCCGCACAAAAATTTGAAACCAATGAAATCATTGAATCAAACAAGCGGAAATGCCCAGCCAATCTTGTTAACGGAAAATTCATACTCCCTGAAGAGTTTGGTGAGCAAAAAAACTACACAATAGAAAACATCACCAAAAGCAATTGGACAGGCTTCGCTGCATTTCACAGATCAAAATCCAGAAATATCTACGATCAAATGAGATTCTGTCTTTTGCACGATAACGTCGTCTTGATTGGCACAACTGAAAACATACAACCAACGCCGATGCTGGATGAAAAATTCCGGACAATGACCATTAATTTCATCAAGTCCATCGAGTTCAAGCAAGAAAGCAATGGGAAATTTTAACTTTCTTAGGAAAAATGGAAAAAACACATTAATAATAGTATCTCTATCGTCAATCCACATTTTTGCCGCTGACATTCCCCCAACAAAAAGGCCACTTCAACACCATCTAAATAATTAGTGCGACTTTTCATTAGAGTCCCAGAGGCCACTACTAAGAGGAATTGAAAATGCTCCC
Source organism: Pseudomonas sp. AU11447 (assembly GCF_001672555.2). Taxonomy (NCBI): domain Bacteria; kingdom Pseudomonadati; phylum Pseudomonadota; class Gammaproteobacteria; order Pseudomonadales; family Pseudomonadaceae; genus Pseudomonas; species Pseudomonas sp. AU11447. The sequence goes on along the minus strand of NZ_LZDG02000050.1, from coordinate 15,431 downwards.
TCTTATACAAATCATCACCATTACCCGGAGTAATCTTCACAAAGAAAAAATACAATATAAACAATGGTGAGACAAAGAAAAAAAGCCCAAAGGAGAAACTTACCTACAACGAATAAATTATCACCCGAAAAGGGGACAGATTTATTTTTCTAACCTCCCCCTAACAACGCTCAGAGTCTGCTGTCGCAAACACAATACAAAAGATAATCTTTCGGACGAATCAAGAAGCGGAAAGAACCCGCAGCGGGACCATCCAGCTTTTGCCACTGACGGGTTTGGCGCAGAAGACTTCGACGACCTTGCGGGTGAGCTCGCGGCCATCCGGGGCGAACAGGTGAATCTCGCCCCAGCGGGCATCCAGTGGCACCGAGCAACGGGCGACGAGAGTCTTGAGATTGGGTTCGGCGACGGTCCAATTGGAGTTGCTGCGGGCGTTCTCGGCAGCCACGAAGGCACGTGCAGCCTGGTCGATCTCGTACAGGCCCTGGACCGACTCGGTGGAGCGCCAGTCTTCGAGATGGGAACCGGCGGCAAAGCCGCTCGCGCCAAGCAGCAGGCCCGGCAGGATCAACAGCCACCCACGCAGGAGCAGCGGCATCACGCCGGCGGTAGCGACCAGTCGATGGGCTCGAGGCCGTGCTGCTCGAGGAACTTGTTGGTGCGGCTGAAATGGCCGTTGCCGAGGAAGCCACGGTAGGCCGACAGCGGCGACGGGTGCGCGGACTTGAGCACCAGGTGCTTCTGCGGGTCGATCAGCTTCTGCTTGCTCTGCGCGTGGGAGCCCCAGAGCAGGAACACCAGGTTCTCGCAGCGCTCGCTGACTACTTCGATAATCCGGTCGGTGAAGGGCTGCCAGCCGGCTTTCGCATGGGAGCCGGCGTTGGCCTGCTCGACGGTCAGCGAGGTGTTGAGCAGCAGCACGCCCTGCTCAGCCCAGTGCTGCAGATAGCCGTGGTTGGGGATCGGCAGGTTGAGGTCGCGTTGCAGCTCTTTATAGATATTCTGCAGCGACGGCGGCGTCGGCACGCCCGGCTGCACCGAGAAGCACAGGCCGTGGGCCTGGCCGGGGCCGTGGTACGGGTCCTGGCCGATGATCACCACCTTGATGCGCGCAAGCGGCGTGGTGTTCAGCGCGTTGAAGATCAGCGGGCCGGGCGGGAAGATCACCTTGCCGGCGGCCTTCTCCGCGCGGAGGAATTCACCCAACTGCTTCATGTAGGGCTTCTCGAATTCCTCGTGGAGGGCTTCTTTCCAGCTGGGTTCCAGCTTGATCCGATCTTCGTTGGTCATGGTGCGTCTGCCTGGTGAAACGAACCGGCACGCTAAGCAAGCGCCCCGGTCAAGTCAAGGCGCCTTGCGCCGCACCGCCCACCCACCCGGCAAACGCGGCACACCGCTGCCCAGGCCGGCAAGCATCCACACCACCACGGCAAGCGTCAGCCCCAGGTGAAACAGCTCACGGCGTGGCACACCAGCCAGTTCACCGCGGGTACCGATCAGCAGGCCGCTGCCGATGAACAGCAGCGCGCCGAGCAGGGCCAGCAGATGGCGCCGCGAGCGCCCCGGCCAGGCGATGACCAGAAGTGCAACGAGGTTGGTCAGCAGCGTGACCTGGGACGGCAGCATCACCAGCGCCATGCACGCCAGCAACACCAGCGCGCGCTGCAAGGGCGAACCGGAGAGCCGCCCCAGCGCGATCAGCGGCAAGCCGACCGCACCGGAGAGCACGCTCGCCAGATGATGCGGTTCGACCAGCACCGTCGCGCCACCGTACTCCAGCGCCCCGAGAAACGCCGCAACGCCCATCGACACGAAGCCCAACGCCCGCCAACCCTGTTGCTCGCGCAGGGCGAGCCAGGCGGCGATGCAGCAGGCCAGGGTCAGCAGCAGTTCGGCGATCACGGGGAGCATGGGTCATTCCTTTATTGTCGTCGCCGCAGACTAGCGAGCCTCGACTCGATCTGCACGGTGGCACACGCCATCCCGGTAGACGCCGCGCGTCAGGCTCAACCGGTATGCAGCGCCCGGTAGTGACTGGGCGCCATGCCTACCACGCTCTTGAACAGCCGCGAGAAGTAGTACGGATCGGCGTAGCCCAGCTGCTCGGCGACCTGGCGCACTTCGAGATTGCCCTGGTCGAGCAGGCGACAGGCGTGGGTCATCTTCAGCCGGATGAAATCCTGGATCGGCGCCTGGCCAGTCAACGCGCGGTAGGTCTTGGCGAAGTGGAAGCGCGACAAGCGGAACTGCGCGGCCAGCTCGTCGAGGTTCAGCGCGTCGTGCAAATGCTCGCGCATCATCGCCTGCACCGCCTCCACGTCCAGCACCCGGCCGGACTTCAGCCGCGCGCGCGCCGGGCGCAGGGCCAGGGAAGTCAGCAGGCTCTGCAACAGGTGGGCGGCATGGATGAAGTGCGGCAGGCTCAGGCCCTGGCGGCGCAGCGCCAACAGCGCATCGAATTCCCCGAGGATGCGCGGCTGCACGCCCACCCGCAGGCGCGGCGATTTGCCCAGCGGACGCAGGAAATCCTCCGCCAACCGGCCGTCCAGGTGCACCCAGAAGATCGACCAGGGCCGCTGCGGATCGGCCCCATAGGCATGGGCACGGCCTTTGGGCAGCACCAGCAGGTCACCGCCGGTGACCTCGAATCGTCCATCCGCTGTTTCCAGCCAGCCTTGCCCGGCGCTGCAGTAGATCAGCAGGTGATCATCAGGGATTTCCCGCTCCATGCGGTGCCCCACGGCTGCCGGGTAGTAGCCCAGGGCCAGTGGATAGCAGGCCTGACCCAGCGGATGGCGGTCCAGCGCGCGGCGCAGGCGTGGCGGAGTGATGAAGCGCACGCCCTGCTGCGGCAGCGGCCAGGTGGAAATGAGCGGGCGGGACACGGCTGGCCTCCGGAATCGGCAATGCCAAGATCGTCCATCCATTGCCCAAGATCGTCAATCCACAGCCGCGGGCGCAACCGCTATAACCGGAACTCTCCAAGCGAAAAGAACGCGTGCGCCACGCACGCCGCTGTAGCCGACAAGAATAAACAGAGGTAGCTGCATGCATTTCGATCTGTCCGAAGAACAACGCCTGCTGGTGGACAGCGCCCGCGCCTTCGCCAGCCGCGAACTGGCGCCCCACGCCGCCGACTGGGACCGCCAGCACCACTTCCCGGTGGAGGTCATCCGTCGCGCTGCCGAACAGGGCTACCTGGGCCTGTACATCGCCGAAGAGGACGGCGGCCTTGGCCTGTCGCGGTTGTCCGCGTCGCTGATCTTCGAGCAACTGGCCGCCGGCTGCGTCGCCACCACCGCCTACATGACCATCCACAACATGGCCAGCTGGATGCTCGCCAGCTTCGCCGACGCCGCGCTCAAGGAGCAGTGGCTGCCGGGCCTGATCGGCGGTGAGTTGCTGGCCTCCTATTGCCTCACCGAGCCAGATGCCGGCTCCGACGCCGCGCGCCTGCGCACCCGCGCCAGGCGGGATGGCAACGACTACGTGCTCGACGGCGCCAAGACCTTCATCTCCGGCGCCGGCAGCACCGACGTGCTGATCGTCATGGCGCGCACCGGCGAGGAAGGCGCCAAGGGCATTTCCTGCTTCCTGGTGCCGGCCAACGCCGAGGGCATCCGCTACGGCCGCAACGAGGACAAGATGGGCTGGAAGGCCCAGCCGACCCGCACCATCACCTTCGAAGGCGTGCGCATTCCCGCCGGCAACCGCATCGGACCGGAAGGCCAAGGCTTCGTCTATGCCATGAAGGGCCTGGACGGCGGCCGCCTGAACATCGCCAGCTGTTCCCTCGGCGCCGCCCAGGCGGCGCTGGAGCAATCGCTGCGCTACGTCGAGGAACGCAAGCAGTTCGGCAAGGCGCTGGCCGAATTCCAGGCGTTGCAGTTCAAGCTCGCCGACATGCTCACCGACCTCACCGCCAGCCGGCAGATGGTGCGCCTGGCCGCGCACAAACTGGACCACAAGGACGGCGAGGCGACGCTGTATTGCGCCATGGCCAAACGCTTCGCCACCGACCGCTGCTTTGTGTTGTGCAACGAGGCGCTGCAACTGCACGGCGGCTACGGCTACCTCAACGACTACCCGCTGGAGCGCTGGGTGCGCGACAGCCGCGTGCACCAGATTCTCGAAGGCACCAACGAGATCATGCGGGTAATCGTTGCCCGCCGTCTGTTGGAACAGGGTGGGATGCTGGATCGGTTTCTGTGACCACCAAGCAATTTGGGGGCAGGCGGACAGCCCCTCTCCCCCGCCCTCTCCCTTCGGAGCGGGACGCGTAGCCAGGGTCAGAGAGAGGGAAGCCCGGCAAGAAATGGAAAAACCGCCCGCCGATGCGGGTGCAATCGAACAGAACGGACATGGACTCATCACGGCCGACCTGCCTAGAGTCCATGCCCATGACCGCCAAGGAGATGCCCATGAGCAACGCCCTCGAGCCCTACAAGCCCGGAGTCTTCGACCTGACCCACAAGCTGACGGTGGAAAAGCACGGCCACACCGCGCTGATCACCATCAACCACCCGCCGGCCAACACCTGGGACCGCGACTCGCTGATCGGCCTGCGCCAGGTGATCGAGCACCTGAACCGCGACGACGACATCTACGCCCTGGTGGTGACTGGGCAGGGGCCGAAATTCTTCTCCGCCGGCGCCGACCTGAATATGTTCGCCGACGGTGACAAGGCCCGCGCCCGCGAGATGGCCCGCCGCTTCGGCGAAGCCTTCGAAGCGCTGCGCGACTTCCGTGGCGTCTCCATCGCCGCGATCAACGGCTACGCCATGGGTGGCGGCCTGGAGTGCGCGCTGGCCTGCGACATCCGCATCGCCGAGCGCCAGGCACAGATGGCCCTGCCCGAAGCTGCCGTAGGCCTGCTGCCCTGCGCCGGCGGTACCCAGGCGCTGCCGTGGCTGGTGGGCGAGGGCTGGGCCAAGCGCATGATCCTCTGCGGCGAGCGCGTGGATGCCGAGACGGCGCTGCGCATCGGCCTGGTCGAGCAGGTCGTCGACGCCGGCGAGGCACGCGGCACGGCTCTGCTGCTGGCAGCCAAGGTCGCGCGCCAGAGCCCGGTGGCGGTGCGCACCATCAAGCCGCTGATCCAGGGCGCCCGCGAACGCGGCCCGACCACCTGGCTGCCGGAGGAGCGCGAGCGCTTCGTCGACCTGTTCGACGCCGATGACACCCGCGAAGGCGTGAACGCCTTCCTGGAGAAACGCGATCCGCACTGGCGCAACCAATAAGGCCCCGACCATGAATGTGATGTTCGAAGAACGCCCTGGCCTGCACGGCTTCCGCATTGGCGTGGTGACGCTGGACGCGGAGAAGAGCCTGAACGCCCTGAGCCTGCCGATGATCGAGGCGATGAACCATCAACTGCACGTGTGGAAGGACGACCCGCAGATCGCCTGCGTGGTGTTGCGCGGCAACGGCGGCAAGGCCTTCTGCGCCGGCGGCGACGTGCGCAAGCTGGTGGACGCCTGCCGCGAGCAGCCCGGCGAGGTTCCCGCCCTCGCCCGCCGCTTCTTCGCCGATGAATACCGCCTGGACTACCTCATCCACACCTACGGCAAACCGCTGATCTGCTGGGCCCACGGCTACGTGATGGGCGGCGGCATGGGCCTGATGCAGGGCGCCGGCGTGCGCATCGTCACGCCCAGCAGCCGCCTGGCCATGCCGGAAGTGAACATCGGCCTGTACCCGGACGTCGGCGCGAGCTGGTTCCTCGCCCGCCTGCCCGGCCGCCTCGGCCTGTTCCTCGGCCTGACCGCCACGCAGATGAACGCCCGCGACGCACTGGACCTGGACCTCGCCGACCGCTTCCTGCTCGATACCCAGCAGGAAGACCTGATCGAAGGCCTGGTGCAACTGAACTGGCGCGAACAGGCCGACGTGCAACTGCACAGCCTGCTGCAGGCGCTGGAAAACGAAGCCCGCGGTGAATTGCCGGATGCCCAGTTGCTGCCACGCCGCGAACGCCTGGATGCGGTGCTGGACAGCGCCAACATCGCCGAGGCCTGGCACGCCCTCACCGCACTGGCCGATGACGAGGACACGCTGATCGCGCGGGGAGCGAAGACCCTCGCCTCGGGCTGCCCGCTGACCGCTCATCTGGTCTGGGAACAGATCCGCCGCGCACGCCATCTGTCGACTGCCGAGGTGTTCCGCATGGAGTACGCGATGAGCCTGAACTGCTGCCGCCACCCGGAGTTCCCGGAAGGCGTGCGGGCCCGGCTGATCGACAAGGACAACACCCCGCACTGGCACTGGCCGGATATCGCTGCCATACCTGATGCTGTGGTGAATGCGCACTTCGACGCGACCTGGGAGGGCGAGCATCCGCTGGCGGATCTTTAGCCGCCCCTGCCGTCCTCTGTAGCTGCGTAGGGCGCATAACCTGGAACAGGTTATCCGCCGCCCACCTGAGTGGCGGATAACGCTTGCGCGTTATGCGCCCTGCGAGAGCTGCCGCCCGGAGCTGGCATGACTTCTCCTGGCGCTGGAGTGCCCTGCGGTCCAACAGGAGGAAACCAGCATGCAAACCATCGCCTTCATCGGCCTCGGCCACATGGGCGCCCCCATGGCCGCCAACCTGATCAAGGCCGGCTACCTGCTGCGCGTGTTCGACCTGGTGCAGAGCGCCATCGACGGCCTGGTCGTCCAGGGTGCCAGCGCCGCCCGCAGCGCCCATGACGCGGTGGACGGCGCCGACGTGGTGGTCACCATGCTGCCGGCCAGCGGGCACGTCGAGGGGCTCTACCTCGGCAACGAGGGCCTGCTGGCGCACATTGCCCCCGGCACCCTGGTGCTGGAGTGCTCTACCATCGCCCCCGCCTCGGCGCGCAAGGTCCACCAGGCTGCCGTCGAGCGCGGGATTCCCATGCTCGATGCACCGGTCTCCGGCGGCACCGGCGGCGCCATCGCCGGTACCCTGACCTTCATGGTCGGTGGCGACGCCGAGGTGCTCGAACGCGCCCGCCCGGTGTTTTCCGCCATGGGCCGGAACATCTTCCACGCCGGCGGCGACGGCGCCGGGCAGGTCGCCAAGGTGTGCAACAACCAGCTGCTCGCCGTGCTGATGATCGGCACCGCCGAATCCCTCGCCCTCGGCGCCGCCAACGGGCTGGACCCTGCCGTGCTGTCGGAGATCATGCGCCGCAGCTCCGGCGGCAACTGGGCATTGGAGGTGTACAACCCCTGGCCCGGCGTGATGGAGAATGCCCCCGCCTCACGCGGCTACAGCGGTGGCTTCATGACGTCGCTGATGACCAAGGACCTGGGCCTCGCGCTGGAAACAGCACAGGTCAGCGGCAACAGCACGCCCATGGGCAGCCTGGCACTGGCGCTGTATCGCCTGCTGGTGAAACAGGGCCATGGCGAGCAGGACTTCTCGGTGGTGCAGAAACTCTTCGATAACTGACCTTATTGTGAAGCCACGCTTACGAGTGCATGGCGTAAGGGTGGCTTTATCCACAACCGCGTCGGGTCGAAGATGAATCACCTGCCGCCAGCGCGCGGCGATTTCTCCCACAAAGGTGATTCCATGAACATTGCCCTGATCGGCGCGACCGGCCACGTTGGCCACTACTTCCTCGAAGAAGCCCTGCGCCGCGGCCATAGCGTGACCGCGCTGGTGCGCGACCCGGCGAAGCTGCCGGCGCGCGACAACCTCAAGGTGATCCAGGCCGACGTCTACGACCCGGCCCAGGTCGCCCGCGCCGTGGCCGGGCAGGACGTCGTGGTCAGCGCATTCAATGCTGGCTGGGGCAACCCGGATATCCGTGGCGCCCACGCCAAGGGCAGCCGCGCCATTCTTGACGGCGTGAAGGCGTCCGGTGTGAAGCGCCTGCTGGTTCTCGGCGGCGCCGGCAGCCTGGAGATCGCCCCCGGCCAACGTCTGGTGGACAGCCCGGAATTCCCCGAGCAATGGAAACAGAGTGCACTCGGCGCCGCCGACGCGCTGGATCAGTTGCGCGCCGAGAAGGAACTCGACTGGGCTTTCCTCAGCCCGGCGATGCTGCTCGACGGCGAAACCCGCACCGGCAGCTTCCGCATCGGCGGCGACCAGGTGTTGTTCGATGGCAACGGCGAGAGCCGCATTTCCCTGCCGGACCTGGCGGTGGCGATGATCGATGAGGCCGAGCAGGCCAATCATCATCAGCAGCGGTTTACCGTGGCGTATTGATTCGCTGCGGCTGGTTCGCGAGCAAGCTCGCCCCTACAGACACGGATTGCTGCATGGCGCTCTTGTAGGAGCGAGCTTGCTCGCGAACCGTGTTCCAGCCAACGCGCAGGGGTTGAGCTGATCGCGGACGGAGTCCCGTGCACCCACAAAAAAGGGCCATCCCATGGGATGGCCCTTTTGCGCAGGCCCTCTCGGCTTACCGCTCGCGCAGCGCTTCCGCCTTGGCCCGCAGGATGGGCTTGAGCAGGTAGCTGAGGATGCTCTTCTTGCCGGTCATGATGTCCACGGTGGCGATCATGCCGGGGATGATCAGCAACGGCTTGTCGTCGCTGCCCAGGTGGCTTTTGCGGGTGCGCAGCTTGATCAGGTAGAAGCTGTTGCCGTCCTCGTCGGTGACGGTGTCGGCGCCGATCTGCTCCAGGTCCGCCTGCAGGCCACCGTAGATGGTGTAGTCGTAGGCGGTGAACTTGACCATGGCGTGCTGGCCGGGGCGCAGGAAGGCGATGTCCTGCGGACGGATGCGCGCTTCCACCAGCAGGGTGTCGTCCAGAGGGACGATCTCGATCAGGTCGCTGCCCGGCTGGATCACACCGCCGATGGTGTTCACCAGCAGTTGCTTGACGATGCCGCGCACTGGCGAGGTGACCAGGGTGCGGCTGACGCGATCCTCCAGCGCCTTGCCGGTGGCGGTGGCCTTGCTCAGCTCGGTGCGGGCTTCGTTGAGTTCCTTCAGTGCATCGCTGCGGAAGCGCGACCGGGTTTCGGCAACCTTGCGCTCCACTTCCTTCACCGCTGCCTCGGCCCGTGGGATCGCCAGGGTGGTGGCATCGAGCTGGCCACGGTTTTCCACTTCACCGCGCTTGAGACGCAGCAGTTCCACCTGGGACATCGCGCCCTGCGCCACCAGCGGCTCGGACATGGAAATCTCCTGGCGCAGCAGGTTCAGGCTGTTGCGGTACTGCGCCTGCTTGGAGACGAACTCGCGCAGTTCCTGCTGCTTCTGCACCAGCTGTTGCTGCAGGCCATCGGTTTCGTCCTTGAGCTGCTGCTGGCGGCTGTGGAACAGCGCCTCTTCACTGCTGGCCTGGCCGGGCACCTTGGCGCGCACATCGTCGGGGATGTTCAGCGCGCGCTCTTCCACCTCGGCAGACAGCCGCTCCACCCGCAGGAACATCGCCAGGCGGTCGGCCTCGGTTTCACCGACGTTGGACTGGAAGCGCGTCGGGTCCAGGCGCATCAGTTGCTCGCCGGCCTGCACCACCTGCCCTTCGTGGACGAATATCTGCGAGACGATGCCGCCTTCCAGGTTCTGGATCTTCTGTACCTTGGACGAGGGAATCGCCTTGCCCTCGCCGCGGGTGACCTCGTCGATCTGCGCGAAGTGTGCCCAGAGCAGCAGGAAGGCGACGAAGCCGATCAAGATCCAGATGGTCAGGCGCACCACGCGCGGCGCGTCCTCGATCAGCGCCTTGCTGACTTCCGGAAGCGGCTGGCCGGAGAGGTTGTCGCCGCCCTTGAAATAGCCACGGACAGAGTGGCGGATACTGCCCAGAGGATTAAGCGACACTGATCTGCCCCTTCTTCAGTGCATCCATGACCACGTCCTTCGGACCGTCGGCAATGATGCGTCCCTTGTCGATGATCACCAGGCGGTCCACCAGGCTGAGCATGGAGGCGCGGTGGGTGACCAGCAGCAGTGTCTTTTCGCCCATGATCGATTGCAGGCGCTGTTTGAGGCGCTCCTCGCCGGCGTTGTCCATGGCGCTGGTGGGTTCGTCCAGCAGCAGGATCGGCGGGTCGAGCAGCAATGCGCGGGCCAGGGCGACGTTCTGCCGCTGGCCGCCGGAGAGGTTGTGGCCACGCTCGCCGACCTGCAGTTCATAGCCCTGCGGGTGCAGGCGGACGAACTCGTTCACGCCGGTCAGCTCGGCCACTTCCAGCACGCGTTCGTCATCGATGTAGCGCGCGCCGCTGACCAGGTTGTCGCGCAGGGTGCCGCTGAACAGGCTGATGTCCTGCGGCACGTAGCCGATGTTGTGGCGCAGCTCGCTGATGTCCAGTTGGCGCACGTCGGCGCCGTCCACCAGCAGGTTGCCGTTTTCGGGCTGGTGCAGGCCGACGATCAGCTTGGCCAGGGAGCTCTTGCCCGAGCCGCTGCGGCCGATGATGCCGACCTTCTCGCCGGCGCGGATCTGCAGGTTGATGCCGTGCAGCGCCGCAACCTGCTGGTTCGGATAAGCGAAGTCGAGGCCGCGCATCTCGATGCCGCCGCGCAGCTGCGAGCGGGTCAACGGACGTTCGTCGGCGTTGCGCTCCTGCGGCAGCTCCATCATCTGGTTGGTGGTGGCCATGGACAGGCGCGCCTGCTGGTAGCGCTGGATCAGCCCGGAGAGCTGGGTCAGCGGGCCGAGGGCGCGGCCATTGAGCATGTAGCAGGCGATCAGGCCGCCCATGGAGAGGTCGCCGGCGATGATCAGGTAGACGCCGCCGATGATCATGACGACCCCGGCCAGCGCCTGGATCAGCACGGTGATGTTCATCGCCAGGGTCGACAGCAGCTTGACCCGCAGTTCCAGGCGGCTGAGGGTGCCGATGGTCTGCTCCCAGAGGTACTGGCGCTCGCTCTCGGCGTTGTTGACCTTCACCGCGTCGAGGCTGGCGAGCGTCTCGATCAGGCTCGACTGGCGTTCGGCGGCCAGCGCCATGGTGCGGTTCATGGTCTCCACCAGCGGCTTCTGCAGCAGCCAGCCCAGGCCCGCGGCCAGCGGGAAGGCAACCAGCGGGACGAACACCAGCGGCCCGCCGATGATGCCGATCACCAGCAGGATCAGCAGGGTGAAGGGCATGTCGATCAGGGTGGTCAGCGTGAGCGAGTTGAGGAAGTCGCGCAGCGTCTGGAATTCGTGGATGTTCTGGGCGAACGAGCCGACCCGCGCCGGGCGGTACTTCATGCTCATGCCGACGATGCGCTCGAACAGCGTCGCCGAGATGATCAGGTCAGTCTTCTTGCCGGCCAGGTCCAGGCACAGGCCGCGCATGGTCTTGAGCAGCAGGTCGAACAGGTAGGCGCCGCTGATGCCGATGGCCAGCACCCAGAGGGTGGCGGCGGCCTGGTTGGGCACCACGCGGTCGTACACGTTCATGACGAACAGTGGCGCGGCCAGGGCGATCAGGTTGATCAGCAGGCTCGCGGCGACGGCGTCGACGTAGAGCCAGCGGGAACGCTTCAGGGTGTCGCGGAACCAGCTCTTGGCGCGCGGGATCAGCTCGCCGTGCTGCAGGTCGAACTTGTGCTGCGGCTGGGCGAAGAAGGCCTGGCCGGCGTAGTCCTCGCTCAGCAGCTCGCGGGAAACGCGCACTTCACCGCCATCGCTTTCCGACAGCAGCAGGCGCGCATCGCCATTGCTTTCCCAGCCCAGCAGCACTGCGCAGCGCCCTTCGCGCAGCAGCAGCATCGCCGGCATGGCGAGGGCCGGAATCTGCCCCAGCTTGCGCTGCAACAGGCGCCCTTGCAGGCCGGCGCGAGCCGCCGCACGGGGCAGCAGCTCGGCGGAGAGGCGCTGCCCGGGCAGCGGCAGGCCGCTGGTGAGCATGGCGCGGCTGGCCGGCTTCTGGTGCAGCTGACAGAGCGTCAGCAGGCTGTCCAGCAGCGGGTCGTCGAGCAGACCGCGCGGATCGTGGCTTAGGGGTACTGCGCTGACTTCTTGATCCACGCGGATGCTCTCTCGGGCAGGTTAGTTAAGGCCGGGCAGCTGGACTCGCGGCTTGATGTCTTCGGAAGCCACCGCAGCCATCGGTGCTACCACGCCCTGGCTCTTGAGCAGCTCGCCCAGGGTCGCCTTGATGCGGTACTGGGTGAACAGCTCGGTGTACTTCAGGTCGACCAGACGGCGCGAAGCGTTGAACAGTTCGTTCTCGCTGTCCAGCAGATCGAGCAGGGTGCGCTCGCCGATGGTGAACTGCTTCTGGTACGCCTCGCGCACGCGGGTGCTGTAGTCCACATACTGGCGGGCGATCGGCAGCTGGTCGCGGGCGTTGTTCAGGGCGTTCCAGGACAATCCGAGTTCCTCGTTCAACTGGCGCAGGGCGTTGTTGCGGATATCCAGGGCCTGGTTCGCCTCGTAGGACTTGGCTTCCAGCTCGGCCTTGTTGCTGCCACCGGCGAACAGGTTGTAGCGCATGCGCAGCATGGCCTGCCATTCGTTGTTGTGGCCTTCTTCTCCGTCGAGGTTGTTATCGGCACCACGGGAAAGTTCTGCATCGAATCTCGGATAGAAGGTCGATTTCGCCGCGTCGTACTGCTTCTCGGCGGCGGCCACGTCGGATTCTGCGGAGCGCAGGATCGGGCTGTTTTCCACCAGCTGGCGACGGGCGGCCTGCAGATCTTCCGGCAACTGGCCGGCAAGACCGGTCGGGTCGCTCAGGTCCACCGGGTCGCTGCCCACCACGCTGTAGTAGTTGGTGCGGGCGTCGGCCAGGTTGGTCTTCTCGGTCATCAGGTTGTTCTGCGCCTGGGCCAGGCGGGCCTCGGCCTGGTCCTGGTCGGCGAGGCGACCAACGCCGCGGGCACTGCGCAGGCTGATCTGGTCGTAGACGCGCTGGTGGTTCTTCAGGTTTTCCTCGGCCAGACGAACCATTTCCTGACGACGCAGCACATCGGTGTAGACCTGGGCGACATCCAGCGCGGTGCGCTCGGAGGTTCCCAGCAACGCGTAGGCGCGGGAGTTCACGTTGGCCTGCTGGCGGCCGACTTCGCTGGAGGTGGCGAAACCGTCGAACACCATCTGGCGCAGGGCAAGGTTGGATTCGCCACGGTTCAGGGTTTCCCAGTGGTCGCCTTGGCCACGGGTGGTGGTGTTGTCGGAGCCTTCACGGCCATAACCGGCGGTCAGGTCGACGGACGGCAGGTAGCCACCCTTCGCCGCACGCAGCTGCTTGTCCGCGGCGAGTCGGGAGTTCACCCCGGCCTGGATTTCCGGGTGGTACTCCAGGGCCTTCTGCATGGCCTGGTTGAGCGAGTCGGCGTGGGCGGGCAGGACGAATGAAAGGGCGAAGGGCACTACAGCAGCGAATCGCATACGCATGAGGAAAACATCCTTATCAATGGGATAGCCGCAGCGATTCGATTGCCGCAAATAGCGTCAAAAGACCGGCGAATGCGCTGCAAGGAAGCATCGAAAAGCGTGATGTATTTCACGCTAAATTTTTTTACGCGAGCACCCGATATCAAAGTGACATCGATTTGCCAATTGTTTAGGATGGCAATCGAATGGTCAATACATTGGCATATACGTAATTTCCATCCGCTATAAGCCATGTTTTTGACGCCAACTTTTTTGCTCTTACAGACAAGGGAATGCCCCTGGCGCCGACCTCCATGCGGCCCGGTCGGCAACCAGGCAAGCCTCACCAGGAGAAGTGCATGAGCAGCGTCGTCGCCGTCGTGAAAAGCATCATCGGCCAAGTGATTGCGGTATCCCCCGAGGGCGTCCAGCGCGTCCTGGTCGAAGGTGACCGCATCTACCAGGGCGAACAGCTGCTCACCGGCGCCGCAGGAGCGGTGACGCTCGACGTCGGCAAGGGCAAGCTGGTGGACCTGGGCCGCGACAGCCAGTGGAGCAGCGCCGACCTACCGCAGGCCGAGACGCACCACGCAGCCGCGCAGCCGGCCAACGCTCCGAGCACCGAGGACCTGCAGAAGGCCATCGCCGCCGGCCTCGACCCGACCCAGGCCCTCGCCCCTACCGCGGCGGGCCCCAGTGCCGCTCCGTCGGCAGGTGGCAATGGCGGCGTAGGTGGCGGTCACAGCTTCGTGATGCTCGATGCCACCGCCGGGCACGTCGACCCGAACATCGGCTACGCCACCGCCGGCCTGGACAACGGCGGCTCCGCCGGCGACGAGCGCCAGGGCGACCTGCCGCCCAACCTCGCGCCAGAATTCAGCGAAGGCAGCAACGGTGTGCTGAACCTCACCACCGCCGAGGACACCCTGCTCACGGGCACCTTCGCCGCCCGCGATCCGAATGGCGACACCATCAGCTACAGCGTCGGCCAGGCCCCGGCCAATGGCCTGCTGGTGCTCAATCCCAACGGCACCTGGCAGTACAACCCGAACGGCGACTACAACGGCGCCGACAGTTTCACCGTGATCGTCACCGACGCCCGTGGCGCCACCAGCACCCTGGTGGTGAACGTCGGCATCACCCCGGTGAACGACGCTCCGGTGGCTACTGGCACCTATACCAGCACCGTCACCGACACCGCCGCCAACGACAGCTTCGCCGACATCAAGGGTCAACTGACCGCCACCGACGTCGACGACACCAACCTGACCTGGAGCGGCAGCGCCAAGGGCGCCTACGGTGAGCTCACCGTCAACACCGACGGCAGCTACACCTATGTGGTCGACGCCAATGCGGTGAACGCCCTGCCCCTGGGGCAGAACCCGAGCGAAAGCTTCACCGTCACCGTGACCGACCCGTCCGGCGCTACCGACACCCGCGTCATCACCATCAACGTGCAGGGCGCCAACGACACGCCGGTCGCCCAGGATGGCCAGGCCAGCGTCACCGAGGACAGCGTGATCGGCGGCCAACTGGTGGCCACCGACCGCGACACCGGCAGCACCCTCACCTTCACTACCAACGGCAACCCGCCGGCGGGCTTCACCCTGAAGCCGGACGGCAGCTGGACCTTCGATGGCAAGGACCCGGCCTACCAGCACCTGGCCGAGGGCGAGACCCAGGTGGTGCAGGTGCCCTACACCGTCACCGACGAGCACGGCGCCACCAGCACCGCCACGCTTACCGTGACCCTGACCGGCACCAACGACGCGCCGGTCGCCCTGCCGGGCGCTGCCACCACCGAAGAGAACACCGTGCTCAACGGCCAGGTTCCGGCCGCCAGCGACGTGGACGGCAGCGTCACCGGCTACCARCTGACCACTGGCGTCGGCCAGGGCAACGGCAGCCTGAGCTTCAAYCCGGACGGCAGCTACAGCTTCAACCCCGGCAAGGACTTCGACAGCCTCGCCCAGGGCGAGACCCGCGACGTGACCTTCACCTACCAGGCGAAGGACAACAACGGYGCGCTGAGTGACCCGCAGACCATCACCATTACCGTCACCGGCACCAACGACGCGCCGGTTGCCCAGCCGGGCACCGCCACCACCGAGGAGAACACCGTTCTCAATGGCCAGGTTCCGACCGCCAGCGACGTGGACGGCAGCGTCACCGGCTACCAACTGACC
>NZ_LZDG02000049.1:0-133859 GCF_001672555.2 Pseudomonas sp. AU11447 | reverse complement strand
GTACTTCCAGCGCTACGTCTCGCACCTGCCGGCGGCGGGGGAGATCGTCCTGTTCGACCGCAGCTGGTACAACCGCGCCGGGGTCGAGCGGGTGATGGGCTTCTGTACCGACGGCCAGTACGAGGAGTTCTTCCGCAGCGTGCCCGAGTTCGAGCGCATGCTGGTGCGGTCCGGCATCCAGGTCATCAAGTACTGGTTTTCCATCTCCGACGAGGAACAGCACTACCGTTTCCTCAGCCGAATCCATGATCCGCTCAAGCAGTGGAAGCTCAGCCCGATGGACCTGGAATCGCGCCGCCGCTGGGAGTCCTACACCAAGGCGAAGGAAATCATGCTCGAGCGCACCCACATCCCCGAGGCGCCCTGGTGGATCGTGCAGGCTGACGACAAGAAGCGCGCACGACTGAACTGTATCAGCCACCTGTTGAGCCAGATTCCCTACCAGGAAGTGCAACTGCCCGCTGTCAGCCTGCCCGAGCGGCAGCGCCACGAAGGCTACCGCCGGCATCCCACGCCGCTGGAGTTGCAGGTGCCGGAAGTCTACTGACCGGTAGCGGGCGCTTTCGCAGGATGGCGTGGAGTCGCGCCACCGGCGCGATTCGCACTCGGGGATCATTCACGCCAGGCTGCGCACCGTGCAGCTGCCGTCCGTAATGGCGTTGCAGAGGAAGTACGGCATCCATTCCTCCCAATGTCCCTTCGCCACTGGCGATTCGTAACGGCATAGCAGCGTGCCTTCGGCTTCGAACAGGCCCCAGGGCTGCAGCTCGCCGTCCTTCAGCTTGCTCGGCACCTTGATGCCCTGGTAGCTGACGTTGCAGCCGACATGGAAGGCTTCCATCCGCCAGCGCACCGGCTCGTGCGCGGGGAAGGGCTGCGCCTCCAGGAAGCCGAACAGTTCGTCATGGTTCAGCAGGCTCTGGCGGATGGTCGGCCACAGGCTGCGGCGCAGGAAGTACTGGTCGGCGAAGCGCGGGTGCGCCTTCTCATCCTTCAGGTACTGGGCGATCAGCTCGCGGATGCCCGGCAGGTTCGGGTTGTGACAGCCAGCCCACATGCCCGCCAGCAGCAGTTCGGTGTGGCTGAAGTAATCGCGCATGTGGTGATACCAGAAGCCACTCTGCAGCCACGCCTCAACGGCCGCACGGTCGCGTTCGGAGAGCAGCGAGTCGGCATCGCGCACCTGGAAGCGCGAGACTTCGCCGTCCTCCATCACCAGGAAGCGCCACATCGTCGGCGGGATCGAAGCGCGTGTCGCCGGGTCCACCAGCACCACCTGTGCCCCGGCTTTCGCCAGGCGATCCAGCACCGTCGGCGGCACCGATTCGTCCACGTAGAAGCGGCAGCGCCATTGCGGGAACAGCTCGCGTGCGGCCTCCACGTTCTTCAGCGCGCTCTCGCAATAGCGGGGGCGGGCACCGAACAGCGAAAACACGATCAGGTTGCGTTCCGGTCTCGAGCCGTCAAACGGCGGGGGCGGTGCATCGGGCAGGGGATAGGCGGGGAGCTGGCCGTACTTGCGATCCGCCACGCTCAGCGACAGGTTGCCGTAGCGGCGCACCAGGTCCTCCCGCTTCAGCCAGCCGCAAACCTCCGTCAGCCCGTCCAGCGCGGTGTCCGGCATCCTGTCTTCGCCCAGCGTATTCAGCAGCTTGAGATAGGTCTTGTAGGCCTGTTCGTAGTCTTTGGTGCGCATCAGGCACAGGGCATAGTCCGTCAGCAGCGTCGGATTGTTCGGCGAGAGCTGCAGCGCCTGACGCGCCACGTCACGGCCCTGGCGGTAATTGCCTGCCGCCAGGGCGGCGCGGAAGGTGGCGGCCAGCTTTTGGAACTTCTTCTCGACGGCAGACATGCAGAAACTCTCCAGGGCAGGAGGGCGGCGGGTATTTCTGCCCGGAATGAGCAGCCCGCGCGCCCTCGATTGCATGGAGCGCAAGGCTAGGGAGCGGGGGGAGAGGGCTCTATCGGATATTTCCTGCGCGCGGCGGCGATAAGTACGAAGTCTCTTCCGCGCCGCCGCTGTCTCCCGGCTAGCGGTGATATCGGCCCGCCACTATTCTTTGCCCGCAGGAAATCCATCGGGCCCTGAAGCCTTGTCAGCGGGTGATCGAATGAATCGAATCGGACTGGCGAGCTTGCTCGCCATGCTTGTCAGCGCACCGGGCCTTGCCGTCGAGTTCGCCAGAACGGACAAGGGCTGCCTGGTTCAGGACTGGAACGCCCAGCGCTCCAATCCCAGCTACATCTGGTCCGGCCAGTGCGTGGGCGGTTTCGCCGACGGCAAGGGCATCCTCTTGTCGCTGGTGGACGGCCAGGTGTTCTCCACCACCGAGGGCACCCTGCGCAAGGGCAGTTTCAACGGCCCCGCGGTGATCCAGTGGGCCAAGGGCGACCGCTACGAAGGCGAGTTGCAGAACGGCACGCTCAGCGGCCACGGCACCTATCGCTACCCGAATGGCACCACCGCCAGCGGCGTGTTCAGCAACAGCCAGTTGGTGCAGGCCGATGCCCCGGCTGCGCCGGCCAGTGGCAGCCAGAACGCCAGTGGCGCAGCGGCTTCCGGCGAAGTCGGCTCGGTCGACCTCTCCGGTGGCTGCCAGGCAGCGCAGCAGAAGGGCCAGGCCTACATGGAACGGCTCGGCCAGCAAGCCAACAACCAGGACCTTGGCATTTGCGGCTCCGCTAGGGCGATGCACAAGATCGGCGAGATGACCGTGCGCGTGGCCGAGCTTTGCCATGAAATCCCCACCTGGACGCAACTGCGTGACGAAGGCCAGCGCATCATCCGTGAAAGCCAGGAAACCATGGACGGCTCCTGCGGCTGAGGCCGCCATGAGCCTGGAGAGCGTGGAGCGCCGCGCTACCCATCGCGCTTGCGACCACGGTCCCGATGATTCGTCGGAAGGTTCGTTCCTGCCGGAACCGGCCGGGCAATTGGCCTCTTCTGGAAGGGCTGCGCAGCTCTCCCCATCCCTGGCTGCACGCGTCGCTTCGAAGAGAAAGGGTTGATCGCGCAGGGCCGGACGGACGCCGGGCCCTTGTTCGCGAATCCACTCGGCACTCCATTGAAAAAGCCGTCCCGAGGACGGCTTTTTCGTCAGTGCGCCAACCGGCTGCAATCAGTGCCAGAACAGCGCGATCAGGATGATGATCGGGATTGGAACGCCGAGGAAGTACAGAAGAATCGAGCGCATGATGTGCCTCCGGTCAGTGGGCAGGACGGGACTGCGTGGAATGCAGCGTGCGGGTATTGGTCAGCAGCACCACCGCATCGCGGCGACGGCCACCGTGGATGGCCAGGAAGCTGGCGAAGAAGGCGCCGCAGAGCAGGGCCACGAACATCCACAGCGCCGAGGCGGCGGCCACCTTGCGGGCGGTATCGGCCGCTTGCTGGGCTTTCAGCTTGGCCTGCTGCGCCGCGGCGAATACCTGGTCGATGCGCTGCTCGGCTTCGGCCTGGCTGATCTCGGTACGCTGGGAAACCACGCGGGCGAGATAGCTGCGATCGTCCGCGCTCAACTGCCCGTCGGCCAGGCCGCGCAGGAAGATGCGCGTGGCGATGGCATGGGCGGCGTCGTCACTGACCGCCACCGGGCGGTTATCGCGGAACAGCATGTCGATGAAGTACGCCGAGCCGTCGTCCGTGCCACTGGCGCTGGCGTTCGAACCCGCGGCAGCGGCGGCGGTGGTTGCCGCAGAAGCCCCGGCCTGCAGGCCGCCGCCGACGATATTGCTCACCGAGCCCACCACCAGTGTGGCGGTTACCAGCGTCGCCACGGCCCAGGCGAGGAAGCCGTGTGCGGTGTCGCGGAAATACACCTCGTCGTCATGCAGCGTTGCCCAGCGCGCGCGCAGGCGCCCGGCGATATAGCCACCCAGGCCCGAGGCGAGGATCTGCGTCAGCATCAGCCAGACGATGGTGGAAACGCCTATCTGCTTGAGCGTCGCGCCATCGCCCGGCCAGGGCGACACCGCGGAAAAGCCCAGGCCGAAGCCCAGGATGATCAGGATCAGGGACAGCGCCGCCGCCCCGGCGGCCCCGGCGAATACCGCCGCCCAGGACACCCCCGAATGGTCGGTGGTATCCACGGCAGTGGTGGCGTAGGCATCGGTCGTTGTGATCATTGTTGGCTGCTCCGTGAAAGAGAGGTGGAAGCCTCCGTCTTTCCGCTGCAGCGGATATGCCAGATGTAACAAAATAATATTTCTAGTCTAATCAATGACTTGGAAAATTTCGGCGGCCGATGGCCATGCAGATTGCAGGATCGGGCCCGCGCAGCGCCGCAGATTGCATGCTCGGGGAACGGCTGGCTTATAGTTTCTGCTACCCCAGCCAACGTACCTGACAGAGCAGGGCGCCCATGACCCTCGAACCCACCACCCTGCTATGGGGCGCTCCCGTGCTGATGCTGCTGGGCGGCTACCTGCTGACCCGCTGTATCGGCCGGTTGCGCCGCATCATCTTCCCGGCCGTGCGCCAGCGCTGGGCCGACGCCAGGCGGCCAGAAGTGGTCGCCTTGCCCTGCGCCGGGCGCTACGTCATCAACATCGTCTTCCCGGCCTTCACCATGGTCACCGGCACCGCCTATTTCTCCGCCGACTTCGCCATCACCGCCCGCGCCTCCGGCCAGCCCGTGCCGTACCAGCGCTATAGCCGGTTCAACCTGTTCAGCGTGCGGCGCAGCGACATGGGCGGCAACTCCAGCAACCCACTGGGCGAGTTCAGCTGCAGCGAACCCGGCGATTACCAGGTCACCTGCCTGACCCCGGAACACATCCGCCCCGGCTTCCAGCTGGAAGTCTCGCCCCATGTCTCGCCGGCCACCTTCGTCCCACTGATCCTCGGCACCATCCTTTCGGCCGCGATGACCATCGGCGGATTGGTCTTCACCGTCCTCAAGCTGACCGGCAGGCTCTGATTTTTGCGTGACGCCTCAGCAGGGAGGACAAGGCTGATGCTGCGCCGCGCCCTGCGCCATCACGGCAGATCCCATTCCATCCGCAGCCCGATTTCCCGACGAAAATCGTCCAGCGCGGCGATGAACTGATCGCGGTCGAACACTGCCGGTGGAATGTCGTAATACTCGGGAATGGGAGTGGGGTGGGTAATACACTCGCGCAACAAGCCGAAGCGCTCCCAGCGAACATGTTGCTCGTCTGCCACCTGTTTGACAGCGATCACCGCGCAGCTCAGGTCCAGGTCATCGGAGCGCACCAGCAAAGGCACGACCGTCTTCCAGCCCGGTGCCACGGAATACGATCGATCCCAGACCAGCTCTGAATCGGTATCGCTGTAGAGGCCTGCATGAGCGCAGACCAAATCGAGTTCTGCGCTTGCATCGTGTTGCGGCAACCAGACCTCCAGCGGCAGCCCGTCAATGCTCAGGGCTGGGTAAAAGTCCATGCTGTAGCGCGACTTGTACAGTTTGCAGGAGAGTCGATTCATTCGACGCTCCCGGCCAGGGATTCAGGATTTTCCAGCTCGAATCGACCGTCGCTGTGACGCCTGATACCCAGCCAGAGATCTTTTTCTGGCTCGAAGCGCTGCAGCGAAATGGGCGATTCCTTCCAAGTGTCGAACTCGTCGTACAACATCTGCCGCCAATCGAAATCCGGATTCCACGACATCGTGTAGGACACTAGGCCGCCGCCTTCTGAAATATGGATCGAGAAAACATCCAGTGGCGAGCCCATTCTCGTCGCCGACTCCAACACTCGCCACAGCTCAGGATCGCCCGGGCGGAGCGTCAGCTGAGCGAAGGCGATGACTGCATCGATGTCGTTCCATGCAGCCTGTGCCAGTGGCAGCGCGACCTGGAGGGATGGTTCTGGTGGTTCACTGGAGGGGTGCTCGACATAGATCAGTCGCGATCCGAACTGAAATTCACACTGATGGACGCCGGGGCTGGATTCCCAGTGGCCGATCATCTGCGCTGTGAGCAATTCGATGTGCATGGGTGTGCTTCCGTGCGATCTGTAACAAGCCTCGCACCATATCGCAAAGCCAAACCATTGGCTGCTCCGCTGAAGCGGCTGACTGGGTACAGCGCTGATGCGCGGCTCATACCCTGCCCGTGTATCAGGTCCGCAATCGCTTCGCCCAACCGCGCCACCCGGTGCGCCCGACAATCGGCGAGCGCCCGCCGAGCACGCGCGGCAAGTCGCCGAAGCTCACCCAGAGATCGTCCTGCCAATCCAGCACTCGCAGGCATTGCCGTTCGAACTGCAACTGCACATGGCGTGGGCCGCTGGCCTTGAACTGGCTGCGCACCTGCGGCACCACCGTGCCGCTGATCCAGCGCCGCAGCGAGCCGTAGTCCGGCACGTTGAACAGCACCAGCGCCTGGTACACGGCGGATTCGCTGATCAGCACCTGGTCGAGTTCCAGGCCGTCCTCGGTCAGCAGCCGTTCCTGGCGAATCTGGTCGTCGGCCATACGCATGGCCATGCGGTCTTCGTGCGTATAGCCGGTCACGCGGCAGAAATCGGGAAGGAGGAACCAGACCTGATCGTCGATCAGCAGGGCGCGCAGGGTGCGGCGATTGCGGAGGAAGGGGAGTGGGGTGGGCAGGGATGAATCGTCCATTTCAGTCACATCTCTACTACGAGCAGACCACCTACGGACGATGTTGGATCAGCAGCCACATGAACCAACACGCCGCGTTCCGGTGGACGGCCCAATTGGCTGGGCCGCCGATACAGATCGGCGATTGTCTCTAGGGTTTCGGGCTGCTAATCCCGGCCCCGCTTTATCACGGGGCGGGTGAACGATAGAGGGAACAAACTGAGGCAGACAAGAGACGCGATGGGTACAGTCCGCCTCGGGGTGAAACTGCATTGCCTGTCTCAGTATTGCAGTCGATGCTGCAGCCATTTCGTTCGTGAAAGTTGTGGGGCTTGCTCTAGCGTCACGTTCAATTCGCGCGCTCAGCTCTGAGTTGTTCAATGTTGCGCGACTTGCCGCCGTTGCTCTTGTAGTCACTCCAGTACTCTTTCATGTCCTCCTGGCACTGCACGATCTGTTCACCTGCCTGACGCAGATTCAGCTTGTTCACGAAGCCGGACGTCGCGCCCACCTTCTTCTCGTAAGTGATGGTTTCGCGCGCTTCCTTGATGCGTAGATCGCAATCAAGGATCAAGTCGGCGGAGATATTGCGCTGTGCTTCGGGGGAAGCGGCGTACTGGCGCGCTTCGGCGTCCTTCGCGGCGAAGTCGCGGGCAGCCAGTTGTTCCGAGGTGGGATTGTTGTTGGCGTCCTTCAAGTACTGCACGGAGACTGGGTCTTCGATCGGTTTGCTATACACCTGGGCGCGGATGGACTTCCAGAAAGTGCTGCCGAAGCGAGTTTCCTTCTGTTTTGGCGCCTGGCTGGTCATCTGGTAGCTGGTGGCCGTGAGGTACGGGATTCCGTTGGCAGTAGTGTGTGTTGTGAGTTGAAGCACGGCGCTGACGGTCACCCCTGCGGCCCACTCGTCCTGCGAGAGATTCTCGGTGACCTTGATCCACTGTGCCTCGCCACCGATTGGGTTGCCGTCGAGGGTGCACCCGACTCCGAGGCGGGGCAGGTCGCTATCGCATTTGTGCCGCACCTCCTCCAACGGGGCCATCACCAAATATTCCTGGGCTGCTTGGGCGCTAGCAATCGGGATTAGCAGAGCAGTAGTCACGGATAGGAGAGAGCTGCGTAGGAGGCTGTACATGAACGGTCCTTGGTGCACTATTGGGCGCTGAATTTGTAAGGGCTTCAGCCGAAATGTCTTTCGCGGTGGCAGTTAGGGCAAAGCGCAATGGCGTTCTCAACCGTGTCGTCCCCGTGCTGGGCGAGCGGTATCCGGTGGTGTACCTCTAGATAGGGTGAGCTGTCCGATTTGCGCTTGAAGGGGGCAGGCTCCTTACAGCCCTCGCAATGCCCTTCTGCACGCAGCAATACCTCGGCGACTACATCAGGGTTGCGGTTAAACACCACCGTACGGACGGTTTTCTTGCTCGGTTTCTTTGGGGCTTTTGCCAGACGGCCCCGTCGCTGCTCGGTTGAGTCCTGAAGCGCTTTCTGCACGGATTGCAGGAAGTCGTCTTGGACGAGCGCGGCTTCGTTCAGCGAGCTGTGCCGATATTCCGCGTACATCACCAGAGCGCGGCGATACATGTCCTTCCCGCGTGTGTTGAGCGGCAGGATTTCCTCAGTTGGATCGAACGTCTGGCAAGTGTCGGCGAATGCCGCACTGGTCTTGATATCGCCCAGCGAGAAATCGCCGTTATTGAAATGCGTAGCCATCCCTTGTAGGCGCCCGTCGATGGCACCGGTGTAGTGTTTGATGGTCTTGGGGCTTTTGCCTTGGGCAATCAACCAATCGTGAAACGTCATCTATCGCCAACTTTTTTGCCGCTGAATTTCAGTTACTGCGTCTCTATGAGTTGGGCGGGACTATTCCCCGCCCACCCCATTGCGCTGATGCCGATAAACACTCACCGCCTCATAAACCGCCTTCCTCAACCGGTTGATCCCGCCAATCGGCTGGTGCTCCGGCAGGGCATGCCACGGGTTGTAGGAGATGTTGTCGCAGGCGAGGTTCTGCTCGCGGCTGTCGAAGTCCTGGGGCGGGATGCTGACGGTGGCGACTGTCTGGAAGGGGGCGTCGGATTCGCTCCATTCGACGCTGGTGTCTTCGATGGGCATGTATTTGCTCGGGTCCTGTTTCTGTACTTGCAGCGCGAAGCAGGCGGGGACGCGGTCGACCGAGAGCTGCTGGTACATGGCGGTGCGCAGGAAGTTGGGTAGTTTTTCGTTGAGCTTGGGTAGCTGGTAGGCCGGGCAGCCTTCGGTCTGCGGGATGACGCGGAACTTGATGTTGTTCGCCTCGCCCAGTTTGTACGGCGCGATGCCGTTGTAGCCGGTTTCGAAGGGGCTGTCGGGCGCGGGGGCGAGGGTCTGCAGGGCGATGACCAGGTGGCGGATTTCCCAGGTGCTGGGCTTCCAGCTGGGGAAGAAGGCGGCGACCTTCTGGCCGCTGGCTTGCGCGGCGAAGTTCTGCCGGTATTCGGCGACGTCGCGGACGAAGAACACCGGGTGGTTGAACATGACGAAGTCCTGCTCGGTGTCGTGGCCCTTGCCGGGCATCAGCTTGGCGCCGGGGACGTCGAGCAGTTTGATGGCCATGCCGCGGGCGTCGCGGGCGCTGTCGAACTGCGGGTAGGCGTTGCCGTTGGAGAAGCGGACCATGGCCTCCCACTTGTGGCCGGGCTCGGCAAACACGCCCTGGCGCAGGCCGGGGGCGATGTCGCTGGCGACCGTGACTTCGGCCTTCACGCAGCCGTGGGCCTTGGCGTGGGCGTCACGCAGGACGCGGGTGTTGTCGCGGTGCTGTTCGACGATGCGCACGGCGTCTTCGATGATGGCCTGGGTGAGCTGGGCTTCGCCCGGCGGGATTTCTTCCTGGGCGGAGACAGGGCCGGAGAATTTCCAGGCGTAGTAGAGGCTGCCGATGCCCCAGCCGAGCAGGCCGATGGCAGCGATGGCGAGCAGCAGACGGCCGAGCCATTTGCCGAGGAAGAGCCAGATTCGGGTGAGCAGGGAGCGCATGGCACGGGGTCCTTTGGTGTTTTCTTTTTTTGGAGGGGATTCCGTTCCCTGGCCCGTGCGGGCTTGCTGTGGAGCGTTTCCCTCTCCCTAGCCCTCTCCCTGAAGGGAGAGGGGATGGGGCGGTGTTTCGGTGGTGCTTGGGAGCGGGCGGCTGGCCCTCACCCCAGCCCTCTCCCAGGGGGAGAGGGGGCGGATCGGTGTTACAGGTTGCTGCGGAGCCTAGGGTTGCCTGTAGGAGCGAGCTTGCTCGCGAACCCGCTTCACTCTGGAGCGGTGGGGAGTCTCTTCGCGAGCAAGGACTAGGCGTCCCCCTCGGTCCTACAAAAAAACAAAAGACAGTTCAGCGCTGGCCGGTCATTCGCACTTCGGCCCGGGCGTCCACGGTGGGGTGGGGACGTTCGGGTCGAGCTTGTTTTCGTATTCGGCGTTGCCCAGCACCTTCAGGTATTCCACCAGTGCCCAGCGTTCTTCCGGCGACAGGGCGCGGCCGATGACGCCGTCCTGGCGGCAGCCGTCGCGGAATTCGTGGCCGCGGTTGCTGTTGCCGGTGACGCTGGTCTTGTAGAGGAAGCCGCCGGGGAAGCGCTCGGTGCGGTAGCCGGCGAACTTGGGGTCGTACTCGAAGCTGCCGACCCAGAACTGCGCGTCGCGCTCGGCCACCGGGGAGAGCATCTGGAACAGGTTGGGCACCGAGCCGTTGTGCAGGAAGGGCGGGGTGGCCCAGATGCCGTCCAGCGGGCGGGCCTTGTAGGCGCGCAGTTCCTGCACGCCGATGGGCAGGCCGTAGCCGTTCATTTCCTGCTGCTGTGGCTCGCTGATGTGCGCGTCGCGATAGGCGCGCTGCTCGACGAAGGCGGTGACGTAGGCCAGGCCCTTGGCGGCGGAGATTTTCGACAGGTCCAGTTGCACGTCGCTCTGCGGGTAGAGGTGGACGTTCATGCCCTGCAGCTCGTCGGTCTTCAGCTTCAGCGCGCGGATGTCGAAGGTGTGGTCGGCGATGTTGTCGGCGGTGGTCGGGTCGGTGCCGATTTCCTTGGTCGGGACCAGCTTCATGCGCCACTCGGGCACGCGCGCCGGGGCGATGTAGTCCTTGGCGCCGGGCTCCTTCACGTGCGGGCCGTGGCAGTAGACGCAGTTGGCCTGGAACAGGGCGCGGCCCTGGGAGGCTTTCTTCAGGTCGATCTCGCCGAAGACGTCCTTCGGCCAGGCCGGCGGCTTGAGCTGCTTGAGGGTTTCCTCGAGGGTGTAGAGGTCGCGCAGGCGCACGCTGGAGGCGTAGCGCTCATCGCCCATCACCGGCTTGCCGTCGCTTTCGAACATGCGCAGGGTGGCGCCGACGCCGAGGGCTTCGCCGATGTTGCGCGCCATGGGCTGCATGGCCGAGCCGTTCCACTGCACCCAGTCGAATTTCCAGATGTCCCACACCTGCGGGTAGTTCACCGGGGCGTTGGCGACGCGGTAGTTGGAGGCGTCGATGCCATCGCCGAACACGCTGTTGGCGATGCGCCCGAAGGCGTCGGCGCGGCCGGGGCCTTCCAGAGTCGGGTAGAGGCCGCGGTGGGTGTCGTTCCAGGCGGTGGAGACGAGGGTGCCGAGCACGTTGCGCACGTCGCGCTTGAGGGCGGCCTTGCCCTTGGGATAGCGGTCGCCCAGTACGCCCTTGGCGAAGCGGTCGAACTTCCACGGTACGTAGTAGGTGGAGGCGAGGCTGGCGCCCAGCGCCTGGCCGAACGCGCCGCCGCGCAGGGTGGGCACGGTGGAGGCAATGGAATGCATGGCCGCGCCGCCGTCGATGCGGATGGCGGTGCCTTTATAGCGCAGCTCGCCGGTGTGGCAGGCGGAGCAGGTGATGTCCAGGTACCAGGCGCCGGTCTCGCCGTCCTGGTGGCGGGCGAAGCCGACTGGCAGGTTGCCGGGATTCTTTGCAGTGGCGGCCAGGGTGTCGTCGGCGGCGCGGCCGATCTGCTCGGGCTCGATGAGGAAGCCGAAGCGCGCGAGGTTTTCCGGGGAGGCGAACTTGTCCTTGTTGAAAGGCTGCTCGAGGTGGGTGAACCAGTCGTAGCGCAGGCCTTTCACCTGGGTGCCCTGGGGCGTGTAGTAGTAGGTTTCGCGGTCCTCTTTGGACCACTGCTCCTCGAGGTGGATCATCTTCTGCGGCGGGGTGTATTCCGGCAGATTGGGATGCGCGGTGTACCAGGCGATGACGCCGCCGACGAGCAGGAGCAGCAGCAAAATCGCCAGTAGGACGCGTCCGAGAATGCGCATCGAAACTTCCTTGTTATGTGTGCGAAAAAGATTCGGACGTTTATGCCAACTGCGTGACGGATTGGCAAGGTGATGCCGCACTGAATTCAGGGTTTTTATGGCGGGTTACGGGGGCGGTGGAGTAATTCCGAGGGAGGCAGCATGGGTATCGCTGCGCTCCACCCATCCTACGGAAACCTGGTGGATAGCAGTCAGACCCACTCGTAGGATGGGTGGAGCGAAGCGATACCCATCGTCTTTCAGGCAAGCGCCTAAGTCGCGGGGCGCAGCTCCATCAGCAGGCTCAGGCAGATCACCGCGCCGATCAGCACGCCGACCACGCTGGCGATGATCAGCGGCCAGCGCAGGCCGGGGCTGTCGTCTTCGTCATCGGGCAGGCGCGCATGGATGGCGGGCCAGAGTTCGTCCGGGGGCGGCAGTTCCGGCCAGGGTTCGTCGCTGGGCGGCGGGGAAGGGTGGCCGGCGAGCTGGTAGAGCAGGGCGATCATCCAGTCCAGCGCGGCAATGCGCGTGGGATGGTAGCGGTCGGCGTCGGTCCAGACGTGGAGGAAGGTGTCGATGAGCAGGGCGTCGGCCTGCGTCTGATTGGCCTTCAGCTTCAGCGCCAAGGGGTAGAGGCGCGGGGCGGTGCAGCGGTACAGCGTGGCGAAGGCGCGCGCGTCCCCGTCGCCGCTTTCGGCGAGCAGGTAGCTGAGGAAGTTGGCTTCGTCCGGGTCGATGGCGGCCTCCGGCGGTGTCGCGGCGAGCGATGTGGCTGGAGGGTAAGGATAGATCGCGATGTTTTTGTAGGAGCGAGCTTGCTCGCGAACCGCCCAGCAGCGGATCTCCCGGCGAGGTCCTGTTCGCGAGCAAGCTCGCTCCTACAACTTAGGGCTACCGACGGAGCCTCCCTGCAGGAGCAACTGTCTTCTTCGGGGAAGTTCGTACCACTGAATTCCCCTCACCCCAGAATCGTAGGGCGAATAACCTGGAACAGGTTATCCGCCTGCACTTGAACGGCGGATAACGCTGGCGCGCTATGCGCCCTACAGGCCTGGGGAAGCGCCGTCAGGCTACGTCCTCGAACGGCAACCCGACATAGTTCTCGGCAATGGTCGTGCGCCCGGCCTCGGAGCCGAGGAAGTAGTCCAGCTCGGTCTCCAGCATGCGCCGGGTGAAGGCGTCGCTGTCGGGGAACTGGTGCAGCATCGAGGTCATCCACCAGGAGAAGCGTTCGGCCTTCCAGATGCGCCGCAGGGCAATCGGCGAGTACTGCGCCAGCAAGTCAGTGCGGCCGTCGGCGTAGACCTTCAGGAGGATTCGGTGCAGGGCATCGACATCGCTGGCCGCCAGGTTCAGTCCCTTCGCGCCGGTGGGCGGGACGATGTGCCCGGCGTCGCCGACCAGGAACAGCCGGCCGTACTGCAGCGGCTCCACCACGAAGCTGCGCAGCGGGGCGATGCTTTTTTCCAGCGACGGCCCAGTCACCAACTGGCGTGCAACGTCCTCGGGAATACGGCGTTTGAGCTCGTCCCAGAAACGCCCGTCAGACCAATCCTCCACCTTCTCATCCAACCCTACCTGCAGGTAGTAGCGGCTACGGGTGGCGCTGCGCTGGCTGCACAGGCTGAAACCGCGTTCGCTGCTGGCGTAGATGAGTTCGTGGCTGACCGGCGGCGTGTCGCTGAGCAGGCCTAGCCAGCCGAAGGGGTAGACGCGTTCGAAGACGCTCAGGCGATCGGCGGGAATGCTGCGCCGGGCCACGCCGTGGAAGCCGTCGCAGCCGGCGATGTAGTCGCAGTCCAGGCGCACACGCTCGCCCTGATGGGTGAACGTGACGTAGGGCTTTTCGCTGGTGACGTCGTGCAGCTCCACGTCAGCCGCTTCATACACGCTCATCGCACCGCTGGCCGCGCGGGCCTGCATCAGGTCGCGGGTGACTTCGGTCTGGCCGTACACCACCACCTGCTTGCCGCCGGTGAGGGCCTTGAGGTCGATGCGCTCGCGGCGGCTGTTGGGCACCAGCTCGAAACCGTCGTGGAGCAACCCTTCGGTGTCCATCCGCGCGCCGGCTCCGGCTTCGCGCAGCAGGTCGGCGGTGCCCTGTTCGAGTACCCCGGCGCGGATGCGGCCGAGTACGTAGTCGGGGGTCTGGCGTTCGAGAATCACGGTGTCGATGCCAGCCTTGTGCAGCAGCTGGCCAAGCAGGAGGCCGGCAGGGCCGGCGCCGATAATCGCGACTTGGGTCTTCATGGCGTGGCTCCTTGGAGAGCGCTGTTGTTTTTGTCTCCTGCATTTTTTGTGGATGGGATCGGTCTTTGAAGGTAATTTCCAACAGTCTTCTTGGACTTTTCATGGATGCGGGCGGTGATCGAACAACGTGCTGACAATCCGGTCCCGGTGTTCCGCCTGTATGGCGAAACGACGGTTTGGCCGACGCCGGACCTGATCCACTGCGAGTCCATCGCCTCGCGCAGTCGCCTGCATGACTGGGAAATCCGCCCGCATCGCCATGGCGACCTGGTGCAACTGCTCTACGTGCAAGCCGGTGCGGCGGAGCTGGAGGTGGAGGGGCAGCTGACGCTGATCCGCGAGGCGTCGCTGCAGGTCACGCCGGCGCTGGCGGTGCATGGTTTTCGCTTCGCCGAGGACGTGCAGGGCTGGGTGCTGAGCATGGGCCTGCCGCTGGCCGAACAGCTCGGCAGCCTGCTGGAAAGCACGGTGCTGGAGCAGCCGGCGTGCTTTGCCGTGGGCGAGGGCAAGCGTCACCTGGATGCGCTGTTCGAATCCATCGACCGCGAGTACGCCGGGCAGGCGCCGGGTCGCGACCTGATGCTGCAATCGCTGCTCAACATGCTGCTGGTCTGGCTCAGCCGGCGGGCGCTGGAGCAGTCCCGCACGGAGGCAAGCCAGCAGGATCGCGGCGTCGAGCATATGCAGGCGTTCTCCCGCCGGCTGGAGCAGGATTTCCGGTTACATCGGCCCATCGAACACTACGCAGCGGCGCTGGGCATCAGCGCCGCGCACCTTAATGCGTTGTGCCGGCGCCTGGCCGGGCAGTCGGCGCTGCAGATGATCCACCAGCGGCTGCTGCTGGAGGCCAAGCGCAACCTGGTGTACACAGCCATGACCATCCAGCAGGTGTCGGACAGCCTGGGCTTCTCCGAACCCGCCTACTTCTCCCGATTCTTCAAGCGCTACGCCGGGGTTTCGCCCCGCGCGTTCCGCGAGCTGCGTTGAGCCGCCATGAATATCGATTCGCGTATCAAGTTCCGCCACCTCGTGTGCTTCCTCGAAGTGGCCCGCCAGGGCAGCCTGGCCCGCGCGGCGGATGCCCTGGCCGTGAGCCAGCCGGCCATCTCGAAGACGCTCAAGGAGCTGGAGGACCTGCTCGAAGCCAGCCTGTTCGAGCGCGGCAAGAGCGGGGCCAGTCTTACGGAAGCGGGAGTAGCCTTCCTGCGTTACGCCGGCCCCTGCGTGCAGGCGCTGCGTGACGGCGTGAACAGCCTACGCGGCGGCGAGTACGCCTCCAGCACGGTACGTCTGGGCGTGCTCTCCACCGTCGAAAGCCTGCTGATGCCGGAGACGGTGCGGCGCCTGCACGAGCGCCACCCGGCGCTGGTGGTCAGCGTGGTGACCGGGCCGAGTGCGCACCTGCTCTCGCAATTGCGTGTGGGCGAGCTGGACCTCGTGGTCGGTCGCATGACCGAAAGCCCGCAGATCCAGGGCCTCACTTTCGAGCACCTGTACAGCGAGGCTATGACCCTGGTGGCCCGCGCCGGTCATCCGCTGCTGGGTCGCCCGCTGCCGCCCTCGGCGCTGGACGACTGGCCGCTGGTGCTGCCGCTGGCCGGCACCACCATTCGCAAGTCCGCCGACAGCCTGCTGGTGCAGAGCGGCCTCGGCCAGCCGCGCCAGAGGCTGGAAACCCTGTCCACGGTGCTCAGCCGCCGTTATGTATTGACCAGCGACGCGCTGTGGATCGCTCCGCTGGATTCGGTGCGCCTGGACCTGCGCTCCGGCGAGATGGTCGAACTGCCGCTGGATGTACAGGAGCCGGGCGGTTCGGTGGGGATTTGCAGCAACTCGACGCTGCCGCTTTCCCTCGGTGCGCACTGGTGCCTGGAGGTACTGCGCGAGGTGGGAGAAGCCTATCGCAATGGGACTTATCCATAACCTGATGGTTATGGATGGCGGGCATCTTTTCAGTTTTCCAGTTCGGATGAGCCGGCGACACTGCGTCGCACTGCCTGATGCAACAGGCTCCTATAAATCCAACAAGAGGAGACCGACATGTCCGACGCGGAGAACAGCCGCTTCGTCATTCGTGACCGAAACTGGCACCCCAAAGCCCTCACGCCCGACTACAAGACCTCCATCGCCCGCTCGCCGCGCCAGGCGCTGGTGAGCATTCCGCAATCGGTTTCCGAAACCAGCGGCCCGGACTTCTCGCAACTGAAGATGGGCGAGCACGACAATGACCTGCTGCTCAACTTCAACAACGGTGGCCTGCCCATCGGTGAGCGCATCATCGTTTCCGGCCGGGTCATGGACCAGTACGGCAAGCCCGTGCCACATACCCTGGTGGAGATGTGGCAGGCCAACGCCGGCGGCCGTTATCGCCACAAGAACGACCGCTACCTCGCGCCGCTGGACCCGAACTTCGGCGGTGTCGGCCGTGCGCTGACCGACAGCGAAGGACGCTACGTCTTCCGCACCATCAAGCCCGGCCCGTATCCCTGGCGCAACGGCCCGAACGACTGGCGCCCGGCGCACATCCACTTCTCCATCAGCGGCCCGTCGATCTCCACGCGGCTGATCACCCAGCTGTACTTCGAGGGCGACCCGCTGATTCCGATGTGCCCCATCGTCAAGTCCATCGCCAACCCGGACGCGGTGGAAAGCCTGATTGCGAAGCTCGACATGAGCAACGCCAACCCCATGGACTGCCTGGCCTATCGCTTCGACATCGTGCTGCGCGGCCAGCGCAAGACCCATTTCGAGAACAAGTGAGGAGGACCGACCATGCCTATCGAACTGCTGCCGGAAACCCCCTCGCAGACCGCCGGTCCCTACGTGCATATCGGCCTGGCGCTGGCTGCTGCGGGAAACCCGGCCCGTGACCAGGAAATCTGGAGCGAAATGGCCAAGCCCGGTGCGCCCGGCGAACACATCCTGCTGATCGGCCATGTGTATGACGGCAACGGCCACCTGATCCGTGATTCCTTCCTTGAGCTGTGGCAGGCGAATCACGAAGGTGTGTATGACACTGATTACGACCTGGAAAAGCCCTTCAATGGCTTCGGACGCACGGCAACGACCTTCGATGCTGGCGAGTGGCAGGTGCAGACCATCAAGCCCGGTGTGGTGAAAAACGCTGCCGGTGTGCCCATGGCGCCGCATATCAACATCTCGTTGTTCGCCCGCGGTATAAACCTGCATCTGCAGACGCGGCTGTACTTCGAGGATGAGGCGCAAGCGAACGCCGTGGACCCGGTCTTGAATCTGATCGAGCAGCCCGAACGTCGGCAAACCCTCATTGCAAAGCGTTGCGAGGTGGACGGGAGGCTCGCTTACCGGTTTGATATCCGCGTCCAGGGAAATGCGGAAACGGTGTTCTTTGACTTCTGATACACGACTACATGAGACATCCGCCGAGCCGGTCGCCGACCGCGTTCGGCGGCACTTCGCGGCCGCGCTCGACGAGCGCGGCTATCGGGCGGACGAAGCGCAGGTGACGGCGGTGGACCACCTCGCCACCTGGCTCGACGACTTCCTCGCCGGCCGCCATGGCTTTCTGCGCAAGCCGGTGGCGGGCGTCTACCTGTGGGGCGGCGTCGGGCGTGGCAAGAGCTTCGTCATGGACCAGTTCTTCGCCGCCGCGCCGACGCAGGCCAAGCGCCGCGTGCACTTCCATGCCTTCCTGCAGGAACTGCAATCACGCATGTTGGCGATCACCGGGCAATCTGACCCGCTGGTGCGCGTGGCCCGCGCCATCGCCGAGGAAACCAAGCTGCTGTGCTTCGATGAATTCCACGTGCACGACATCGGCGACGCCATGCTCCTGGGGCGGATGCTGAAGGTGCTGGTGGATGAAGGCGTAGGCCTGGTCTGTACGTCCAACTACGAACCGGAAAATCTCTGTCCGAACCCGCTGTACCGCGAGCGCTTCCGTCCGGCCATCGAGCTGATCGAAAAGCGCTTCGACGTGATATCGGTGGATGCCGGCCAGGATTACCGCGAGCACAGCACGTCGCTGGAAGAGTGGGGCAGCTTCCTCTGGCCGGCCCGCGCGGATGATCTGGAGCTGATCGGCTCGCGCCTGGGGCTGGCTGCAGACGCGAAGTTCGACGAGGTCTTGAGCGTCAATCACCACCCGCTGAAGGTACATGCCCACGACGATCACTGCGCGTGGATGGACTTCAGCGAAATGTTCGAGCGCCCGCGCTCGGCCAGCGATTACCTGTGGCTGATCGAGCATTTCCCGCGCATGGCGGTGAGCGGTCTCGGCCCGCTGGCGGACTACCCGCCGGACGTGAGCATGCGCTTCCTCAACTTCATCGATATCGCCTACGACCGGCAGCTGAGGCTGCAATTGTTCGCCACGGTGTCGCTGGACGAGTTGGCTGCAGGCGGGGCGGCGCTGGACTTCTCGCGAACGCTGAGCCGGTTGCGGCAGTTGAAGCTGGAGCCGCTGTAGGCGGTCGCGCGGGCCGTCGAGATTTGTTCGCGAGCAAGCTCGCTCCTACGAAGATCGCTCCGATCCCACCTGTAGGAGCGAGCTTGCTCGCGAACCCGTGTTGGCACCGAAGCGCCGGCCTATGGTCGGCGGATAACGCTGGCGCGTTATGCGCCCTACGCCGGTGGCGCGGGGTGTCGATAAGCTCCGTTCGATAATCGGCCAGTTGTGTTGCGATAATCGCCCGTGCGTGTCGATAATCGCCCGGCATTCGCCTGCCAGGACAACAACAATGACCGACGCCCCCCGCGCCAGCCTGCCGCCCCTCGCACCACCGATCATCGCTTCGCCTGCCAAGCGCATCGAGGCCTTCACCGGCGACCCGAACTTCATGACCTCGCTGGCCCGCGGCCTGGCGGTGATCCACGCGTTCCAGGAGCGCAAACGGCACCTGACCATCGCGCAGATCAGCCACCGCACCGAGATTCCCCGCGCCGCCGTGCGCCGCTGCCTGCACACGCTGATGAAGCTGGGCTACGTCACCTCTGACGGCCGCACCTATTCGCTGTTGCCGAAGGTGCTGACCCTCGGTCACGCCTACCTGTCGTCGACGCCGCTGGCGGTCACCGCGCAGCCGATCCTCGACCGCCTGAGCGAGCAACTGCACGAGGCCTGTTCGATGGCCACGCTCGAAGGCGACGAGATTCTCTACATCGCCCGCTCGGCCACGCCGCAGCGTCTGATCTCGGTAGACCTGAGCGTCGGCAGCCGCCTGCCGGCGTACTGCACCTCCATGGGCCGCATCCTGCTCGCCGGGCTGAATGACGAAGCCCTGGAGGACTACCTGGCCCACGCCGACCTGCAGGTGAAGACCAGCCGCACCGTGCATACCCCGGAAATGCTCCGCGCGAGCATCGCCGAGATCCGCCAGCAGGGCTGGGTGATCATCGATCAGGAATTGGAAGTCGGCCTGCGCTCCATCGCCGTGCCCCTGAAGGACTCCGCCGGCCAGGTACTGGCCGCGCTGAACGTCGGCACCCACGCCGGGCGCGTGTCACGCCAGGAGCTGGAAACGCGCTTCCTGCCGGTACTGCTTGAGGCCAGCCGTGAGCTGGGCACGCGGCTGTTCCATTGATTGCCTTGCGCGGTCCGTCTTGCGGTAATCCCGTTCGCTAACCGCCCACAGTGGCGATTATCGAATTGATCGGCTGAACGTCTCTTCGTACTGTTGCTCGACCCGTCCAGCCGGACGGGCAATAACAACAATGAGCGTCAGCCATGGCCCCTGTGTGCCTGCCCCATCCGCCGGTCCGTGCGTCCACCGGCTCGCGCCTCATTCCTGTCCAGCTTGCGGGAGTGCAGGGCGATCCAGCCGGCCTTCCCG
The DNA here is from genome assembly GCF_001672555.2 of Pseudomonas sp. AU11447. Lineage (NCBI taxonomy): Bacteria > Pseudomonadati > Pseudomonadota > Gammaproteobacteria > Pseudomonadales > Pseudomonadaceae > Pseudomonas > Pseudomonas sp. AU11447. Next base: position 113,972 of record NZ_LZDG02000049.1, on the reverse strand, counting down.
CGACGACGCCTTCGCAGGAAGTCTTCGCATGACCAGTTCCGCCCACGTGCCCGCTGCCGGCACCCTCGACGTCCAGTCCTTCATCAACGCCCAGCCGCTGTCGCTGTACCAGTGCCGCATCGTGCTGCTGTGCTTCCTCATCGTCTTCCTCGATGGTCTGGACACCGCCGCCATGGGCTTCATCGCCCCGGCGCTGACCCAGGACTGGGGCATCGACCGTGCCAGCCTTGGCCCGGTGATGAGCGCCGCGCTGATCGGCATGGTCTTTGGCGCCCTGGGCTCCGGCCCGCTGGCCGACCGCTTCGGGCGCAAGGGCGTGCTGGTGGTGGCGGTGTTCCTGTTCGGGCTGTTCAGCCTTCTGTCGGCCTACAGCAGCAACCTCGAACAACTGATGGCGCTGCGCCTGCTGACCGGTATCGGCCTGGGCGCGGCGATGCCCAACGCGACCACGCTGCTCTCGGAGTACACCCCCGAGCGCCTCAAGTCGCTGCTGGTGACCAGCATGTTCTGTGGTTTCAACCTTGGCATGGCCTCGGGCGGTTTCGTCTCTGCCAAGCTGATCCCGGCCTACGGCTGGCATAGCCTGCTGTTGCTCGGCGGAGTGCTGCCGCTGGTGCTGACGGTGGTGCTGCTGGTCTGGCTGCCGGAATCGGCGCGTTTCCTGGTGGTGCGCAATCGCGGAGCGGACAGGGTCAAGCGCGTGCTGGCGCCGATTGCTCCGGCCGAGGTGGTCACGGCCCGCGAGTTCAGCGTGCCGGAACAGAAGACGGTGCAGAGCCGCAACGTGTTCAAGGTGATCTTCTCCGGCACCTACAGCGCGGGAACCCTGCTGCTGTGGCTGACCTATTTCATGGGCCTGGTGATCGTCTACCTGCTCACCAGCTGGCTGCCGACGCTGATGCGTGACGCCGGCGCGAGCATGGAGCAGGCCGCCTTCATCGGCGCGCTGTTCCAGCTCGGCGGGGTGCTCAGTTCGGTGGCGGTGGGCTGGGCCATGGACCGCTTCAACCCGCACAAGGTCATCGGCATCTTCTACTGCCTGGCAGGCGTATTTGCCTACTTCGTCGGGCAGAGCCTGGGCACCGTCACGTTGCTGGCGACCCTGGTGCTGGCTGCCGGCATGTGCGTGAACGGTGCGCAGTCGGCCATGCCGTCTCTCGCCGCGCGCTTCTACCCGACCCAGGGGCGCGCCACCGGGGTGTCCTGGATGCTCGGCATCGGCCGTTTCGGTGCCATCCTCGGTGCCTGGATCGGCGCGACCCTGCTGGGCCTGGGCTGGAACTTCGAGCAGGTGTTGACCGCGTTGATGGTGCCGGCCGCCATCGCCACGGCGGCGGTGCTGGTCAAGGGGCTGGTGAGCCACGCCGACGCTACCTGAGCAGTGAGCGGGGCAGGGATTGTGTTGCCATTCATCTCTGCCTCGCGCCGACCCTGCTGCACTTGCATAGACTGGATGCACCGCAACGCAGATTGCGGCCACTAACAACAACTGTGAGTGCCTGTATGCAAAGCCTGCTGAGCGAGCGCAGCCGAGTGTTCGAGCGCGCTGATCCCTATGCGGTATCCGGCTACGTCAACCAGCATGTGGGCACCCACGACCTGCGCCTGCCGGCGCACGGCCATCCCCAGGCCAGCCTCAACCACCGCCGCTTCGCCAGCCTCGACCTTTGCCGTATCAGCTATGGCGGCGCGGTGCGCGTCACCTCGCCAGCGTTGGAAAGCATCTTCCACCTGCAGATTCTCCTCAGCGGCCACTGCCTTTGGCGCGGCCAGCGGCAGGAGCATTACCTGGCGCCGGGGGAGCTGCTGCTGATCAACCCGGATGATCCGGTCGACCTGACCTACTCGGACGACTGCGAGAAATTTATCCTGAAGGTTCCGGTGACCCTGCTCGAAGCCATCTGCGCCGAGCAGCGCTGGAACGCACCGCGCGGTGGCGTGCGTTTCACCGAGAATCGCTACCGGCTGGGCGAACTGGAGGGCTTCGTGAACCTGTTGTCGATGGTCTGCCAGGAGTCCGAAGCTGGCGAACGTCTGGCTCGGGTGGACGAGCACTACCAGCAGATTGTCGCCAGTAAGCTGCTGACCCTGTTGAAGACCAATGTCAGCCGCGAGCCCATCGCTGGCGGCAGCGCCTCCTTCGAGCGCATCGAGGCGTACATCGAAGGCCACCTGCGCGAGGACATCGATGTCGAAGCCCTGGCGCGCCAGGCGTCCATGAGCCTGCGCTCGTTGTACGCGCTGTTCGAGCGCCAGGCCGGCACCACGCCGCGGCAATATATCCGCCGGCTCAAGCTGGAGCGTATTCGCTCGTGCCTGGCGGACCCGGCGTGCAATGTCCGCAGCGTGACCGAGTTGGCGCTGGACTATGGCTTCCTGCACCTGGGGCGGTTTGCCGAGGGGTATCGGCAGCAGTTTGGCGAGTTGCCTTCGGAAACTTTCAAGCGTCGCACCTGAGCCGTTCCTGCTGGTTAGCCTTGGTTCCAAGATTGGATTGGTGTGCCGTTTGGGCGTCCTGCGCCGCATCGGCGTGCGCTCGGACTCTTTGTTTCGCCCCCTCGGGCGAGTCACTTTGGCAAACGACGAATGGCCGCCCCGCCCACCAAAGATCTTGCCCCGGACATCCGGTTTTTCGCTTAGGCGAAAAATTCCCTCGTTGAAGCGCAGTTTCAGGGGCCCGAACTAGGCGTCCCCCCACGAAGGGCCATCCCTGGCCCATCGCGGCTCTCGCGACATCCATGTCGCTCAACCCCTGAAACTCCGCTTCAACGAGGCCTCCTGAACGGGGGTTCGGCGTGTGCGGAAGTCTCTCTGGAAACCTTCAAAATCCAGGGCCAGGGCCAGGGCCAGGGCCAGGGCCAGGGCCAGGGCCAGGGCCAGGGCCAGAGCCAGAGCCGTGTTGTGGAGTTCCCGTAGGAGCGGACCTTGTCCGCGAAATCCTTCGCGGCGGACCTAGCGCTGATAAGCAACATCAGATGCTCGCCGCCACCTGTAGGAGCGAGCTTGCTCGCGAACCACCCGGCACCTTAGGGCGCATAACGCGACAGCGTTATCCGCCGTGGTGGCGTCGGCGGATAATCCGTTCCGGGTTAGGCGCCCTACAACCTGCGACGCTCGCCGCATCTACTACCAAATGAGGAACCCATCCCTCCCATGGGTGCATTCCGGGCCGGGAAGGGCGCTGCCTAAGATCGCTCCATGACCTGGCCGATGGAGGCCGGGACCCGACAGGAGAGCATCCCCATGATCTACGCCCCACCCGGAACCCCAGGCGCCGTCGTCACCCTCAAACCGCGCTACGGCAACTACATCGGCGGCGAGTTCGTCGCGCCGGTGCTGGGCCAGTACTTCAGCAACACCTCGCCGGTGAATGGCGAAATCATTGCCGAGTTCCCGCGCTCCACCGCCGAAGACATCGACAAGGCGCTGGACGCCGCCCACGCCGCTGCCGGCAGCTGGGGCCGCACGTCGGTGCAGGACCGCGCGTTGATCCTGCTGAAGATCGCCGACCGCATCGAGCAGAACCTCGAGCAACTCGCCGTCGCCGAAACCTGGGACAACGGCAAGGCCGTGCGTGAGACCCTGAATGCTGACGTACCGCTGGCCGCCGACCACTTCCGCTACTWCGCCGGCTGCATCCGCGCMCAGGAAGGCRGCGCCGCCGAGATCAACGACAGCACCGTCGCGTACCACATCCATGAACCGCTGGGCGTGGTCGGGCAGATCATCCCGTGGAACTTCCCGCTRCTGATGGCCGCGTGGAARCTCGCCCCGGCSCTGGCCGCCGGCAACTGCGTGGTGATCAAGCCGGCCGAGCAGACCCCGCTGTCGATCATGCTGCTGGCCGAGATCATCGGCGACCTGCTGCCGCCGGGTGTGCTGAACATCGTCCAGGGCTTCGGCAAGGAAGCCGGCCAGGCGCTGGCCACCAGCAAGCGCATCGCCAAGATCGCCTTCACCGGCTCGACCCCGGTCGGCTCGCACATCCTCCACTGCGCGGCGGAGAACATCATCCCGTCCACCGTGGAGCTGGGCGGCAAAAGCCCGAACATCTTCTTCGAGGACATCATGAACGCCGAGCCGGCGTTCATCGAGAAGGCCGCGGAGGGCCTGGTGCTGGCCTTCTTCAACCAGGGCGAAGTCTGCACCTGCCCGTCGCGGGCGCTGGTGCAGGAGTCGATCTTCGAGCCGTTCATGGTCGAGGTGATGAAGAAGATCAAGGCGATCAAGCGCGGTAACCCGCTGGACACCGACACCATGGTCGGCGCCCAGGCCTCGCAGCAGCAGTACGAGAAGATCCTCTCCTACCTCGACATCGCCCAGAGCGAAGGCGCCGAGTTGCTCACCGGCGGCTCCAGCGAGCGCCTGGAGGGCGACCTGGCCAGCGGTTACTACATCCAGCCGACCCTGCTCAAAGGGCACAACGGCATGCGCGTGTTCCAGGAAGAAATCTTCGGGCCGGTGGTGGGCGTGACCACCTTCAAGGACGAAGCCGARGCMCTGGCGATTGCCAACGAYACCGAGTWCGGCCTKGGCGCCGGCGTCTGGACCCGCGACATCAACCGCGCCTGGCGCATGGGGCGTGGCATCCAGKCCGGCCGCGTRTGGACCAACTGCTACCACCTGTACCCGGCSCACGCCGCSTTCGGTGGCTACAAGAARTCCGGCGTKGGCCGCGARACCCACAAGATGATGCTCGACCACTACCAGCAGACCAAGAACCTGCTGGTGAGCTACGACATCAATCCGCTGGGCTTCTTCTAAAGCTTGCAGTAACCCGGCGGACCTTCCCCCATCAGGTTCGCCGGCCCTTTCCGCTGTACCCCGCCTGGCACTCCACCAGGCATTTCTTGTGTCGACGCGCCTGTTCGGGCGGCCGTCCGCTTCCGTACCCATTCCACGGGTGACGGCCTTCGTCGAACGCGGCTCCGGCCGCGTTTTCTTTTTCCGGATGAGTCGTTGTTCGCGAGCAAGCCCATGCGCCGAAATGTCCGGACAAGCACGTTCCGTAGGATGGGTGGAGCGCAGCGATACCCATGCGGACGGCGCGCGAAATCGATGGGTATCGCTGCGCTCCACCCATCCTACAAGGGCTTTTGCGGCGTCCCGCACCTGCAACACCTGCCGCCGATGAGCGCAACACCTGTAGCGCGCGCAACACCCGTACAGCATCCGGCAGACAACGCCAGAAGCCCCGAACCGCAAGCCCTCCAGCCCAATTCGAAAAGCCTGGCACAGCGGTTGCTCTGAGCCTTGCAAGCCGCGGCGAACGATCCGCGGCACCAACAAGAATCGGAGAACCTCCATGAGATCGATTGGCCTGTCTGTGCCTTCCGTTCGCCTGCAACCCGCCCTGCGTCATTCCCTGCTGACCGCCTCGCTGCTGATGGCCGGTCTGTCCGCCAACCTGCAAGCCGCCGAGGGGCCGGCCAACGTCGATGGCCAGCGCATCGCTGCTGCCGACAAGGAACCGGGCAACTGGATGACCACCGGGCGCACCTACGACGAGCAGCGCTACAGCCCGCTCAAGCAGATCGACCAGAGCAACGTCGGTGGCCTGGGGTTGGCCTGGAGCCACAAGCTGGATATCGACCGCGGCGTGGAAGCCACACCCATCGTGGTCGACGGTGTGATGTACACCACCGGGCCGTTCTCCATCATCTACGCGCTGGACGCCCGCACCGGCGAGTTGCTGTGGAAGTACGACCCGCAGTCCGACCGCAGCCGCGCTGGCGAAGCCTGCTGCGACGCGGTGAACCGTGGCGTGGCGGTGTGGAAGGGCAAGGTCTATGTCGGCGTGCTCGATGGCCGCCTGGAAGCCATCGACGCCAAGACCGGCAAGCGCGTGTGGAGCGTCGATACCCGCACCGACCCCTCGCGCAGCATCACCATCACCGGCGCGCCGCGCATCGTGAAGGGCAAGGTGATCATCGGCAACGGCGGCGCCGAATTCGGCGTGCGCGGTTATATCACCGCGTACGATGCCGAGACCGGCAAGCAGGACTGGCGCTTCTTCACCGTGCCCGGCGACCCGAAGGAAATGCCCAAGGGCAAGGGCATGGAAATCGCCGCCAAGACCTGGTTCGGCGATAACTACGCCAAGCAGGGCGGTGGCGGCACCGTGTGGGACTCCATGTCCTACGACCCCGAGCTGAACCTGCTGTACATCGGCGTCGGCAACGGCTCCTCGTGGAACCCGCGCATCCGTAGCGAAGGCAAGGGCGACAACCTGTTCCTCTCGTCCATCGTCGCGATCAATCCCGATAACGGCGAATACGTCTGGCACTACCAGACCACGCCTGGCGATGCCTGGGACTTCACTGCCACCGCGCACATCATGCTGGTGGACATGGAGATCGACGGAAAACAACGCAAGGTGCTGATGCAGGCGCCGAAGAACGGCTTCTTCTACGTCATCGACCGCGAGACCGGCAAGCTGCTCTCGGCCAACAACATCGTGCCGATCAACTGGGCCAAGGGCGTTGACCTGAAGACCGGCCGGCCGATCCGCAACGAGGCGGTGTCCGACTACTGGAAGGACCCGCAGAAGAAGGCGCGGCTGATCCAGCCGGCGTTCTGGGGCGCCCACGACTGGCAACCGATGTCGTACAACCCCAATACCGGGCTGGTCTACATCCCGGCGCACATCATGTCGGCGATGTACCAGGACGTCGACGGCGCGCCGCCGCGCTCCAAGTTCAAGAGCATCTACCAGCTCGACGTCAACACCGGGATGATGCCGGAAGACCCGGAGGGCCTGCGCAAGATCGCCGACACCTGGACCGGCAAGCTGATCGCCTGGGATCCGGTGAAGCAGGAACAACGCTGGGAAGTGCCCTACAGCACCATCTTCAACGGCGGCACCCTGAGCACCGCCGGCAACCTGGTGTTCGAAGGCACCGCCGACGGCCGCGTGGTGGCCTACGCCGCCGAGACCGGCAAGAAGCTCTGGGAGTCCCCGGCCAACACCGGCGTGATGGCCGCACCCATCACCTATGAAGTGGACGGCGAGCAATACGTGACCTTCATGGCCGGCTGGGGCGGCGCCTTCTCCACCTTCGCCGGCGCCCTGTCGCTGCGCGCCGGGGTCAAGCCCAACGCCCAGGTGCTGACCTACAAGCTCGGCGGTACCGCCAAGCTGCCGGACATCAACTACAAGTGGGCCGACCGCAAGCCCGAGCCGCCAGCGCTGACCGGCACCACCGCGCAGATCGACCAGGGCCGCGAGCTGTTCAATGGCAGTTGCTCCCAGTGCCACGGCATCAACGCCATCAGTGGCGGCGTAGTACCCGACCTGCGCACCCTCAGCGCGGAAAACCACCAGCGCTTCCTCGGCATCATCTACGGCGGACGCATCCCCGACGGCATGCCCTCGTTCCAGGGCCACCTCGACCTGCAACAGGCCGAGGCCGTGCACCAGTACCTGATCAAGCGCGCCTACGACCTCAAGGAACAACTGGCCGGTGCGCAGAAGACCGCTGCCAAGTGATGGCTCCCCAAGAAACAGCCCAGCAGGAGACTGATTCATGACCGAAGTAACGACCTACCAGCACTACATCGACAACCGCTTCGTCGCCGGCGAGCCGTTGATCGAAGTGCACAACCCGGCCAACGGCGAGCTGCTGGCGCGCATCCCGGAAGCCAGCGCGGCGCAGGTGGACAGCGCCATCGGCGCCGCCCGCGCGGCGCAGAAGGGCTGGGCGGCCAAGCCGGCCATCGAGCGCGCCGGCTACCTGCGCAGGATCGCCGAGAAGGTCCGCGCCAACGCACCGCGCCTGGCCAGGATCATCACCGCCGAGCAGGGCAAGGTGCCGGCACTGGCGGAAGTGGAAGTGAACTTCACCGCCGATTACCTCGACTACATGGCCGAGTGGGCGCGCCGCCTGGAAGGCGAAGTGCTGACCAGCGACCGCGCCGGCGAGCACATCTTCCTGCTGCGCAAACCGCTGGGCGTGGTGGCGGGCATCCTGCCGTGGAACTTCCCGTTCTTCCTCATCGCCCGGAAGATGGCGCCGGCGCTGCTGACCGGCAACACCATCGTCATCAAGCCCAGTGAAGAAACGCCGATCAACTGCTTCGAGTTCGCCCGCCTGGTGGCGGAAACCGACCTGCCTACCGGCGTGTTCAACGTCGTCGGCGGCACCGGAGCCAGCGCCGGCAGCGCGCTGACCAGCCACGCCGGGGTGGACCTGATCAGCTTCACCGGCAGCGTCGCTACCGGCTCGCGGATAATGGCCGCGGCCGCGCCGAGCATCACCAAGCTGAACCTTGAACTGGGCGGCAAGGCGCCGGCCATCGTCCTGGCCGATGCCGACCTGGACCTGGCGGTGAACGCCATCAAGGCCTCGCGGGTGATCAACACCGGGCAGGTGTGCAACTGCGCCGAGCGCGTCTACGTGCAGCGCCAGGTGGCTGACCAGTTCATCGAGAAGATCGCCGCCGCGATGGCCGCCACCCGTTTCGGCGACCCGAACGTGCAGGCCGACCTGGACATGGGCCCGTTGGTCAACCGCATCGGCCTGGACAAGGTCGCGCAGATGGTCCGCACGGCGACCGGGCAGGGCGCCCAGGTCATCACCGGCGGCGCGGTGGCCGACCTCGGCCAGGGCTTCCACTACCAGCCCACCGTGCTGGCCGGCTGCTCGGCCGGCATGGAGATCATGCGCAAGGAAATCTTCGGCCCGGTGCTGCCGATCCAGGTAGTGGAAGACCTCGACGAAGCCATCGCCCTGGCCAACGACAGCGACTACGGCCTGACCTCATCGATCTATACCCGCAACCTCAGCGCCGCGCTCAAGGCCAGCCGCGAGCTGGACTTCGGCGAGACCTACATCAACCGCGAGAACTTCGAGGCGATGCAGGGCTTCCATGCCGGCACGCGCAAGTCCGGCATCGGCGGCGCGGACGGCAAGCATGGGTTGTACGAGTACACCCATACCCATGTGGTGTATGCGCAGGAGTGAGTGGCAGGGGGCTTCCAGGAGCCCCTCTCCCTAACCCTCTCCCGCAAGCGGGAGAGGGGGCTGGATCGGCGTGGGCGCAACCACGGTTTTTTCCTGATCCAAATGTGCCAGGAAACACGGCGGGGACGCTTCCCTCGAATACCCCCTCTCCCTTCAGGGAGAGGGCTGGGGAGAGGGTGTCAAGACGCGCACGGAGTTTCCTGGGGAAGGGAATGCTGTCTCCGAAAATGCATCACCGTTTCGACTGGGCGGGCCGTCCTTGCCAGGTGCGGTCCGCTCCTTTTTCCCTGCGCCTGCAGGTGGCCGTTGCGTAGAGCGGGTTAGCCAGCTGATCAGCGGACGCAGGGGAAAGGGAAAGGATCAATACAGCGCATTGGGCTGCACGATGCCGTGCTTCTTCATCTTCCGATACAGGGTCGACCGGGCAATGCCGAACTGTTCCGCTACCGCACTGATGTTCCATTGCCGCTCGCGCAGCACGGCCAGCAAGTGGCGGGCTTCGTCATCGTCCAGGCGGGCGGCGAGGGCGCCATTCTGCGGTTCCGGCATGGCCATGACGGCGGGAGCCGCCTGATGCAATTCCATCGGCAGGCAGTCCAGGTCGATGCGGCCGTCCTCGGCGAGGGCGGCGGCATAGCGCAGGCAGTTCAGCAATTGGCGGATGTTGCCCGGCCAGGGATGGCTGCGCAGCTGTTCGCGTACGCCGGCGTCCAGGCGCAGGTTGCCGCCCAGGCCAGCCAGCAGGCTGTCGATCAGCGCCTCGCGGTCGCTGCGTTCGCGCAGGGCCGGCAGCTGCAGGGTCATGCCGGCGAGGCGGTAGAACAGGTCTTCGCGGAAGCCCTTGGTGCGGATCATCTCGGCCAGGTTCTGGTGGGTGGCCGAGACCACTTGCACGTCCAGCGCCACCGGCGCTTCAGCGCCCAGCGGGAGGATTTCCCGCTCGGCCAGCACGCGCAGCAGGCGCGTCTGCAGGTGCGCCGGCATGTCGCCGATCTCGTCGAGGAACAGGGTGCCGCCATTGGCCAGCTCCAGCTTGCCCTTCATGCCTTTCTTGCTGGCGCCGGTGAAGCTGCCGCCGCGGTAGCCGAAGAGTTCGCTCTCGATCAGGCTTTCCGGGATTGCCGCGCAGTTCAGCGCGACGAAGGGCCCGGCATGCCGCGCGCTGGCCTGGTGGATAGCGCGGGCGAAGGCTTCCTTGCCGGTGCCGGTCTCGCCAGTGACCAAGATGGAAATGCCCTTGTCGAGCACCCTGCGCAGCTTGCGCACGCCGTCCTGCAGGCGCGGGTCGGTGCCGGCGAGCCGGGTGAGATCGGGATGTTCCGGGCTGTTCGAGCCGTTGCGCAGGGGCGTACTGCGGCGTGGCGGGCTGGCCGGTGTGCGCAGGCCGACGTCCACCAGCGCATGGTCGGCCAGGGTGCGCAGGCGGATACCGCGCGCGCCGCCCTTGCTCAGGTCCAGCAACTGATCGACGTCCGCCTCCAGCAACTGCTCGATGCGGCTGCCCAGCAGCTCGCCCCGGCTGGCGGTGAAGGCGGCGTGGTTGGCGCCGATCACCCGGCCCTGTTCGTCGAGGGCGATGAGCTGTTCGTTGGCCAGGTCCGACACCTCGTCGCGGGCCTTCACCGAGAGCGTCAGGCGGTCGCGGTAGCGCTGGCGGAAGCTGGCGTTCTCGATCAGCCGGGCATACAGGATCACCAATTGCAGTGTCAGGTACTGCGCGTCCTTGGGCCCGTCGTTGTACAGGCAGGTGGCGTTCAGGCAGCCGCGCAGCTGGTGCTGGGCATCGAAGATCGGCGCCACCGAGCAGCTCAGGCGGAAGTTGCTCACCAGGAAGTGCTCCTGGCGGTGGATGGTCAGCGCTTCGCCGGCGGCCAGGGCGGTGCCGATGCCGTTGGTGCCGGCGATGGATTCGTCCCAGCGCGCACCGACGATCAGCCCGGCCTGGGTGTAGCGGTCGCGCTCGCTGGGCAGGCGCGCGTCGAGGGTGATGCCGTTTTCGTCGCTGAGCAGCACCGCGAAGCCAGCCGGCAGCACGCGCCGGGCGAGGCCGGTGACGCCCTGGCTGGCGATGGCCAGGTAGTCCTGGTGCAGGCTCTGGTGCTCGCGGATTTCCCCGGCGGTGAGGATGTGTTTTTCCGCCCGTGCGCGGGGGTCGAGATGGTGCTCCATCACGCTGCGGTACCAGGAGCGCGCGATGGCGCCCTCGGGCTGGATGTCACGTTCGCCGAAGTGATCGGCGATGAAGGCGGCAAGGTCGTTCGGGCAGTTTTCCAGGGATTGCGGGTGCATGGTCACTCCCGGCGGCCGTCAGTCGGACTGCGGCGCATTGTTTTTGTAGGGGATCGGCTTCGCGTGGGACCGATCCTAGGACTGAGGCTCTTGGGATTGGACAGTCTAGACCGGTCGGTCACGGGCGACGAGAGCCCGAGCAAGGCCTGTGCCGAATCACACCGCGCGGAGCGCCGAGCCCCGCGCCAGACCGCCCGCCGCCCAAGGGCGCGGGCGCAACCGGGCAACGGCTGTCGCAGCGATGGGACAGTTGTAGCGGCGGGGCGCGACAGCTGTCGCCGGCCTGCTACCAAATCAGGGGGGAATCTCCTTCGAAAGTATCATTCGGAGCCTTCCCCCCTGGTGTTTAACTCGACCTGCCGGTTTTGCCGGCACCATGCCTAACAAAAAGAGGACAGACCCATGTGGACCAAGCCTAGCTTCACCGACCTGCGCCTTGGCTTCGAAGTGACCCTGTACTTCGCCAACCGCTGATCCACTCGGCCCCGGTCCGCCGGGGCCCCTGCCCACGGGGCACTGTCATGCACATCCGAATTCTCGGGTCGGCCGCCGGCGGCGGCTTTCCCCAGTGGAACTGCAATTGCCGCAACTGTCGCGGCGTACGCGACGGCAGCGTGATTGCGCAGCCACGCACCCAATCCTCCATCGCGCTGTCCGACGACGGCGAGAACTGGATTCTCTGCAACGCATCCCCCGACATCCGCGCCCAGCTGGCGTCCTTCCCGGCCCTGCAGCCGGCGCGGCGCCTGCGCGATTCGGCGATTGCCGCCATCGTCCTGCTGGATAGCCAGATCGACCACACTACCGGCCTGCTCAGCCTGCGCGAAGGTTGCCCGCACGAGGTGTGGTGCACCCAGATGGTCCACCAGGACCTGTCCACCGGCTTTCCGCTGTTCCCCATGCTGTCGCACTGGAACGGCGGGCTGAAGCACAACCTCATCGAGCTGGACGCCGAGCCTTTCGTCATCCCGGCCTGCCCGGGCCTGCGCATCACCGCCATCGCCCTGCGCAGCAGTGCACCGCCGTACTCACCGCACCGGGGCAATCCGCATCCCGGCGACAACATCGGCCTGTTCGTCGAAGACACCGCTACCGGCGGCAAGCTGTTCTATGCGCCGGGCCTGGGGCAGGTGGACGACGGCCTGCTGGCCTGGATGCGCCGCGCCGACTGCCTGCTGGTGGACGGCACGCTCTGGCGCGATGACGAGATGCGCGTCTGCGAGGTGGGCGACAAGCTCGGCAGCGAGATGGGCCACCTGGCCCAGAGCGGCCCCGGCGGCATGATCGAGGTGCTCGACGGGATCGACGGGGCGCGCAAGGTGCTCATCCATATCAACAACACCAATCCCATCCTCGACATCGCCTCGCCCGAACGCGCCGAACTCGACGCGCGCGGCATCGAGGTGGCGTTCGACGGCATGGGTATCTTCCTGTGACGGCCCTTTCAGAAGGAGCCTCGCGATGACCCGCGAAGCCATGAGCCCCGCCGAATTCGAGCAGGCCCTGCGCGCCAGGGGCGCCTGCTACCACATCTTCCACCCCTACCACGTGGCCATGTACGAAGGCCGCGCCACCCGTGAGCAGATCCAGGGCTGGGTGGCCAACCGCTTCTACTACCAGCTGAATATTCCGTTGAAGGACGCGGCGATCCTCGCCAACTGTCCGGACCGCGAGGTGCGCCGCGAATGGCTGCAGCGCATCCTCGATCACGACGGAGCTCCCGGTGAGGAGGGCGGCATCGAGGCCTGGTTGCGCCTGGCTGAATCCGTGGGGCTGGACCGCGAGCAGGTGCTGTCCCAGGAACTGGTGCTGCCCGGCGTGCGCTTCGCCGTGGACGCCTACGTCAACTTCGCTCGCCGCGCCAACTGGCAGGAAGCGGCCAGCAGTTCGTTGACCGAACTGTTCGCCCCGCAGATCCACCAGTCGCGCCTGGACAGCTGGCCGCAGCACTACCCGTGGATCGACGCCAGCGGCTACGACTACTTCCGCAAGCGCCTGTCGCAGGCGCGCCGCGACGTCGAGCACGGCCTGCGCATCACCCTGGAGCACTACCGCACCCGCGAGGCCCAGGAGCGCATGCTGGAGATCCTGCAATTCAAGCTCGATGTGCTCTGGAGCATGCTCGACGCCATGAGCATGGCCTATGAACTGCAGCGCCCGCCGTACCACACGGTAACGAGCGAGCGCGTATGGCACAGGGGGTTGCTGTGATGAGTCTGCCTTCGCTGGACAGCGTACCGGCGCTGCGCCGGGGGTTCCGCCTGCAATTCGAACCGGCCCAGGGCTGCCACGTGCTGCTCTATCCTGAAGGGATGGTGAAGCTCAACGACAGCGCCGGGGCGATTCTCGGTCGCGTCGACGGGCAAGCCGACGTCGCCGGCATCATCGATGGCCTGCGTGCCGATTTCCCCGGCGTGCCGGGCATCGACGAAGACATCCTGGCATTCCTCGAGGTGGCCCATGCGCAATTCTGGATCGAGCTGCGCTGAGGCGCCGGTAGGGCCACCGCTCTGGCTGCTGGCCGAGCTGACCTACCGCTGCCCGCTGCAGTGCCCGTACTGTTCCAACCCGCTGGACTTCGCCAGGGGCGGCGAGGAGCTTTCCACCGAACAATGGATCGAGGTATTCCGCCAGGCCCGCGAGATGGGCGCGGCGCAGCTGGGCTTTTCCGGCGGTGAGCCGCTGGTGCGCCAGGACCTCGCCGAGCTGATCGCCGCCGCGCGTGGGCTGGGTTTCTACACCAACCTGATCACCTCCGGCATCGGCCTCAACGAGAAGCGCCTGAAGGAGTTCGCCGACGCCGGGCTCGACCATATCCAGATCAGCTTCCAGGCTGCCGACGAGGAGGTGAATAACCTGCTCGCCGGCTCGCGCAAGGCGTTCGCCCAGAAACTCGCCATGGCTCGCGCGGTAAAGGCCCACGGCTACCCGATGGTGCTGAACTTCGTCACCCACCGGCATAACATCGACAGCATCGACCGCATCATCGAGCTGTGCATCGAGCTGGAGGCGGACTTCGTCGAGCTTGCCACCTGCCAGTTCTACGGCTGGGCCGAGCTGAACCGCGCCGGCCTGCTGCCGACCCGCGAACAGCTGCAACGGGCCGAACGTATCACTGCCGAATACCGCGAACGCCTGGCCGCCGCCGGCAATCCGTGCAAGCTGATCTTCGTGGTGCCGGACTACTACGAGGAGCGCCCCAAGGCCTGCATGGGCGGCTGGGGCAGCGTGTTCCTCGATGTCACCCCGGACGGCACCGCGCTGCCGTGCCACAGCGCACGACAACTGCCGGTGAAGTTCCCCAACGTGCGCGAGCACAGCCTGCAGCACATCTGGTACGAATCCTTCGGCTTCAACCGTTTCCGCGGTGATGCGTGGATGCCCGAGCCGTGCCGTTCCTGCGACGAGAAGGAACGCGACTTCGGCGGCTGCCGCTGCCAGGCGTTCATGCTGACCGGCGATGCCGAAGCCACCGATCCGGTGTGCGCCAAGTCGGCCCACCACGGGATCATCCTCGATGCCCGCCGCGAGGCGGAAACCGCCGCCATGCCACTCAGCGCGCTGACCCTGCGCAACGAGCGGGCCTCGCAGCTGATCTGCAAGGCCTGAGGATGCACGACAGCGACTGGAGCGCCGAGCGCGCGGTAGCCGCCGCGGGGGACTTTGCCGAGCTGCACGTGGCCCACGGCGGATTGCTGTGGGCCGCGTTCGACCCTGTCAGTGCGCGCTGCCGACTGTTCCTGCGCCGCGAAGGACAGAGCCGCGAACTGACGCCACCGGGCGCTTCGGTACGCAGCCGCGTCTACGAGTACGGCGGCGGCTCCTGCTGCCCAACTGCCGACGGCGTGGCCTGGGTGGAAGAGGGCGACCAGCAGGTGTACTGGTTGCGCCTGGGCGGCACGCCTAGGCCGATTACTCACAGCGACGATTGCCGCTACGGCGACCTCCATTTCGTTCCGGCATGGAATGCACTCCTGGCGGTGGAAGAGGAGAACGGCAGCGGCGGGGTGAGCCATTGTATCGTTCGTCTCGACGCCGATGGCCGGCGCCGGGTGATTGCCTCCGGCGCGGACTTCTACGCATCGCCGGTGACGGAGCGCAATGGCGAGCGTATCGCCTGGGTGGAGTGGGATCGCCCGCACCAGCCCTGGACGCGCACCCGCCTGTGCGAGTCCTTCGCCGGCGAAGAGCGCTGCCTGGCCGGGCAGGCCCGCCACGAGTCCATCCAGCAGCCGCGCTTTGCCGAGGATGGGCGCCTGCACTGGCTGAGCGACTGCGCCGGCTACTGGCAGCCGTACCACGAGGTCCTGGGGGCCTTGCCGTGCGCCGCCGCCGATCACGCCAGCGCGCCCTGGCAATTGGGCGGGCATACCTACCTGCCGCTGCCGCGCGGTAACCTGCTGGCGACCCGTTACGAAGAGGGGCGCGGGGTGCTGGTGCTGTATGACGGACGTGGCGGCGAGCGCCGGTTGGCGCCGGAGTACAGCCGCTTTCGCTCGCTGGCAGCGGATGAGCGCCACTTCTATTGCATCGCCGCTGCGCCGGATCGCTTGCCGACGCTGCTGGCGATCCGCCGGGTGGACGGTTCCACCCAGGTACTCGCCGGTGGCGAACGGCCGCTGCCGGAAGCCGAACTGTCCCGCGGCGAGGCCTTCCATTACCCGGTGGGCGAAGACGAATGCGGGCACGGGTTCTTCTATCCAGCGCATGGCAACCGACCGGCGCCGCCGCTGGTGGTATTCCTCCACGGCGGGCCGACCTCCGCCTGTTACCCGGTGTTCGACGGGCGCATCCAGTTCTGGACCCGCCGCGGCTTTGCCGTGGCGGATCTCAATTACCGTGGCAGCAGCGGCTACGGCCGCGCCTATCGCGAGCGCCTGCACCTGGGCTGGGGCCAGGTGGAAGTGGAAGACATCGGCGCAGCATTGGATTGCCTCGGCAACGCCAGGCGCATCGATCGCCAGCGTGTCTTCGTGCGTGGCGCCAGTGCCGGCGGCTATAGCGCACTGATGGCGTTGGCGCGGCTGGACGGTCTGCGCGGGGGCGCCAGCCTGTATGGCGTCAGCGATCCGCAGGCACTGGCGCGGGTGACCCACAAGTTCGAGGCGGACTACCTGGACTGGTTGATCGGCGATCCGCAGCAGGACGCCGGGCGTTACCGCGAGCGAACCCCGGTGCTGCTGGCCGGGCAGATCAAGGTGCCGGTGATCTTCTTCCAGGGCGAACTGGACGCGGTGGTGGTGCCGGCGCAGACCGACGCGATGGTTGAATCCCTGCGTCGGCGCGGCGTGCCGGTGGAAGTGCATCGCTATGCCGGGGAGCGCCACGGCTTCCGCCAGGCCGCCAATCTTGCCCACGCGCTGGAGGCGGAGTGGCGTTTCTACCAGGCGTTGCTGGAGGTCTGAACCGTCTGCCAAGGTCGCATTGCAATACCTGACGGATACAGTAGGCTGCCGGAAATATCCCATAACAATAACGACAGAGCCCCCGATGCCTCACGAGCTCAGCCAACTGCGTAAATTCGTCTCGCCTGAGATCATTTTTGGTGCCGGATGCCGGCACAATGTCGCCAACTACGTGAAAACCTTCGGTGCGCGCAAGGTACTGCTGGTGTCGGACCCTGGGGTGGTCGCCGCCGGTTGGGTCGCCGATATCGAGGCCAGCCTCGCCGCCCAGGATATTCCCTTCTGCCGCTACACCGAGGTGTCGCCCAATCCGCGTGTCGACGAAGTGATGCGCGGCGCCGAGGTCTACCGCAGCGAAGGCTGCAACGTGATAGTCGCGGTCGGCGGTGGCAGCCCGATGGACTGCGCCAAGGGCATCGGCATCGTCGCCGCCCACGGCCGCAATATCCTCGAGTTCGAGGGCGTGGACACCCTGCGTGTGCCCAGCCCGCCGCTGATCCTGATCCCGACCACCGCCGGTACTTCGGCGGACGTCTCGCAGTTCGTGATTATTTCCAACCAGGACGAACGGATGAAGTTCTCCATCGTCAGCAAGGCCGTGGTGCCCGATGTGTCGCTGATCGACCCGGAAACCACCCTGACCATGGACCCGTTCCTCTCCGCGTGCACCGGCATCGACGCCCTGGTACATGCCATCGAGGCCTTCGTCTCCACCGGCCACGGCCCGCTCACCGACCCCCACGCGCTGGAGGCGATGCGGCTGATCAACGGCAATCTGGTGCAGATGATCGCCAACCCGGCGGACATCGCCCTGCGCGAGAAGATCATGCTGGGCAGCATGCAGGCCGGGCTGGCGTTCTCCAACGCAATCCTCGGCGCGGTGCACGCCATGTCCCATAGCCTGGGCGGCTACCTCGACCTGCCGCACGGGCTGTGCAATGCGGTGCTGGTGGAACACGTGGTGGCCTTCAACTACAGCGCCGCGCCCGAGCGCTTCAAGGTGATCGCCGAGACCTTCGGCATCGACTGCCGGGGCATGACCCACGCGCAGATCCGCCAGCGCCTGGTAGAACACCTGATCGCCCTGAAGAACGCCGTGGGCTTCCACGAGAGCCTCGGCCTGCACGGCGTTGGCAGCTCGGACATTCCGTTCCTCTCGCGCCACGCCATGCAGGACCCGTGCATCCTTACCAACCCTCGCGAATCCAGCCTGCGCGATGTCGAGGTGGTGTATGGCGAGGCCCTCTGACGAGCAGCAGCAACAAGCCCTGGCCGGGCTGCTCGGTCTGGGCAGCCATTCCGCGCGCAAGAGCCATTACCCGGAACTGGTGGCGCGCCTGGACGAGCTGGAAACCGAGCGCAACCGCTATAAATGGCTGTTCGAGCACGCCGTCCACGGCATCTTCCAGGCCAGCCTGAGCCAGGGCCTGCGCGCCGCCAACCCGGCGCTGGCGCGGATGCTCGGCTACGACGACCCGCAGCAGGTGTTGTGGAGCCTCGCCGATATGGCCAGCCAGCTGTTCGTCGAGGGCGAAGCGGAGATGCGCCGCATCCTGGCGCTGTTGCGCGAGCGCGGCGGCCTGTTCGGCTATGAGACACGCCTGCGTCGCCGCGATGGCAGCCACGTCATCGTGCTGATGAACCTGCTGATCAAGCCCGATGAAGAGGGGCTGGTGGAAGGCTTCGTCGCCGACATCACCGAGCGCGTGCTGGCCCAGCAGCGCCTGCAGAGCCTCAACGAGGAACTGGAACAGCGCGTCGCCGCGCGCACCCGCGAGCTGGAGGGGCTGAACCAGCAGCTGCGCGAGGCCCGCGACGCTGCCGAGGCTGCCAACAACAGCAAGGACAAGTACCTCGCTGCCGCCAGCCACGACCTGCTGCAACCGCTGAACGCCGCGCGCCTGCTGGTTTCCACCCTGCGCGAACGCAAGTTGCCGGGTTCCGAGCAGGTGCTGGTCGAGCGTACGCACCAGGCGCTGGAAGGCGCCGAGGACCTGCTCACCGACCTGCTGGATATCGCCCGCCTGGACCAGAGTGCGATCCGCCCGGACCTGGATGTCCATCCGCTGGATGAGCTGCTCGGCCCGCTGGTCTCGGAGTTCGACGAAGTGGCGCGCGCGGCGGGGTTGCGTCTGCGCTCACGGATACCGGCGCTGGCGGTACGCACCGATCACCGCCTGCTGTCACGCATCCTGCGCAATTTCCTCAGCAATGCCTGCCGCTACACCGAGCGCGGCAGCGTGATGCTGGCGGCACGCCGACGCGGCGATAACGTGCGCATGGAGGTCTGGGACACCGGGCGTGGGATTCCGGCAGACCAGCTGCAAGCCATCTTTCTCGAATTCAACCAGCTGGATGCCGGCCGTGCAGCGGAGCGCCGAGGTGTCGGGCTGGGGCTGGCGATCGTCGACCGCATCGCCGGTATCCTCGGTTGCCGCGTGCAGGTGCGCTCGGTGCCGGGGCGTGGTTCGGTGTTCGCCATCGAGGTGCCGCTGGTACGCGATCTGCCGCAAGCCGGGCCGGTCGAGAACGGCCCGCGCCCGGTCACTGGCGATCCGCTGCCGGGCCGCCGCCTGCTGGTGATCGACAACGAAGAGGCGATCCTCCTCAGCATGGCCGCGCTGCTCGGGCAGTGGGGCTGCGAGGTGCTGGTGGCGACGAACTACGAGGAAGCGCTGAAGGCGCTGGATGGCAAGGCGCCGGAGGTGATCCTGGCCGATTACCACCTGGACCATGGCCGCACCGGCTGCGAGGCGGTGCGCGGGCTACGCGAGCATTTTCGCCGCGAGCTGCCGGCGGTGATGATCACCGCTGACCGCAGCGACGATTGCCGCCGGGCACTGCAGAGGCTGGGGATGCCGCTGCTGAACAAGCCGGTGAAGCCGGGCAAGTTGCGCGCCGCCTTGAGCCTTCTGCTGAGCCACTGACGGCAGCGGTGTCGGTCAGCCGTCCTTGCGTCCGAGCATGCCGTTGACCTTGTCGCGCAGGGCGTCGATGGAGAAGGGCTTGGCGATCATCGACATGCGCGTGGCCAGCTCGCTGCCATCGATCTGGACGATCTCCGCGAAGCCGGTGGCGAACAGGATCGGCAGCTCCGGCCGCGCTTCCCGCGCGGCGGCGGCCAGTTCCTCGCCGTTCATGCCCGGCAGGCCGACGTCCGTGAGCAGGAGGTCGATGGCGCTGTCGCCCTGCAGGATCGGCAGCGCCTGTTCGGCGTCTTCGGCTTGCAGGACCTGGTAGCCGATCTCCTCCAGCACTTCCACGGTGAGCATGCGCACCAGATCGTTGTCCTCAACCACCAGCACGCAGAGTTGCTGGCTGGTCGACTCGGTGGGGATGACGGGAACGTCGGGGATATTGACCACGGAACTGCCTCTCGGGAAGTAAAGAGTGACGCAGGTGCCCTGGCCAGGCTCGCTGCGCAGGCGGATATGACCGCCGGACTGTTTGATGAAGCCATAGACCATCGACAGGCCCAACCCGCTGTTGGGGCCGATGCCCTTGGTGGTGAAGAAGGGGTCGAAGACGTGCGCCAGGGTCGACTCGCTCATGCCCTGGCCACTGTCCTGCAGGGTCAGCCCCAGGTAGTCGCCGGCCGGCACGTCATGGTCGCCGACGGCGATCTCCTGCCGCTGCAGGGTGATCTCCAGACTGCCGCCGCCGGGCATGGCGTCGCGGGCGTTTTCTACCAGGTGAAGCATCGCCTTGTGCAGTTGGTCGCTGTCGGTCAGCACGCTTTGTTCGTCAGCCAGGACGAGCGTCAGGGTGACGTCCGGGCCGGCGCGTTCAAGCAGCTCGCCCTGCCAGTCGCGCAATTGCTGGCCGAGGTCCACCGGATGCATGGCCAGGGCCTGGCGACGGGCGAAGGCGAGCAGGTTGTGGGTCAGCTCGGCGGCGCGCTCGGTAGCCTGGGTGGCGGCATGGAGGATATGGCCCAGTTCCGGCTGTGCATTGGCCGGCGCACGCCGGGTGATCAGGTCGAGGCTGAAGCGGATGCTGGCCAGCAGGTTGTTGAAGTCGTGGGCGATACCGCCGGTCAACTGGCCGACAGCCTCCATGCGCTGGGCATTGTGCAGCGCGGCCTGCGCCTGCTCCAGCAGCTCGACGCCGCGCTTGTGCTCGGTGATGTCGCGGCCGCAGCCGTAGATCACGCCGTTTTCCTCGGTGGCGTGCCAGGAAATCCAGCGGTAGCTGCCATCGGCATGGCGCATGCGGTTCTCGAAGTGTTGCAGGCGCTCGCCACGGGCCAGCGTGGCGCGGATGTCGATGCTGGGCGTGAGGTCGTCCGGATGCACCAGCTCTTCGCTGTTACGCCCGATGAGCTGCTCCTCGCTCCAGCCCAGCAGGCTGCTCCAGGCCGGGTTGACGTTGCGCAGGTGACCCTGGTGATCGAGCACGCAGAGCAGGTCCTGGCTCACCGTCCAGACGCGATCACGCTCCAGGGTGCGCTGGCGGGCTTCTTCCTGCACCGCTTCCTTCAGCCGGCGTTCTTCCGTGCGCTGGGTGGCCGCGGCCAGGGCGTGGCCGAGCAGGCCGGCCAGCTCGTTGAAGAAGGTCGCATAGCTTTCGTCCAGGCGCCGGCGCGGGCTGATGCCGAAGACCGCGAGGCTGTCGCCGTGACCGTTCAGCGGGGTGGCGTAGGTGCTGTCGAGTACCTCCGGCCAGGGCGCGAAGGCACGCACGTGCTGGCTGCCCAGGGGCGACTGGTGAGCCTCCTTCAAGCCGTTGAACAGGTGCAGCGGGTCGTCTTCGAGCGTCAGTTGCGCGGGCGCGAAGCGGTCGTTGGTGTCGGTGCCGCAGGCGCCGAGCAGGGTGCCGGCGCGGTAGAGCAGGCAGAACGGCACGTCATGGCTGGCTTCGGCAAGCAGGGTGAAGGCCTGGGCGCAGATCTGCTCGCTGTCGTCGGCCTGCCCCAGGCGCTCGGCGAGGCGCGTGAGCAGGCGCTGGCGGCGTTGCTGGATGACATTGCCGGTGGTTTCCACGGCGGTATTGAACAGCCCTATGGGCTTGCCATCCTGGCCGAAGATCGGGCTGACGTTGTAGGTGAAGTAGGCTTCCTCGACATAGCCGAAACGCACCATGGGCAGCAGGCGATCTTCCTCGTGGGCGGCCACGCCGGTCTGCAGGATGCCGTTGTACATGGGGTCGAGGATCGACCAGATATCCGACCAGGCCACGCGCGCCGGCTGGCCCAGGCAGCCGGGATGCTTGTCGCCGGGTATCGCACTCCAGGCATCGTTGTACAGCAGAATGAATTCCGGGCCCCAGTAGATGCATACCGGCAGGCGCGAATTGAGGCCGACTTCGAGGATACCCTTGAGGATGGCCGGCCACTGGTCCATGGGGCCGAGCGGGGAGGATGCCCAGTCATGCTGACGGATCAGCGGTGCCATGGCGCTACTGCTGTTGAGGAAACTGCCTGGCGAAATGGGGGGATTCCCCTGGGAGCTTGGCATCGAGCAAACCCTGCGGCCGATTGATCTTCTGTTCCTTGTCGGACGTTGGAAAGGCCCTTTGACAGAAGATTCCACTTTTCTCCCCGGCGACGGCAAATAATTCGAACGCGCGCGCGGGATCGGCTGTCAATTGGCCAGCCGGTGTGTAGCCTACAACGCTTCAGGTTATTATTTCTGCTGTTTTAAGAGCATTCTTACAATAACTTCAAACACTTACCTGGTTCATGTCGTCGACGCCGCCACACCGGCCGATCGCTTCCAGGGAAGGTCCGCCATCAGGGAATCCATCGATGAACCAGAAAGCCATCGCCGACGAAAGCGCCTTCCGCCGCATCCTGGCGCGCAACATGGCGCTGCCGCTGGGCATCTGCCTGTTGGGCGCGGTGCTGTTCATCGGGCTGATCCTCTACATGCTCAATGTGCTGGGCTGGGTCGAACACACCGACCGGGTGATTTCCAGCGCCAACGAGATGCAGCGGCTGAGCGTCGACCAGGAGAGCGGCCTGCGCGGTTTCCTGATTACCGGTGATCCGCGCTTCCTCGAGCCGCTGGAACAGGCACGGCCACGCATCAATGCCGGGCTGAAGAGCCTCTCGGAGCTGGTCGCCGACAACCCGCCGCAAGTGGACCGGGTTTCGCGCCTGACCTCGATGCAGGACGAGTGGATGACCTTCGCCCAGCAGATGATCGAGCAGCGCCGCCAGGGCCTGGACACTGCCGACGCGATCAAGGCCGGGCGCGGCAAGAGCATGATGGATGCCATTCGCGCGCAGTACGGCTCGCTGATCAATACCGAGCAGCAGTTGCGCCACGACCGCAACCAGTTCGCCTCCAGCCTGTCCACCGGCGTGGTGATTCTCTACCTGCTGTTCAGCATCGTGGTCGGCACCTTGCTGGCCTATTTCGGACGCCGGCAGCTGGTCAGCCTGTCCGAATCCTATTCCGAATCCCTGCGCCGCCAGATGCTGCACAATGAACAGCTGCAGCAGCAGGCATGGCTGCGCGACGGCCAGAGCCGACTGGGCGACCAGTTGATCGGGCAGCAATCCCTGCCTTCGCTGGGGCGCAGCCTGATGGAATTCCTCGGTGACTTCGTCGGCTCGCCCATCGGTGCGTTGTATGTGCGCGACGACCATGGTGGCCTGTTGCGCGGTGCCACCTACGGTTTTGCCCACGCGGAAGACGGCACGCAATATTTCGCCGCCGACCAGAGCCTGATCGCCCAGGCTGCCCGGCAGCGCAAGCTGCGCGTGATGGAGGGCCTGCCGGCGGATTACCTGAAGGTCAACTCGGCGCTGGGCAATGGCTCGCCGGTCAGCGTCGCCCTGCTGCCGCTGCTCAACGAGGGTGGCGTGGTGGGCGTCCTGGAGCTGGGCTTCCTGCGTACGCTGAGCGAGCGCGAGCAGGCGTTCCTCCAGGGTGTCGCGGAAACGCTCGGCAGTGCCGTGGCCGCAGCCCTGCACCGCCAGCGCCTGCAGGACCTGCTGGCGGAGACCCAGCAGCTCAATGAAGAACTGCAGGTGCAGCAGGAGGAACTCAAGACCGCCAACGAGGAGCTGGAAGAGCAGTCGCGGGTGCTCAAGGAGTCCCAGGCGCACCTCGAAGCCCAGCAGGCCGAGCTGGAGCAGACCAACGAGCGACTGGCCGAGCAGACCCAGGAACTGGCCGCCCAGCGCGACGACCTCGACGGCAAGAACACCGAGCTGAACCAGGCACGCCTGGACCTGCAGGGCCGTGCGGACGAGCTGCAGCGTGCCAGCCGCTACAAGTCCGAGTTCCTGGCCAACATGTCCCACGAACTGCGTACGCCGCTCAACAGCTCGCTGATCCTCGCGCGCCTGCTGGCGGACAACGAGCAGGGCAACCTGGACGACGAGCAGGTGAAGTTCGCCGAGTCGATCTACGGCGCCGGCAACGACCTGCTCAATCTGATCAACGACATCCTCGACATCTCCAAGGTCGAGGCCGGCAAGCTGGAGGTGCGCCCGGAGAACGCCAGCGTGCGCCGCCTGGTGGAAGCGGTGGAGACCATGTTCCGCCCGCAGGCCGACGACAAGGGCCTGCGCTTCGTCGCCGAAGTCGCCCAGGACGCGCCGACCCAGTTGTTCAGCGACCGCCAGCGGGTCGAGCAGATCCTCAAGAACCTGCTCTCCAACGCCTTCAAGTTCACCGACGCCGGCGAAGTTTCCCTGCGCGTGAGTGCAGCGCCCGAGGGGCTGCGTTTCGATGTGCGTGACAGCGGCATCGGCATCGCCGAGGACCAGCTCGCGCGCATCTTCGAAGCCTTCCAGCAGGCCGACGGCGCCACCAACCGCCGCTACGGCGGCACCGGCCTGGGGCTGTCGATCTCCCGCGACCTGGCGCACCTGCTGGGCGGCAGCATCATCGTCAGCAGCGAGCCGGGCAAGGGCAGCGTCTTCAGCCTACTGTTGCCGCTGAACTACCAGGCGCCGGCTGAAGAGGAAGCCGCCAGCGCCCCCGTGCCGATCGTGGCGAAGGCGGTTGCCGTTGCCCCTCCGGTGGTGCGTGCGCCTGCTGCGGCAGCCTTCGCCGACGATCGCGAGCAGGTCAATGTCGGCCAGCGCTGCGTGCTGGTAGTGGAGGACGAACCGAAGTTCGCCCGCATTCTCTATGACCTGGCCCGCGAGCTGGGCTACCGCTGCCTGGTGGCCATGGGCGCCGAGGAAGGCCTGCGGCTGGCCGACGAGCACGCTCCCGACGCCATCCTGCTGGACATGCACCTGCCCGACGAATCCGGCCTCGCCGTGCTGCAACGCCTGAAGGCCAACCCGCGTACCCGCCATGTGCCGGTGCACGTCGTCTCGGTGGAAGACCGCAGCGAAGCGGCCCTGCACCTGGGCGCCATCGGTTATGCCCTCAAGCCCACCACCCGCGAGCAGCTGCGCGAGGTGTTCGGCAAGCTGGAGGCCAAGCTGACCCAAGAGGTCAAGCGCATCCTGCTGGTGGAAGACGACCCGCTGCAGCGCGACAGCGTCTCGCGGCTGATCGGCGACGACGACATCGAGATCACCGCGGTGGAGCAGGGCGAGCAGGCCCTGGAGCTGCTGCGCAAGAACATCTACGACTGCATGATCATCGACCTGAAGCTGCCGGACATGCAGGGCAATGAACTGCTGCGGCGCATGGGCGAGGAGGACATCTGTTCCTTCCCGCCGGTGATCGTCTACACCGGACGCAACCTGACCCGCGACGAGGAGGCCGAGCTGCTCAAGTACTCGCGCTCGATCATCATCAAGGGCGCGCGTTCGCCGGAGCGCCTGCTGGATGAGGTGACGCTGTTCCTGCACAAGGTCGAGTCGCAACTCTCCAGCGAGCGCCAGCGCATGCTGCGCACCTCGCGCAACCGCGACCGGGCCTTCGAAGAGCGGCGCATCCTGCTGGTGGACGACGACGTGCGCAATATCTTCGCCCTCACCAGTGCCCTGGAGCACAAGGGCGCCCGCGTGGAAGTGGCGCGCAACGGCCGCGAGGCCATCGAGAAGCTCGGCGAGGCCGGCGATATCGACCTGGTGCTGATGGACGTGATGATGCCGGAGATGGACGGCTACGAGGCGACGCGCCTGATCCGCCAGGACCCGCGCTGGAAGAAGCTGCCGATCCTCGCCGTGACCGCCAAGGCGATGAAGGACGACCACGAGCTGTGCCTGCGCGCCGGCGCCAACGACTACCTGGCCAAGCCCATCGACCTTGACCGCCTGTTCTCCCTGATCCGTGTATGGCTACCCAAGCTGGAGCGCATCTGAAATGCCTGATCGCAGCCAGGACATCGAGCTGCGCCTCCTCATCGAGGCGATCTACCTGAAGTACAGCTACGACTTCCGGGACTACTCCGGTACCTCGCTGAAGCGCCGCGTGCTGCATGCCACCAAGCTGTTCGAGTGCCGCAGCATTTCGGCGCTGCAGGAGCGCATCCTGCACGACCCGCACGCGTTCCACGAACTGCTGCAGTACCTCACCATCTCGGTGAGCGAACTGTTCCGCGATCCCAGCTACTTCCTCGCGCTGCGCCAGGAAGTGGTGCCGGTGTTGCGTACCTACCCGTCGCTGCGCCTCTGGGTGGCGGGTTGCAGCACGGGCGAGGAAGTACACTCGCTGGCCATCCTGCTGCACGAGGAAGGCCTGCTCGAGCGCACGCTCATCTATGCCACCGACATCAACCCGCGCTCGCTGGAGCAGGCGCGGCGTGGCATCTATGCGGTGGACGACCTGGCCCAGGCCAGCGAGAACTACCGCGCCGCCGGTGGCAAGGGCTCGCTCTCGGACTACTACACGGCGGCCTACGACGGCGCGCTGTTCGACAAGATGCTGCGTGCCAACGTGACCTTCGCCGACCACAGCCTGGCCACCGACAGCGTGTTTTCCGAGACGCACCTGATCTCCTGCCGCAACGTGCTGATCTATTTCAACCGGCAGTTGCAGAACCGCGCCATCGGCCTGTTCCACGAATCGCTGTGCCACCGCGGCTTCCTCGGCCTGGGCAGCAAGGAAAGCCTGGATTTCACCGACTTCGCCTCGGAGTTCGAGGTGGTGAACCGCCGCGAACGGGTGTTCCGCAAGCGATGAACACGCAACGCGATATCCAGGCCGTGGTCATCGGCGCCTCCGCAGGCGGCGTGGATGCGCTGTTCCAGCTGTTCGGCGGGTTGCCCGCGGACTTCGTCCTGCCGATGGTGGCTGTGCTGCATCTGCCGGAGAACCACGAGAGCCAGTTGGTGGAACTGTTCGCCCGGCGCCTGGCCATCCCCGTGGAAGAGGCCCGCGACAAGGCGCCGATGGAGGCCGGCAGGCTTTACTTCGCTGCCGCCGGTTACCACCTGTCCATCGAGCAGGACCGCACGTTTGCCCTGAGCCGCGAGGCGCCGAGGAACTTCTCCCGGCCTTCGATCGACATCCTCTTCGACTCGGCGTCTGACGCTTATCGGGACAAGCTTGCCGGCATCCTGCTGACCGGAGCCAACCAGGACGGTGCCGAGGGGCTGGCGCGAATCCAGCACCAGGGTGGACTCAGTATCGTCCAGGACCCGGCCGAAGCCGCCGTGTCCACCATGCCGGAGGCGGCGATTGCGCTGCACGCCCCGGACTACATTTTGCCGTTGCGTGAGATTCACGCACTCCTGACCCGAATGGGCACCCAACATGCTGCGTAACCAGGGAAGCAAACTGCTGATCGTCGACGACCTGCCGGAGAACCTGCTGGCACTGGAAGCGTTGATCAAGGGCGAGGGGCGCGAGGTATTCAAGGCCTCCTCGGCGGACGAGGCGCTGTCGTTGCTGCTGGAACACGAATTCGCCCTCGCCATCCTCGACGTACAGATGCCGGGCATGGATGGCTTCGGCCTGGCCGAGCTGATGCGCGGGACCGCGCGCACCAAGAACATCCCCATCGTCTTCGTCACCGCCGCCGGGCGCGAGCTGAACTACGCGTTCAAGGGCTACGAGAGCGGCGCGGTGGATTTCCTCTACAAGCCGCTGGACAACCACGCGGTGCGCAGCAAGGTGAACGTCTTCGTTGACCTCTACCGCCAGCGCAAGGTGCTCGACCAGCACGTTGAGGCACTGGAGCAGGCGCGCACCGAGCAGGACAAGCTGCTCGCCGAGCTGCGCGAAACCCAGGTGGAACTGCAGCGCGCGGTGAAGATGCGCGACGATTTCATGTCCATCGTCTCCCACGAATTGCGCACCCCGCTCAATGGCCTGATGCTCGATACCCAGCTGCGCCGCCTGCACCTGGCCAAGGGCAAGCTGGAGCACTTCGCCCAGGAGCGCCTCGGCGTACTGTTTGAGCGCGATGAGCGCCAGCTCACCGGGCTGACCCGGCTGATCGAGGACATGCTCGATGTGTCGCGCATCCGTACCGGCAAGCTGTCGATCCGCCCGGAGCTGGCCAATCTCACGGAAATTGCCCAGCGTGTGCTGGGCAATTTCGCGGTGCAGGCCCAGGCTGCCGGCTGCGAGCTGAGCCTGAACGCGCCGGAGGCGGTGGAAGGTGTCTGGGACGCCTATCGCCTGGAACAGGTGATCAGCAACCTGGTCAGCAACGCACTGCGTTATGGTCCCGGCCAGCCGGTGGAGGTGAGCGTCGCGGCGCAGGACGGCCAGGCGCAACTTGGCGTGCGTGACCATGGCGACGGTATCAGTGCCGACGAGCAGCGGCGCATCTTCCAGCAGTTCGAGCGCGGCGCCGGTGCAGCCCGCGTCGCCGGCCTGGGCCTGGGTTTGTACATCTCCGAGCAGATCGTGCAGGCCCATGGCGGTCGTATCGAAGTACGCAGCGAGCCGGGGCAGGGCGCGGCGTTCAGTGTCTACCTGCCGCTGGACTGAGCGCCGTCCGGCGGCATTCGAAGTGACGTGCCTGCACCTATGCTTTGCTCCAATGAGCCAAGAGAGCAGATTTCATGCCCGAAACGACTGCCAGCACCGCCCAACTCGTCGAAGACGCGCGCTACCGCCTGCTGGTCGAGGCGGTAACCGACTATGCCATCTACATGCTCGACCCGGATGGTCGAGTCAGTAGCTGGAGTTCCGGAGCACAGCGCCTGAAGGGCTATGCCGCCGATGAAATCCTCGGCCAGCACTTTTCAAGGTTCTATACGCCCACCGACCGCGAGGCCGGCCTGCCCGAGCTGGCACTGGGCGAAGCGGCGCGGGTCGGCCGCTACGAGAGCGAAGGTTGGCGCCTGCACCGCGATGGCAGTTCGTTCTGGGCCCACGTGGTGATCGACGCCATCCGCAGCAGCGAAGGCGAGTTGCTGGGCTTCGCCAAGATCACCCGTGACCGCACCGAGCAGCATGAGACCGAGCTGGCCCTGCGGCGCAGCGAGCAGCAGTTCCGCCTGCTGGTCAATGGCGTGACCGACTATGCGCTGTACATGCTCGATGCCGAGGGCAACGTCACCAGCTGGAACTCCGGGGCCGAACGAATCAAGGGCTACCACCCGGAGGAAATCATCGGCCGCCGCTTCGATTGCTTCTACTGCGACGAGGACCGCCAGGGCGGCGTCCCGCAGGCCAGCCTGGACACTGCACTGGTCGAGGGGCGGTACGAGGAGGAGCGCCAGCAGATGCGCAAGGATGGCTCGCGCTTCTGGGCCAATATCGTCATCGACCCGGTGTTCGACGATACCGGCAAGCTGCTCGGATTTGCCAAGATCACCCGCGATATCACCGACAAGCGCCGTGCGCAGGAAGAGCTGGAGCGCGCCCGCGACGAACTGATCCAGTCGCAGAAGATGGAGTCCCTCGGCCAGCTCACCGGTGGCGTCGCCCATGATTTCAATAACCTGCTGACCGTGATCCTCGGTGGCCTGCAACTGCTGGAGCGGCATTTGCCGCGGGACAACGAAAAGGTCCAGGCCATCTGGCGCAACGCTCTGGAAGCGACCCGCCGGGGTGCCCAGTTGACCCAGCGGATGCTCGCCTTCGCGCGCAAGCAGCGGCTGTTCCCGCAGCCGATTCTGCTGCCGGCGCTGCTGCAGGACATGAGCGAGCTGCTGGTCAGCTCGCTGGGGCCGACCATTACCCTGGAAACCCGCTTCCCGCTGCAACTGGATTGCGTGATGAGCGACCAGAACCAGCTGGAGCTGGCGATCATCAACCTCGCAACCAATGCCCGCGATGCCATGCCCGGCGGCGGCAACATCACCTTTTCGGCACGCAACGCGCAGGTTGGGCCGCACCAGAGCGGCAAGCTGGCGCCGGGAGAATACGTATGCCTGGCCGTGACCGATTCCGGGCAGGGCATGGATGAGGACACCCTGCGCCGCGCGGCGGAGCCCTTCTTCACCACCAAGGCCACCGGCAAGGGCACGGGGCTGGGGCTCTCCATCGTTCATGAGCTGGCCCAGCAGCAGGGCGGCGCACTGCTGCTGCGCAGCACGCCCGGCACGGGCACCACGGCAGAAATCTGGCTGCCGGCGGTCAAGCCCAAGGCCGAACCGACGGCGCCGGAGGTGGCGGTCGCCGTGGAAGCAAGCGCCGACCTGAACGAGCCGCTGGGCCTGCGGGTACTGGTGGTCGATGACGATGCTCTGGTGCTGGCCGGTACCAGTGCGCTGCTGGCCGACCTGGGTTGCCAGGTGGCCCGTGCCGAGTCTGCACGCACGGCGCTCGGTCTCCTGGAGCAGTCGTCCTTCGACCTGCTGATCACCGACTTCGCCATGCCGGACATGGACGGCATGCAGCTCATCCAGCAGGTTCGTCTGCTTCAGCCGGCGCTGGCCTGCGTACTGACCACAGGCTACGCCGGGCGGCCGGATACCCTCGCCGATTCGGTGCCACGGCTGCCCAAGCCGTTCGACCGCGATCAGTTGCTGGTGCTCCTGCTGAGGGTGAAGGGCGGGGATTAGCCCGCCCGCGCCATGCGTCGCAGGCGTTCAGCGGCGCGGGTGCAAGCCTTCGGTGGTATCGGCCTCGATCAGCGAGCCAGGGTCTTCATTGCCCGGATCGTTGATCAGCGGGGCCAGATCGCCCTGGGGCATCAGGCCCTCGCTGCGAGCCCGGCAGTTGAGCAGGGGCAGCAGCTCCCGCTGGAATTGTTGCTGCTGCTCCTCGGAGAGGGCGGCAAAGCCGTGGTTGAGGATGTACTGGGCGAGGATAGCCGGGTCGCCATTGGCTTCCAGCTTGCCTTCGTCGAGCAGGCGACGAAGCCCATCGGTAAGTTCCGCGTCCTGATGATCGTTCCAGCCCATCGTCGGTACCTCCTTCGATTGACTACTCCGATGACCGGGTGGCGCAGGTGGACCGAAGAGCGCGCGCCGTGTTCAACAGAGACTGGCGGTGCGACCCGGGTGTTCAGCGGGAGGGACGAACGGTTCGCCAACGGTTTGCCCCGGCTAGGGCTTCTCGCTGCTGACAACGCGGTTGCGGCCGCTCTGCTTGGCGCTGTACAGGCGCTGGTCGGCGCGCTTGAGCACGGTCTCGGTGGACGTCGGCGCGCTGCCGCTCTCGGCCACGCCGATGGACAGCGTCACCTTGCCGACCTGGGGAATCATCGTGCTGGCGACCGTTTCGCGGATCCGCTCGGCAATGTTGCGGGCCGCTTCCAGGCTGGTGCCCGGTAACAGCAGGACGAACTCTTCGCCGCCGGAGCGGCACGCCAGGTCTTCTGCCCGGGAGGAGTCGCGCAACACACCGGCGACCCGGCGCAGGGCCTCGTCGCCGGCGTCGTGGCCCCAACTGTCGTTGACCTGCTTGAAGTGGTCGATATCCAGCAGCAGCACCGCATAGGGCAGGCCGGACTGTTCCAGTGTCGCCAGGGCGGCGGCCAGCGCGCGGCGGTTGGCCAGGCCGGTGAGGGCGTCGCTCTGGGCTTCCTGGCTGAGCCGGCCGAGCTTCTGCTGCATGAGCCCGACACCGGTCAGCAGTGCCTGGCGGATGGCGGCGGCCTCGCGGTACCAGGTCCTGATGCTGCGCAGCTCGCCCGGGGTTTCCGGCGCCGACAGGCGCTCGGCGCTGTAGGCCAGTTGCCGCAGCGGCCGGGTGATCAACAGGGCGCCGCCCCAGATCAGCAGCACGCCCAGCAGGCTGGCGGGGATCAGGCCGAAGAACATGTCCTTCATCAGCAGGCCCAGTGGCGCCAGGCTCAGGTCACGGGGCTGCTGCGCCACGACGGCCCAGTTGGCGCCGGGCACCTGGGCGTAGCCGGCAAGCATCTCCACGCCCTGGGTGTTGGGCACTTCCATTGCGCCGGTTTCTCCGCGTAGCGCGGCTTCCACCGTCGGGCTGCCCTTGAGCAGTTCGCCGACGCGTGGTGCCTCCGGGTGGTGCAGCAGGCGGCGGTTGGCGTCAGTGACGAAGGCGTAGGTGCCCTCGTGGTGGAAGTGGCTGCCGATGATGGTGTGCAGCACGCTCTGCTTGAGGATGTAGACCGAGCCGCCGACCAGCCCGAGGTACTCGCCGGTAGGGCTGACGATAGGCTGGGAGATGAACACCACCAGGTTGCCGGCGATGGAGACATACGCCTGGCTGACCGCCGGCTGCTTGAGTTGCAGGGCCTGCTGTACGCCTACCGAGCGCAATGTGGTGCCGACGATCTGCAGCGAATCCGGGTAGGCCTCCAGCACCTTGCCGTGAGCATCGACGATGGCGATGGAGTTGAAGTAGGTGTCCTGGGATTGCAGGC
Source organism: Pseudomonas sp. AU11447 (assembly GCF_001672555.2). Taxonomy (NCBI): domain Bacteria; kingdom Pseudomonadati; phylum Pseudomonadota; class Gammaproteobacteria; order Pseudomonadales; family Pseudomonadaceae; genus Pseudomonas; species Pseudomonas sp. AU11447. The sequence continues at coordinate 81,718 of NZ_LZDG02000049.1, read as the reverse complement.
GCATCGCTTCGGCGCGCAATACCCCGCGATCACCCTGGTGCGTTGCGAGGATATTGGCGCTGAAGGCCAGGTTGCGCTGCGCCGAATCGATGAATTCGCTGATGCTGGAGGCGACCTTGGCGGCATAGGCGCGGTTGGCCTCCAGGGTGGTATGGATCAGCGCCGAACGTTGCACGGTATAGGCCACGACCAGGCTGTTGCCGAGGGTCGCCAGGGCGGCGAGCAGGACGAAGACCAGGATCAGCAGCCGCAGGGTCAGCGGCTTGCGGCTCCAGCGCTTCATGCAGCCACCGCGGGTGGGCGAGGCGCTCGGGGGGCTCCGTCGAGGGGGCAGTTCTCTGCGCCGTGGCGCGATGTCAGGTGGCTCTCCATGGGCCGGGCTCCGTGCTGGGGCGGGCTGCCTGATCCGTCTGTCCTCGACGGGTCGAGGTTCAGGATAGGCAGGGATACGCCGCCAGTCACCTGTTCGGGGCCGGTTCCGCCAGCCAGGCGGATCAGCGCGGCGGGACAGGCCGGCGAGATCACGCCTGTTGGCGCAGGCATGCGGCGTGCCCCGAAACCTCGCTTCGATGCCTTCAACGGCCTGTCTCCGGGTCGCTCCAGGGGGCGTTCGACTGGAGGTGGCGCGCCGCGGCGTTCCTGGCTGTTCGATTACGGGAGTGCCGACGCAGGGAGCACCTCTGCAGATTCGCCGCCCATGAAAAAGCCCCGCACGTGGCGGGGCTTCTTCTACAACTAGGGGGCGATCAGTTGGCGGCTGCGGCAGCGGCCATGTCCGATACGCTCTCGCCACGGTGCTGGCTGAACTGCGGGGCCAGCGAGCCGATGATCATGCCGATGGCGCTGCAGATCAGGCCCACCAGTTGCGGCGGCCAGAAGTCACCTTCCTGATGGCCCAGTTCCAGCGACACCCAGCCGATCAGGCCGCAGGCGATGGCGGTCAGGGCGCCCTGGGTGGTGGCACGCTTCCAGAACAGGCCGAAGAACAGCGGCACCACGGCGGCGACCAGGGTCACCTTGTAGGCGTTGCCGACCATCTCGTAGATGCTGGCGTTGGACAGCAGGGCGAACAGGCAGGTGGCGACGGTCATCGCCAGCACGCTGCAACGCATGGCCAGCAGGGCCTGGCGGTCGTTCATGTTGGGCAGGAAGTGCTTGACGATGTTCTCGGTCAGGGTCACCGACGGGGCCAGCAGGGCGCCCGAGGCGGAGGACATGATGGCCGAGAGCAGGGCGCCGAAGAACATGATCTGGGCGAACAGCGGGGTACGTTCCAGGATCAGGTGCGGCAGGATCTGCTGGGAGTCTTCGGCCAGCCAGTGCTTGACCATCTCCGGTTCGATCATCGAGGCGGCGTAGATCAGGAAGATCGGCAGCATGCAGAAGACCAGGTAGCAGCAGGCACCGGTCATGGTGGCGCGCTGGGCGATCTTCTCGGTCTTGGCCGACATCACGCGGGCATAGACGTCCTGCTGCGGGATCGAGCCGAACATCATCGTCACCGCTGCGCCGAGGAAGGCCACGATGTCCTTCGCCGAGGTGCCGTGGAGGAAGGTGAACTTGCCTTCGCTGGCGGCGTGGCTGATCACGTTGACCGGGCCGCCGGCCATGTCACCGATCAGCCAGACGAGGTAGAACAGGCCGCAGACGATGATGATCATCTGCAGGAAGTCGGTCAGCGCCACGGACCACATGCCGCCGAACAGGGTGTGCAGCAGGACGATGATGGTGCCGATGATCATGCCCTGGGTGGTGGTCAGGCCACCGTCGGAGAGCACGCTGAAGACCACGCCCAGCGCGGTGATCTGCGCGGCGACCCAGCCCATGTAGGAAATGATGATCACCAGGCTGGTGAAGATTTCCACGTGCTGGCCGAAGCGCTTGCGGAAGAAGTCACCGATGGTGAGCAGGTTGAGACGGTACAGCGGGCGGGCGAAGACCACGCCGACCAGCATCAGGCAACCGAAGGAACCGAACGGGTCTTCGATGATCCCGGCGAAGCCTTCTTCGAGGAAGGTGGCCGGGATGCCCAGCACGGCTTCGGAGCCGAACCAGGTGGCGAACACCATGGTCACGACGAGGGGGAAGGACATGCTACGACCGGCGGCCGCGTAGTCCGAGGAGTTGTGCACGCGGGTGGTGGCGTAGAAACCGACAGCTACGGTGATCACCAGATACACCGCTACAAACCAGATCAGCATTTGTTCGTTCCGTTGGCTCGCCGGGAACCATGCTGCCGAGACGAAGCTCGGGCAGGTAGGCCACGACTGACAAAGTTGTTTTTGTTGGGTTGCGCGGCCGAGGTCATCCGGTGCACCAGGCAGTGAATCCGGAAAAACGTAACCAGTTGCGACAACGGGCCGCAGTCTGCCAAATCCGTTAAATATGTCAAACACTTGAATCGTCCATGAGCGAAAAAAATTACATTGCTGGACGAATGGTTACGCTAAAGGATTGATTTGATTGGTTGCTAACGATCAAAAGTGACTGTTTAGTCTTTTATTTTTTACAGTCGATGTTCGATAAGCAGAACAGCTTGGGAGCCGCTAGGCTCTTGGCACGGCACGCTTTCAAGGACTTTCATGTTCGAGCATTTCGACCTGGCGCAATTGCTTTCCCAATACGGCTACCTGGCGCTGTTCGTCGGTTGCCTTCTGGAGGGCGAGACGATCCTCATCCTGGCCGGCCTGGCGGCCCACCAGGGCCTGCTGGCCTACGTGCCGGTGGTGTTTTGGGCGACCCTGGCCGGCACCCTGGGTGACCAGTTGCTCTACTGGACCGGCCGCCGCGCCGGCGACCGCGCTGTGCCCTGGCTGCAGCGGCGTGGGCTGGCCGTGGAGCGGGTCACCGGGCTGATCGAGCGACATCCGCTGCTGGCGATCTTCTCCGTGCGTTTCCTCTATGGCATGCGCCTGGCCGGGCCGTTGCTGATCGGCGCGAGCCGGGTAGGGCCGCTGCGCTTCCTGCTGATCAACCTGCTCGGTGCCTTCTGCTGGGCGCTACTGTTCGCCAGCGCCGGCTACTGGGCGGGGGAGGTGCTGGAGCGCTGGCTGGGCAACCTGCGGCCGTACCGGCTGCCGATCTTCCTCGCGGTACTGGTGCTGGTGGGTGGATTGGAGCTGTGGCGGCGCCATCGGCAGCGGCGCAAGGCGCATTCCGGCGCAACCCGGGAAAGTTTGCACAAGCCTTGATACAGAGCGGTTTGGATTCGTGCGCGGCGCGATTAGAATCGCCGCTCTTTCGATCAAGGACGCTGTCATGAGCCTTTACCAGCCCGGCATTCTCGCCACCCCGGTTCCCGCCCACGCCCGCCATCTGTTCTTCGATGTGAAATCGCTGCAGGACCTGCCCGCCGCGCTGGATCGCCTGCTGCAGGTCGCCGATGGCGAACGCGCGGTGGTGGGGTTTGGCGAGTCGCTGGTGCGCGCGCTGGGCCGCCGCATCGAGGGGCTGCGTGAGTTCCCGGCCATTTCCGGCGTGGGCGTCGACAACCCGTCCACCCCGCACGCGCTGTGGGTCTGGCTGCGCGGTGAGGATCGTGGCGAACTGCTGCTGCGCACCCAGGAGCTCCAGGCATTGCTGGCCCCGGCCCTGGAGCTGACCAGCCTGACAGAAGCCTTCCGCCATGGCAGCGGCCACGACCTGACCGGTTACGAGGACGGCACCGAGAATCCGCAGGATGACGACGCCATCGCCGCCGCCATCGTCGAGGGCGACGCAGCGGGCCTGGTCGGCGGCAGCTTTGCCGCGATCCAGCAGTGGCGTCACCAGCTGCAGGACTTTGCCGCGCTGCCGCAGCACGAGCGCGACGACATCATGGGGCGCCGCCTGAGCGACAACGAGGAGCTGGACGACGCGCCTGAGTCCGCCCACGTCAAGCGCACCGCCCAGGAGAGCTTCGAGCCCGAAGCCTTCATCGTGCGCCGCTCCATGCCCTGGACCCAGGGCCAGGACGCGGGACTGATGTTCCTCGCCTTCGGCCGCACCCTGGACGCCTTCGAGGTGCAGCTGCGCCGCATGAGCGGCCTGGAAGACGGCATCACCGACGCGCTGTACCGCTTCAGCCGCCCGCTCACCGGCGGCTACTACTGGTGCCCGCCGCGCAAGGACGGGCTGCTGGACCTGAGCGCGCTGCTGGGCTGATTCACCTGCTGCCTATGAAAGCCCCGCCAGTGTGCGGGGCTTTTTTGTGGTCGCTGGCGCGCTGGTTCGCGAGCAAGCTCGCTCCTACAGAAGAGCCTCGCGGTAACCCTTGTAGGAGCGAGCTTGCTCGCGAACAGCACGGCACCGCCACCCGTCGCAATGGCACCCCGATCTTCGGCGGAATTGGCTGTTGGTCCGATGCACCCCGAGGCGTAGCGTGAACACCACGTTCCCACTGCCCGAGGTACCCGCCATGCACGCATCCACATCCCTGAAACTGTTGTTCGCCGGCCTCGGCCTGGCGCTGAGCCTGCCGGTATTCGCCCATGGTGACGCGGCCAATCCGGAGAAAATCGACGTCCAGCAGGAGCAGAAGCTCCCCGATGCCGCCGGCAAGAAGGGCCTGATGATCACGGTTGCCTACGAGCCGGGTCAGGCGTCCGGTGCACACGTGCACAGCGGCTCGGTGTTTGCCTACGTACTCGAGGGCGCGGTGATCTCCCAGCTCGAAGGGCAGAAGCCGGTGACCTACCAGGCCGGCCAGTCCTGGTACGAAGCACCGAACACGCCGCACCTGGTCTCGCGCAACGCCAGCGACAAGAAGCCGGCCAAGTTGCTGGTGTGGATGCTGCTGGACGAAGGCGCACCGGTGCTCACGCCGTTGAAAAAGTGAATGCCCGAATGAAGAACCCCGCCAGTTGGCGGGGTTCTTCATTCGGGCGTGCGGATCACTCCGGCGCGCCGGGCACCTGGCGCGGGGCCATGAAGAACATCCAGGCCAGGGCCAGGAAGTACATGGTCGGGATCAAGGTGAAGAGGATCGCGTAGTTGTTGTGGGTGACGGTGAGGATGTAGCCGACGATCTGGGTCATGAACATGCCGCCAATCGCCGCGCACATGCCGCCGAAGCCGAACACCGTGCTCATCATGTGCTTGGGCGTGTAGTCCATCACCAGGCTCCAGATGTTCGCCGTCCAGGCCTGGTGCGCGCCGACCCCCAGGGCGATGGCGGCCACGGCGATCCACAGGCCGCTGGCCTTGGCGGCGAATATCACGCCGATGATGCAGCAGGCGCAGATGAACATCGACAGCAGGCGTGCATGGATGGGCTTCATGCCACGACCGATCAGCCAGGACGACAGGATGCCGCCGCCGATGCTGCCGAAGTCGGCGGTCAACCAGATCAGCATCAGCGGGATGCCCATCTGGGTGACGCTGATCCCCAGGCCGTATTGCTGGTTGAGGAACGGCGGCAGCCAGTAGAGGTAGAACCAGAACACCGGTGCGGTCAGCGAAAGGGCCACGGCGAAGGCCCAGGTGCCGCGCATGCGCAGGATGGTGGAGAAGGGCACGCGCTCGGCCGGCGGTTCGACGGCATCCTGGATGTAGTCCAGTTCACTCTGCTTCACCGTCGGGTGCTCTTCGGGGTTGAAGTACTTCAGGCTCCACAGCACCACCCAGACGAAGCCCAGCGCGCTCATGCAGAGGAATGCCGCCTGCCAGCCCCAGACCGAGAGGATCAGCGGCAACAGGGCGGGGGTGACCATGGCGCCAACGTTGGTGCCGGCATTGAAGATGCCGGTGGCCACGGCCCGTTCGCCGGCCGGGAACCACAGGCGCGTGGTCTTCACGCAGGCCGGGTAGTTGGCTGCTTCGGTGAGGCCGAGGATGAAGCGGCAGACCATGAAACCGGCCGCTGAACTGGCCAGGCCGTGGGCGCCGGTGGCGAAGCTCCACAGCAGCACGGCAAAGAAGAATGCACGCTTCACGCCGATGCGGTCGATCAGCCGGCCCTGCAGCACGAAGCCAATGGCATAGCCGACCTGGAACCAGAAGTTGATGTTGGCGTAGTCCATGGCCGTCCAGGCCATTTTCTCGGCGAGGATCGGCTGCATCACGCCCAGGGCAGCGCGGTCGATGTAGTTCAGGGTGGTGGCGAAGAACACTAGGGCGAGCATGCCCCAGCGCACCTTGCCGACGGCCATGGCGCCACGCACCTTGCCGAAGAGGGAAGAGCCGTGCGGAGCGACCGCAGCGAGGGGAGCGGATTGCGTATGGATCATGATCGGGCCATCCGTTATCGGGCTGACGCGCAGCCTCGGGAATTATTGTCGTGCCGCAGGCGGCCCGCGTGCTCCACCGCCGATCGGCTAGAGCTGCAGGAAAGACGTGCGGTGGCTGGCGAAAATCAGTGCGCGCGGCAGTGGCCGAGCAGTGTGCACAAACCCGGCATCAGGCGGGCCAGGATGGTTTGGCGGTGGGGAATGGAGGCGGCGAGGCGAGGGGGAGGTACGTACATGAGCATTTACCCGTTCTTGAAATTGTTATGGATGACACGCAGGCCATCTCGCAGCGGCTGAGGGACTTCTCTTCGATAAAGAGCCCGGTGAAGGCAGTGCCGGGGGAGCAGCCGGGTTGCGTCGACGTGGCTAAATCTTGAGCAGCGGCCGTAACAGCGTCAATTCGATAAACGGCCTTTGGTTCGGTAATCGAACACAAAACTAACCAGTTAGTACACTTTAAATTGCTGCCGGCCCGGACCGCCAGAATAATCAGACTCAGCCGGAGACCGATTCCAACAAGCCCCTCACCCCGCCCGGCAGGAGTCCACCGATGCAACGTTCGATCGCCACCGTTTCCCTCAGCGGAACCCTGCCGGACAAGCTCGAAGCCATCGCCGCCGCCGGTTTCGACGGCGTGGAAATCTTCGAGAACGATCTTCTCTACCATGGCGGCAGCCCGCGCGACGTGCGCCGCCTGTGTGCCGACCTGGGGCTGGCGATCACCCTGTTCCAGCCGTTTCGCGATTTCGAGGGCTGCCGTCGCGATCGCCTGCCGCGCAACCTCGACCGCCTGGAGCGCAAGTTCGACCTCATGCAGGAGCTGGGCACCGACCTGGTGCTGATGTGCAGCAACGTTGCGGCCGACTCCCTGGGCGAGCGCGAATTCCTCCTCGAGGACCTCGGCCTCGCCGCCGAGCGTGCGGGTGCCCGCGGGCTGCGCGTGGGCTACGAAGCCCTGGCCTGGGGGCGTCATGTGAACACCTGGCAGCAGGTCTGGGACCTGGTGCGCGAGGTGGACCACCCGGCGCTGGGTGTGATCCTCGACAGCTTCCACACGCTATCGCTCAAGGGTGACCCGGCCGGCATCGCGCAGATTCCGGGGGAGAAGATCTTCTTCGTGCAGATGGCCGACGCGCCGATCCTGGCCATGGACGTGCTGGAGTGGAGCCGGCACTTCCGCAACTTCCCCGGGCAGGGCGAATTCGACCTGCCGGGCTTCCTCGGGCCGATCCTGAAGAGTGGTTATCGCGGGCCGCTGTCGCTGGAAATCTTCAACGATGGCTTCCGCGCCGCGCCGCCGCGCGCCAATGCCGCCGATGGTCTGCGCTCGCTGCTGTACCTGGAAGAGAAGACCCGCGATCGCCTGCTCGGCGAAGGCATGCCGCAGGAGCAGCTGGACTGCCTGTTCGCGCCGCCACCGGCCAGCCAGCTGGAGGGTGTGGAGTTCCTCGAATTCGCCGTCGACGAAGCCCTTGGCGCGCGCCTTGCCAACTGGCTGGAGCGCCTGGGCTTTGCCCGCGCCGGCGAACACCGCTCCAAGGCGGTGAGCCTGCTGCGCCAGGGTGATATCAACATCGTACTCAATGCCGAACCCTATTCCTTCGGCCACAGCTTCTTCGAGGCCCACGGCCCGTCGCTGTGCGCCACCGCGTTGCGCGTGCGGGACGCCGCCAGCGCGCTGGAGCGTGCGCAGGGCTACAAGGGCCAGCCGTATCGCGGGCTGGTCGGCCCCAACGAGCGGGAGATTCCTGCGGTGCGTGCGCCGGACGGCAGCCTGATCTACTTGGTTGAAGAGCACCTGGTGGGAGAGCGCGCCAACGGGCAGACCATCTATGACGTGGACTTTCGTCTTGACCCCGAGGCCAAGCCGAGCGGCCGCTTGCAGCGCATCGACCACATGGCCATGGCCCTGCCGGCGGATGGGCTGGACAGCTGGGTGCTGTTCTATAAAGGCCTGTTCGACTTCGAGGCCGACGACGAAGTGGTGCTGCCCGATCCCTATGGCCTGGTGAAGAGCCGCGCCCTGCGCAGCGCCAACGGCAGTGTGCGGTTGCCGCTGAACATCTCGGAGAACCGCAACACCGCCATCTCCCACGCGCTGTCCAGTTACCGCGGCTCCGGTGTGCACCACATCGCCTTCGCCTGCGAGGACATCTTCGCCGAGGTGGCGCGGGCGAAGGACGCCGGTGTTCCCCTGCTGGATATTCCGCTCAACTACTATGACGATCTCGCCGCTCGCTTCGACTTCGACGACGAGTTCCTCAGCGAGCTGGCCTACTTCAACGTGCTCTACGACCGCGATGCCAATGGCGGCGAGCTGTACCACGTCTATACCGAACCGTTCGAGGGGCGCTTCTTCTTCGAGATCATCCAGCGTCGCGGCGGCTATGCGGGATACGGCGCAGCCAACGTCGCCGTGCGCCTGGCGGCCATGGCACAGGCACGCAACGGCACCACGCGCCGGCGGAAGGTCTGAGCCTGCTGCGCTTTGCCTGAAGGGCGCGGGGGCGCGCATAATCCGCGCATCCTTTCACCGCACAGCCGGCGCCCTGGCGCCGGCGGACCGATGCCCAAGCCCATGACTGCCGACAGCGCCACCCAGCCTATTCCTGCCGAAACCGCCCGCCGGGGCCGCAAGAACAACCCGGAGAAGACCCGCGAGGATATTCTCCAGGCGGCCATCGTCGAGTTCGTCCAGCAGGGCCTTTCCGGTGCGCGGGTGGACGCCATCGCCGAGCGCATGAACACCTCGAAGCGGATGATCTACTACTACTTCGGCAGCAAGGAACAGCTCTACCAGGCCGTGCTGGAGAAGCTCTACGGCGATATCCGCGGTACCGAGCAGACACTGCACCTGGCCGAACTGGAGCCGCTGGAAGCCATGCGCCGGCTGGTGGATTTCACCTTCGACCACCACGACCGCAACGTCGATTTCGTGCGCATCGTCAGTATCGAGAACATCCACTACGGCCAGTTCGCCTCCGGCTCCGAGGCGATCCGTTCGATGAACAGCAACATCCTGCGCACCATCGAGGACATCCTCCAGCGCGGCGCCGCCAGCGGCGCCTTCCGCGCCGGCCTGCCGGCCATCGACGTGCACATGCTGATCAGCGGGTTCTGCTTCTATCGCGTGTCCAACCGCCACACGGTCGGGTCGCTGTTCCAGGTCGAGCTGGAAGACCCGGCGATCAAGGCGCGGCACAAGGACATGATCATTGAGGCGGTGTTGCGCTACGTGCAGCCGTAACCAGATCTGGATCTGGAGCGAAGGCTGTTCGCGAGCAAGCTCGCTCCTACCATCGGCACCGCATTCCCAGGGGGGCTGTAGGAGCGAGGGGGACGCCTAGTCCTTGCTCGCGAATCGGGTATTCACCGATCCAGGGCATCGCACTACATCGCAGCGAAGTGCGCCAGCATCCTTTGCGCGTTGGCCTCGACACCACTGAACAGCTCGAACGCCTTCACCGCCTGGAACACCGCCATGTTGCCGCCATCCAGCGTGCGGCAGCCAAGGCTGCGGGCGTGGCGGAGCAGTTCGGTCTCCAGCGGGAAATAGATGATCTCCGCCACCCACAGGCGCGAGTGCAGAAACTCCAGCGGTAGCGGCGCGCCGGGCAGCTTGGTCATGCCGACTGGCGTGGTGTTGACCAGCCCGTCTGCCTCGGCGAGCGCACCGGCCAGGTCATGACCGACCTGCGCACGTTGGTCACCGAAGTGGGCGTTGAGGTTGTCCGCCAGCGCCTGAGCGCGGGCTGCGTCCACCTCGAAGATGGTCAATTGCGCCACGCCTTCGCTGAGCAGCGCATGCGCTACCGCAGCGCCCGCGCCACCGGCCCCCAGTTGCACCACACGTTCGCGCGGCGCATCGCTGAGGTTGCGCCGGAAGCCTTCGGCAAAACCCAGGCAGTCGGTGTTGTGACCGATGCGTCTGCCGTCACGCAGTACCACGGTATTCACCGCACCGATGCCGCGCGCTTCATCGGAGAGTTCGTGCAGCAGCGGAATCACCGCCTGCTTGCAGGGAAAGGTGATGTTCAGCCCGGTGTAGCCCATGCGCTCGGCGGCGGCGAGCAAATCGGGCAGGGCGGCTGAGTCGATGCCCAGGGTGTCCAGGTCGATCAACCGGTAGAGGTAGCGAAAACCCTGGGCGTCGCCTTCGCGCTCGTGCAGCGCCGGGGTGCGCGAAGCCTGGATGCCGGCGCCGATCAGGCCGGCCAGGACGGTGCGGTGCTCGCTCATCGGGCTCACTCCTGCAGCAACTTGGTGAAGTGCTGGATGCCGGCGCGGTAACCGTCGCTGCCCAGCCCCGCGATCACGCCCACGGCGATAGCGGAGATGAACGAGTGGTGCCGGAATTCTTCCCGCTTGTGCACGTTGGACAGGTGCACTTCGATCACCGGCAATTCCACGGCGGCCAGCGCATCGCGGATCGCCACCGAGGTGTGTGTCCAGGCAGCGGGATTGATCAGGATGCCGGCGCAGCGGCCGCGCGCCTGGTGAATCCAGTTGATCAGCTCGCCTTCGTGGTTGGTCTGGCGGAATTCGATCTGCAGGCCGCTCTCTGCACCGGTGCGCTGGCAGAGCGCGGCGATGTCGTCGAGGGTTTCGTGGCCATAGGTGGCCGGCTCACGGGTACCGAGCAGGTTTAGGTTCGGCCCGTTGAGCACGAGCAGGATGTGGGGCATGGGGAATGGCTCCGTTGTTCTTGTATGGCCGTAGAGGAAAGGCCTGTAGGAGCAAAATGTACCAAATGGTTAATTTGGTCAATGCGGGGGCGGTGATGCGGAGATGGTGACGAAAATTCCCTATAACTCGTCAAAACGCCGGAAACGTTGATGATTCACCAGGCTACGTGATCCCCTGTGCACAGGTGTGCAGAATCACATTCCGTGCGGTGATCGACCATCGGTAGGAGCGGGCTCCGCCGGTGATCGGTTCAAGCCCGCCGAGGTTTTCCAGGGAGCACGATGCCCCTGTAGGAGCGAGCTTGCTCGCGAACAAACTTCCGCCGTGGGGCGACAGGTTCGCGTGGGAGGACTGGGCGCCCCTCGGTCCTGCAAAAAAAAGACCCGCCAATCGGCGGGTCAGAGGGGGAAGCCTGGAGGCTATCAACCTTGGAGAGTGCAGGCTTCAGACGTGCAAGGCATGCCCCAGCGCGCGCAGCGCAGCTTCCTGCACGGCTTCGCCAAGGGTTGGATGGGCGTGGATGGTGCCGGCGATGTCTTCCAGGCAGGCGCCCATTTCCAGGGACTGCACGAACGCCGTGGACAGCTCCGACACCGCCTTGCCCACCGCCTGCCAGCCGAGGATCAGGTGGTTGTCCTTGCGCGCCACCACGCGGACGAAACCGTCGCCGGATTCCAGGGTCATGGCGCGGCCATTGGCAGCGAACGGGAAGTTCGCCGTCAGCACCTCGTAGCCAGCGCCCTGTGCCTGCTCGGGCGACAGGCCGACCACCACCACTTCCGGATCGGTGAAGCACACCGCCGGGATCGCCGTCGGGGTGAAGGCGCGGCGCTTGCCGGCGATGATCTCGGCGACCATCTCGCCCTGGGCCATGGCGCGGTGGGCCAGCATGGGCTCGCCGGCGATGTCGCCGATGGCCCAGACGTCGCGCATGGAGGTGCGGCATTGTTCGTCGATGCGCACGGCGCGGCCGTTCATGTCCAGGCGCAGGGTGTCGAGGTTCCAGCCGGCGGTATTGGGGTGGCGGCCGACGGCGACCAGCACCTGGTCAGTCTCGATCACCCGTTGCGATCCGGCGCCATCCTGCACGCGCAGGCCTTTGCCGTCCGGCTCCAGGCCCATCACGCTGTGGCCCAGGTACAGCTCGATGCCGAGCTTGCGCAGGGCGTTGGCCACCGGCTTGGTCAGCTCCTCGTCGTAGGTCGGCAGGATGCGCGGCTGCGCTTCCACCACCGTGACCTCAACGCCGAGCTTGCGGTAGGCGGTGCCCAGTTCCAGGCCGATGTAGCCGCCGCCCACCACCGCCAGGCGTTTGGGCAGGGCCTTGGGCGCCAAGGCTTCGGTGGAGGAAATCACGTTGCCGCCCACCGGCAGGAAGGGCAGCTCGACGGATTTCGAACCGGCCGCCAGCAGCAGGTGCTCGGTGTGGATGTGCTGGGTGCCGCCTTCGCTGAGATCGACTTCGACGGTCTTGCCGTCGACGATCCTGGCCCAGCCGTTGACCACGGTGACGCCGTGCTTCTTCAGCAGCGCGGCAACGCCGGTGGTCAGGCGGTCGACGATGCCGTCCTTCCATTCCACGGTGCGCTGGATGTCGATGCTCGGCGCCTGCACGCTGATGCCCAGCGGCGACTTGCCGGCGAATTCGCGGGCCTTGAGGTATTCCTCGGCGGCGTGGATCAGCGCCTTGGACGGGATGCAGCCGATGTTCAGGCAGGTGCCGCCGAGCGAGGCGCCTTCCACCAGCACGGTGCGGATGCCCAGCTGGCCGGCGCGGATCGCCGCGACATAGCCGCCGGGGCCGCCACCGATCACCAGCAGGGTGGTTTCGAGAGTCTGGTTCTGTTTCACGTCTCTGGCTCCACTCATCAGTCGATGAACAGGGTGGCGGGATGTTCGAGCAGGGCGCGCACGGCCTGGATGAAGGCCGCTGCGTCCATGCCGTCGACCACCCGGTGATCGAAGGAGGAAGACAGGTTCATCATCTTGCGCACGATGATCTGCCCATTGATCACCATCGGCCGCTCGACCATGCGGTTGACGCCGACGATGGCCACCTCCGGGTAGTTGATCACCGGTGTGCTGACGATCCCGCCGAGCGCACCGAGGCTGCTCAGGGTGATGGTCGAGCCGGACAGTTCCTCGCGGCTGGCCTTGCCATGCCGTGCCGCTTCGGCGAGGCGCGCGACTTCTGCGGAGTTGCCCCACAGGTCGCGGGATTCGGCGTTGCGCAGCACCGGCACCATCAGGCCGTTGTCGCTCTGGGTGGCGACGCCCAGGTGCACCGCGCCGTAGCGGGTGATCACGTCGGCATCGTCGTCATAGCGCGCATTGAGCTGCGGGAAGTCGCGCAGGGCGACGACCATGGCGCGGGCGATGAAGGGCAGCAGGGTGAGCTTGCCGCGCGCCGCGCTGTGCTTGGTGTTGAGATGGACGCGCAGGGCTTCCAGGTCGGTGACGTCGATTTCCTCGACGTAGCTGAAGTGCGGGATGCGCCGCTTGGCCTCGGCCATCTTCTGCGCGATCTTGCGGCGCAGGCCGATTACCGGGATCTGGTGCTCGTCATGGCGCGCGGCGTAGCCGGAGGCAATGGTCGCGCCGCCGTGTTCGAGGAAGTGCTCCAGGTCTTCCCGGAGGATGCGCCCGGCCGGGCCGCTGCCCTGGACGAACTGCAATTCCACGCCCAGGTCGCGGGCACGCTGGCGCACGGCCGGCGAAGCCAGCGGCTTCTCACCTGGCGCGCGGCGCGGAGCCGGCGACGGAGCAGGGCGCGCGGCCGGGGCGACGGGTTTGTTCTCGACGCGGGGCTCAATCTTGGCCGCCTCGGCGACCGGCTCAGGCTTGGCCGCCGGCTGGGTTGGTGCTTGTTCCTGTGCCTTCGGCTGCGCGGCCTCCTTGTGGTTGCCGTGGCCTTCCACTTCCAGGCGGATCAGCTCGCCGCCCACGGCCATGACCTGGCCCGGTACGCCGCCCAGGGCGAGGATCTTGCCGGCCACCGGCGAGGGGATTTCCACGGTGGCCTTGTCGGTCATGACTTCCGCCAGCAACTGGTCCTCGTGGACCTCGTCGCCGACCTGGACATGCCACTCCACCAACTCGACCTCGGCGATGCCTTCGCCGATGTCCGGCATCTTGATGACGTGAGTGCCCATTCAGACCTCCATGGCGCGCTTGAAGGCCGCGCCGACGCGTGCGGGGCCGGGGAAGTAGTCCCATTCCTGGGCGTGCGGGTAGGGCGTGTCCCAACCGGTGACGCGGGCAATCGGGGCTTCGAGGTGGTGGAAGCAGTTCTCCTGCACCAGTGACATCAGCTCGGCGCCATAACCACAGGTGCGCGTGGCTTCGTGGACGATGACGCAGCGGCCGGTCTTCTTCACCGACTCGACGATGGTGTCCAGGTCCAGCGGCCAGAGGCTGCGCAGGTCAATGATCTCGGCGTCGATGCCGGTTTCCTCGGCGGCGGTCTGGGCCACGTAGACGGTGGTGCCGTAGGTCAGCACGGTCAGCTCGGAGCCGGGGCGGGCGATGGCGGCCTTGTCCAGCGGGACGCTGTAGTAGCCCTCGGGCACCTGGCTGGCCGGGTGCTTGGACCAGGGCGTCACCGGGCGGTCGTGGTGGCCGTCGAACGGGCCGTTATACAGGCGCTTGGGTTCGAGGAAGATCACCGGGTCGTCGTTCTCGATACAGGCGATCAGCAGGCCCTTGGCGTCGTACGGGTTGGACGGCATGACGGTACGCAGGCCGCAGACCTGGGTGAACATCGCCTCCGGGCTCTGGCTGTGCGTCTGCCCGCCGTAGATGCCGCCGCCGCAGGGCATGCGCACCACCATGGGCACGGTGAAGTCGTTCACCGAGCGGTAGCGGATGCGCGCAGCTTCCGATACCAACTGGTCGGTGGCCGGGTAGACGTAGTCGGCGAACTGGATTTCCACCACCGGGCGCAGGCCGTAGGCGCCCATGCCCACGGCGGCGCCGATGATGCCGCTCTCGGAGATCGGCGCGTCGAATACGCGGGAGGTGCCGTACTTCTTCTGCAGGCCCTCGGTGCAGCGGAACACGCCGCCGAAGTAGCCGACGTCCTGGCCGAACACCACGACGTTGTCGTCGCGCTCCAGCATTACGTCCATCGCCGAGCGCAGCGCCTGGATCATGGTCATGCTGGTGACGGCCTGGGCGTTCTCGTGTTGCGGGTTCATGGCATTCATACCCCAAGCTCCTGGCGCTGCCGGCGCAGGTGCTCCGGCAGGTCCTTGTAGACGTCGTCGAACAGGTTGGCGGCGCTGAACACGTGGCCGTCGACCAGCGAGCCGTGGCGCTCGGCCTCTTTCTGCGCGGCGATCACTTCGGCTTCCAGTTCCTTCTTCAGCGCTTCGTGCTGGTCGTCGGACCAGATGCCGAGGCCGACCAGGTGTTGCTTCAGGCGGGCGATGGGGTCGCCCAGGGGGAAGTTGGTCCAGTCGTCCGCGGGGCGGTACTTGGATGGATCGTCCGAGGTGGAATGCGGGCCGGCGCGATACGTGACCCACTCGATCAGGCTCGGGCCATGGCCACGGCGGGCGCGCTCGGCGGCCCATTGCGAGGCGGCGTAGACCGCGAGGAAGTCGTTGCCGTCCACCCGCAGCGAAGCGATGCCGCAACCCACGCCACGGTTGGCGAAGGTGGTGCCTTCGCCCCCGGCGATGGCCTGGAAGGTGGAAATCGCCCACTGGTTGTTGACCACGTTGAGGATCACCGGCGCGCGGTAGACGTGGGCGAAGGTGAGGGCGGTATGGAAGTCGGATTCGGCGGTGGCGCCGTCGCCGATCCAGGCGGACGAGATCTTGGTGTCGCCCTTGATCGCCGAGGCCATTCCCCAGCCGACGGCCTGGATGAACTGGGTGGCGAGGTTGCCGGAGATGGAGAAGAAGCCCTTCTCGCGGCTGGAGTACATGATAGGCAACTGGCGGCCCTTGAGCGGGTCCTGCTCGTTGGAGAGCAGCTGGCAGATCATGTCTTTCAGCGGGTAGTCGCGGGTGATCAGGATGCCTTGCTGACGGTAGGTCGGGAAGGTCATGTCACCGTCGCGCAACGCCATGGTGTGGGCGGTGGCGATGGCCTCTTCGCCCAGGCACTGCATGTAGAAGGACATCTTCTTCTGGCGCTGGGCGGTGAGCATGCGCGCGTCGAAGATGCGCGTCTTGAGCATCAGGCGCATGCCGCGCAGCAATTGCTCGTGGCTCAGCTCCGGGGCCCAGGGGCCAACGGCGCTGCCGTCCTCGTCGAGCACGCGCACCAGGCTGAAGGCCAGGTCGGTGGTCTGCGCCGGTTCGACGTCGATGGCGGGCTTGCGTACCTCGCCGGCGGGCGAAAGATGCAGGTAGGAGAAGTCAGTCTTGCAGCCCGGGCGTCCGGTGGGTTCGGGGACGTGCAGGCGGAGTGGGGCATAGTCGGTCATGGCGGTCTCCAGTTGTGATCGTTGGGTGTGGATCAGCAG
This sequence comes from Pseudomonas sp. AU11447, assembly GCF_001672555.2. NCBI lineage: Bacteria > Pseudomonadati > Pseudomonadota > Gammaproteobacteria > Pseudomonadales > Pseudomonadaceae > Pseudomonas > Pseudomonas sp. AU11447. Next base: position 65,353 of record NZ_LZDG02000049.1, on the reverse strand, counting down.
ACGGAAGAAGCCATGCCTGGCGGGCGCACCCGGCCGGGTCGGGCTACGGTGCAGGTGCCGCGCAGGGTTGCGCAGCGGGTGGTGACATCACTCATGGTGAGGTCCTCGGTTGTTGTAGTTGTGGTTTCAGTATAGGTGTGACCGATTGGTTTTTTGCTCCAAATTGACTAGCTCAGAGCTTACGGATTAGTGTGTTTGCACTATAAAAACAGCACTGAGTAGTACGAGCAAAAATGGCTGATCTCGACCGCACCGACCTGAAGATCCTCCGCGCCCTGGCCGACGATGGCCGCCTGTCCTGGCGCGATCTGGCGCAGAACATCGGCCTGTCGCTGACCCCGACGCTGCGCCGGGTCCGCCGTCTGGAGGAGGAGCACTACATCCAGGGCTATTTCGCCCGGCTCGACGAGGAGCGCCTGTCCGGCGGCATGAGTGTGTTCGTCTCGGTGTCCCTGGAAAAACAGACCGGCGACTACCTCGCCCGGTTCGAAGAACGCATCGTCCAGGCGCCGCAGGTGATGAGCTGCTTCCAGATGACCGGCGACGCCGACTACATGCTGCGGGTGGTGGTGAAGGACCTGTCGGCCTACCAACTGTTCCTGACCAATACGCTGACGCAGATTCCCGGCGTAGCCGGGATCAAATCGGCCTTCGCCTTGAAGTCGGTGATGCTGCGCTCGGCGCCGCCGATCTAGCTGGGTAGTTCCCTGTAGGAGCGGATTTATCCGCGATCAGGCGGGCGCCGCGCCAGCCAGAGGTTCGCGAGTTTTGTAGGATGGGGTGGAGCGCAGCGATACCCATGCTGCGGCGCGCCGAATTGATGGGTATCGCTGCGCTCCACCCATCCTACGTCGAGGCAAATCAGCCGTTGCGGCGGAATTGCTCGCGATACTGCGTCGGCGTCACGCCTAGGCGCTGCACGAACACCAGGCGCATCCGCGCCGGGCTGCCGAAGCCGCAGCGCCAGGCGATCACTTTCAACGCCAGGTCACTGCCTTCAAGCAATCCACGGGCCGCATCGATGCGGGCGCGCTGGACGAACTCGGCCGGCGTCACCCCCGCATCGCGGACGAAGATGCGGGCGAAGCTGCGTGGGCTCATCGCCACTTCGGCGGCCAGTTGTGGCACGCCCAGCGGCTGGTCCAGATGCTCCTGCACATAGCGCTGGATGCGTGCCACTGGCGAAGCCTCGTCCGCCGGCGCCTGCAGGAAGGGGCTGAACTGCGATTGCCCGCCCTGGCGCTGGGCGACCACCAGCAGGCGCTTCGCAACGGACAGCGCCACCGCCGCGCCGTGATCCTCCGCCACCAGCGCCAACGCGAGATCGATGCCCGCGGTGACGCCCGCCGAGGTCACCAGCGCGCCATCGCGGACATGGATGCGATCCGGCTCGACCTGCGCCAGAGGGAACAATTCTGCCAGCCGCCGGGCATCGCTCCAGTGCGTCGTCACGCGCTTGCCGTCCAGCAGTCCGGCGTGGCCAAGCAGGAAGGCGCCGGTGCAGATCGACCCGTAGCGCGGCGCCTGGGCGCAGGCTATGCGCAGCCAGTCGAGCAACTCCACTGAGGGTGATTCCTCAGGCAGTGTCGGGCCGCCCGGCACCAACAGGATATCGGCCGCGCCGTCGCCCTGGTCGATGGCGGCATCCGCTCCCAGCAGCTGGCCATTGGAGGCGCGCAAGGGGGTGGGCTGTGCGGCGAGAGTCACCACCTGATAACCCTGGCCGGCAGGCACGAAGGCATTGGCTTCGGCGAACACATCCAGCGGCCCGGAAACGTCCAGCGCCTGCACGCCGGGGAACAGCAGCATGGCCACGCGTTTCATGGCGCCTCCCGATCTGATCGATGGCGTTCATTCTTGCGGTGGAACGGCCTGGCTGCAATCGGCCGATGGAAACGAATGCTGCCATTCTGGCAACGGAGGGCGTCACAATCACAGCCAGAGGTACGCCCGCAAGGCAATATTATTGCGTGAATCGAAGAAATCCGTTGTTGAAGTCGATCTGTGTAGGAAAGGTCGCATCAGCTAGATTTATGGCAGTGGGCCACGATCGACGCGACCCGCGTGATCCCTGAGGTGCCTGCCATGAAATCCACTCTCTGCGCGCTGTTCGCCATCCCCGCCGTGCTGCTGTCCTTCACTGCCTTTGCCGATGAGGCGGCCGTCTACCACTACGGCATGCCGCTGGACGTCGCCAAGGTGCTGAGCATCAGCCAACCCAACGAGCGCTGCGAAGTCAGCCAGGCCACCATGGTCTACCTGGACTCGCAAGGCCAGCAGCACACCCTCAAGTACCTGCGCCAGACCCCGCGCTGCAGCGACATCTGAGTCAGGCGCGGAACTGCTCCACCAATCCCTGCTGCCGGCTGGCCAGTTCGTTCAGTGAACGGCTGGCGCCGGCGGCCTGCTGTGCGTGCTCGGAAATGGTCTGGGTGACGTCGCGGATACCGGCGATGTTGCGGTTGATCTCCTCGGCGACGCTGCTCTGTTCTTCTGCCGCGCTGGCGATCTGCAGGTTCATCTCGCTGATCAGGTTCACTGCCTCGCCGATGCGCCGCAGCGCGTCGATGGCCTGGCGCGCCTGGTCGACGTTGCCCTGGGCCTGGGCGAAACTGCCCTGCATCGCGCTGGTGACCGAGTGGCCGCGCGCCTGCAGGTTCTCGATCACCTCGCGGATTTCCTCCACCGATTCCTGGGTGCGCCGGGCCAGCCCGCGCACTTCATCGGCGACCACCGCGAAGCCGCGCCCGGCATCGCCTGCGCGCGCCGCTTCGATGGCGGCGTTGAGGGCGAGGAGATTGGTCTGCGCGGCGATGCCGCAGATGACTTCCAGGATCGAACCGATCTGCTCGTTGCTGGCCGCCAATTGTTGCAGCTCAGCCATGGCCTGGTGCATGCCGCTGGCCAGCAGGTCGATGCCGCTGTTGGTCGCGTCGAGGGTGCGGAAGCCGTCATCGCAGGCTTGTTCCGCCGTGCGCGCGGCTTCGGCGGCGCGAGCGGCGCTGCGGGCGGAATCCTGCGCGGTGGCGGACATCTCGTGCAGCGCGGTGGCGACCTGGTCGATCTCGCGGAACTGCTGCTGCATGCCGTCACTGGTCTGCCGGGCGATCTGCGCGGAGCGGTCGGCGGTGGCATGGGCTTCGCGGGTGGCTGACTGCACAGCGGCGATGCTCGGTTGCAGCTTGTCGAGGAAGCGGTTGAAAGCGGTGGCGAGGCGGCCCAGTTCGTCACGGCGCGGGTAGTCGAGGCGGCGGGTGAGGTCGCCTTCGCCATCGGCGATGTCTTCGAGCATGCGCGCCAGACGCAGGATCGGCCGGCTGATGCCCAGCGCGGTGAGCGCCACCAGCAGCATGCCGAGCAGGCCGGCGGCGACACCGATGCCGATCTCCAGTGCAGTACTGCGCCAGCGCAGGTCGTCCAGCGTGCCCTTGAGACGTTCCGCCGGGGCGAGCATCACCGAACGCGGCACGCTGAGCAGGATTCCCCACGGGGCAGCATCCGGCACCGGGGCGAGGCTGTGCAGTACGTTGATGGAGTCGCCGTCGTCGCTGGACTGCGAGCGCCCGGCGGCAATCTCGGCGAGCACGGCCTTGTCGTCGAACTTCTGCCCCAGCTTCGACGCATCGCCGCTGTCGCTGGCGACCAGCCCGTTGGGACTGAGAATGCGGATGCGACCCTGGCCGTCGAACAGGCTGCGGCTGCCCTCCACGCTGCTTTGCTGGAGGGTGGCGAGGTCGATGTCGAAGCCGATGGCGGCAATCGCCTTGCCGTTTTCCAGCAAGGGCAGGGTGACGCTGGTGACCAGCCGGCGCTGGCCGGAGGCTTCGTCGAAATACGGGTCTAGCACACAGGGGCGGGCGTGCCCGGTGGAGCAGGTGAAGAAAGCGTTGTAGGGCTGGCCGCTGGGGCCGGGCGTGGTATCCCCGAGGACTTGCTCGGTGCCGATCACCCGCTGGGTTTCCTTGCCGTTCTGCAGCAGGTAGAGGGCGAAGCGTCCGGTTTCGTTGCTGCCCAGGTCTTCACGGGCGGTGAACTGGTGGTCGGCGGCGTCCAGCGCATCGGGCTGGAACACCAGGAACAGGCCGAGCAGCTCCGGGTGCGCGCCGAGGGTTTCGGCCATCGACTGGTTGAGTGCGGCACGCAGCGCGGCAGGGTCGAGGACACCCTGACGCTGCTGTGCACGCAGGGTCTGCACGGTGCGCAGCAGACCCTCGCCCAGCAACAGGTTGTTCTGCAGGCGCTCGCGGATCAGCAGCGCCTGCACCTGGCCCTGGGTTTCCAGGTTGTGCTGCGCGGCGGCGGCGAAGAGTTCGCCGCTGTCGCGCTCGATGGTGCGGCTGTCCTGCCGCGCCTGGTACAGCGAGAGGCCGATCAGAACGCTGGAGACCAGCAGCAGGCAGAGGCCCGCCAGCCAGGTGATGCGACCCTGGATAGAAGTCAGGAGGCTGGGCATGGCGGGCTCGCTTTCGGGTCAGAAGGTGGTGGAGAACATCAGCTGGCTGTACAGGTTGCTGTTGTCATTGCCGATCTGGGTGCCGCCTTCGTCGGCGCTTTTCTTCGGCTGGTACAGCCCCACCAGCGGGATGATCATCAGGTGGTCGTTGACGGCCCATTCCGCATACAGGTCCAGCTCGCGGGCATCGGTATTGCCCAGGTCGGTGTCGAGGGTGTGGAAGTCGAACCATTGCAGGCCGATATTCACGTTCTCCAGCGGGCTGACCTTGGCGCCGATGTTGTTGACGCGGGTGTTGCTGTTGAACGGGCCGGAATAGTTGCCCGCCACCTCGCCCTGGAACCAGGTGCCGAAACCACGGCTGAAGCCGTAGAACAGCGGGTCGTAGCCTTCCGAGAAGCGGCTGAAGCGGTAGCTGACGTAGGGCTTCCAGGCGACGTCGGAGAAGGTCCAGCCGGCTTCGAGGTACCAGGCGTTCTCGCGGTCGTCGCTGTACTGGGCCTTGTCCTTGTCCTGCCAGGCGTATTCGCCGGAGAGGAACAGGTTTTCGACGCCGGCATTGCCGGTGGCGCGCAGGCTGTAGGTCTTCATGTCCTTGCGGTCGAGCTGGATCGGCGAGGCGTAGCGTTCGTCGACGTCGGTGACGTCGATGTAGGTCAGGCCGAAGGTGGCTTCCGGGGCGACGTGCTCCAGGGTGGCGACGTACAGCTCGGAGTTGGCCTGGGCGCGGTTGTCGGACTTCAGGCGCATCAGGTCGCCACGCCAGCCTTCCTTGCCGCCGATGCGCAGCACGGCGGTTTCGTCGAAGTCACGGCGGCCGGCGAGGTAATAGGCGCCGCCACGGTTGTATTCGCCATCGGCCAGGCCCTTGCCCATGTTCAGGGCGTCGCCATCGATCAGGAAGCCATCGCCGACCACGATGTTCTGGCGGCCGAAGGACAGGTCGATGCCATCATCGCCCAGCACCTCGAAGAGCTTGCCCGAACGCCAGCCGGCGTAGGCATCTTCGATCTTGGTGGTGCGCTCGGAACCGTCGCTGAAGCCAGCGGCATCGCCGTCGCCCCAGGTGGCGGAGCTGAGCAGGTTGAACGCGCCGTAGGCGGTGCCTGCGTCGCCGAGTTTCTGGTCGCCGCTCAGGCCGTACTTGATGAAGCCTTCCTGCCAGGAGGACGAGCCCTCATCCAGCGTGCCGGTCATGTTGTAGCGCTCCTGGCTGTGGAACAGCCCGAAGGTCGCTGAAAGATCGGCGTTCAGGTGCGTGTCGTCGGTGGCGTACAGCTGGTAGGCGCTGGCGGAGCTGCTGGCGCCGGCGATGAGCAGGGCGAGCAGGGTGGGACGCAGCACGGCGGCGTGGGTCATGGCGAAGGCATCCGTTTCGTTATTGTCGATTGGGGGGATGAGACTTCTGCCGATGCTAAGTAAGGGCTGGCGTTGTGCCGTTGCGTGTGTCTGCCAAGTGATTGGGTGTGGTTGCCAGATCCGACAGTGGTCCTTTTTGTAGGAGCGAGCTTGCTCGCGAACGAGCCATCCGACGGCGCCAGCGTCAAGCGGGTTCGCGAGCAAGCTCGCTCCTACAGGGGCAGGATTTAGCGCGAGCGCGAGATCAGTGACGGCTGTTCCGCGTACAACCGCTTGTACAAGGTCGAAAAATGGCTGGAACTGGCAAAGCCCAGGTCCAGCGCCAGGTGGGTGATGCTCTGCTGCGGTTCCTGCTTGAGCCTGCGGCGCGCCTCGGCCAGGCGCAGGCTGAGGAAGAACTGCTGCGGCGTGCTCTGGCAGATCTGCCGGAAGCAGTACTGCAGGGTGCGTTGGCTGGTGTTCAGGCTCTGGCTCAGTTCCAGCAGCGACAGTGGTTGGGCGAGGTCCGCCTGCATGCGGTCGATGGCCGCGAGTACCAGCCGGCGATGCTGCTGCAGCGAGCGCGGCGCGCCATCGCGGGCGCTGCCGGGGAGGATTTCCTCCAGCGCCTGCAGGACATGGCTCAGCACGCGGGCGACGGCGTGGCCGGCCTGCTGTGGATCGGCGGTGCGCCAGGGCTCCTCTTCGAAGGAGGCGATGGCGCCGCACAGGCTGCGCCGCAGGTTGCCGGCGCCACTGGGTGAGAGTTGCAGGCGGCGTTGCTCCAGCGCGCGCTCGAACAGTTCGCGCTCCTCGGCGCCGAGCAGGCGTTCCAGTTGCGGCTGGCTGAAGGTCAGGCCGAGCATGTGGATTTCCCCGGCGGCGCAGATTTCCAGCTCGCGGCCGCCTTCGAGCACCAGCAGGGTGTCGTCGTGCAGTGCCTGGCCGTTGAAGCGCGAGTCGTCGCTGGCGCGCAGGGGAATGCCGATCACCAGGTGGCCGGCCGGCGGCGCCATGTTTTCGTGCAGGTGCAGGTTGGAGTGTTCGTAGATCAGCGAGGCGTCCGGCAACTGCACATGCAGCAGCTCCGCCTGCAGGCGGCCGTGGCCGAGCTGGGTGTAGTCCTGGCTCCAGCCCGCGAGGGCGCAGGCCAGTTCATCGGAGTCGGTTGCCTGGTGGCGGGCTATGCCGGTCATGACGGTTCACCTCGGTTGTGCGCCGAGTATCGGTCAGCGCTGGCGTGCAGGATTGTGCCTGCACGCCAGGGGCTTGTGGCGCTCTGCCAGATTCAGCGGCTCGCCAGGTAGGCGCGGGCCAGGGTGCAGGCGCGCTCGATCAGCATCGGCGCCAGCTCCTTCGCGGTCTGGCTGTTGCGTCGGGTGTGCACCCAGCCCAGGTACGTCGTGCCACGCAGGGCGAGGAACAGCGGCAGGGCGGCGCGGTCCGCGGCGGAGAGCGGCTTGACCGAGTGATAGCCGGCCAGCAGCGCGGCTTCGATCTGCGCCAGGCGTGGGTCGTCCTGGCAGAAGTACAGCGCCGTGGCCAGTTCGAACATGTGCCAGCCGAAGCCGGCGTCGTCGAAGTCGATCAGCTGCACCTCGCCCGCCTCCAGCAGCAGGTTCTCCGGCACCAGGTCAGCGTGGATCATGCCGAAGTTGCCCAGGCTGCGGCCGTAGCGGCGCAAATCCATGCGCGCCTCCTGGCGGGCGCGCTGGAGCAGCTCGCGCTCATCGTCGGCGAGCAGGTCGAGTTCCCAGAAGCGGCCCCAGAACGGATTGGCGCCGACCAATCCCTCTTCGTCCCAGGCGTGCCGGGTGAACTCGTTGGGCTGTCGCCACTGGGCCGAATTCAGGTGGATGCGCGCCGCCACGGCGCCAGCCTTGTGGAACAGCGCCTCGATGTCACCGTCGGCGCTCAGGCCCTGTTCCGCCGAACCCAATGTGCTGCCGGACAGCCAGCCAAGCATGTCGACGTAGCGCGGCTCATCGAGCGCGGCGCTGCGCACTTCGGCCAGGTGCTCGCCATCGCGGGTGCGGATGATGGTCGGCACGCCAATGCCGCCGGCGGCCAGTTGCTCCATCCAGGTCAGCTCGGAGCGCAGCGCCGCTTCGCTGTGGTAGCCGCCGCGGTGCACGCGCAGGGCGCTGCGCGTGCCGTCGCTGCGCGTGGCGCAGAACACGGCGTTCTCGCGGTACTTGAGCAGTTCCAGGCCGACGAAGTCGCCGTCCCAGTGGCGCAGGGCATCCAGCGCCAGGTCGCGCAGGCAGGCGACTTGCTGGTCGTGGTCGAGCGCTGCGAAATCGGCCTTCGGGAAGTCGTTCATGCAGTTTTCCTCAGAGTTCGCTAAGGACCTGGTCCAGGGTGTCGATGAACAGCTCGCCGTGTTCGGCCTGGAAGGGCAGCGGCGGGCGGATCTTGAGGATGTTGTCGGCGCCACCGATCTTGCTGATCAGCACGCCGCGCTGGCGCATGGCGTTGACGATACGTCGCGCTTCGAGCCCGGCCGGCTCGCGGCTGGTGCGGTCGCGCACCAGTTCCACGGCGAAGAACAGGCCCTTGCCGCGCACGTCGCCGATGATCGAATGGCGCTCGGCCAGGCGATGCAGTTCGGCGCTGAGCTTCGCGCCCTGACGCAGGGCGTTGCCTTGCAGGTCTTCCTCGGCGATCACGTCGAGTACGGCCTGGCCGACGGCGGCGGCCACTGGCGAGCCGCCGAAGGTGTTGAAGTACAGGTTGGCGCGGCCGAAGGTCTCGACGCGCTCGCGCGAGGTCACCAGCCCGGCCAGGGGGAAACCGTTGCCCATGGGTTTGCCGAGGGTGACGATGTCCGGCACGAACGGGTGCGCCTGATGGCCCCACAGGTGCTCGCCGGTGCGGGCGAAGCCCGATTGCACCTCGTCGGCGATCAGCAGGCCGCCTGCATCGCGCACCAGCTTGGCCACGCGCGCCAGGTAGCCGGCCGGCAGGCGCGGGATGCCTTCGTTGGCGAACAGCGTGTCGATCAGCATGGCGGCCAGGCCGACGCCGGCGGCCTGTAGCTCGGCGATGGCTTCGGCGACCTTGGCCACGTAACGATCGGCGACTTGCTCGGGCGTACCGTCTGCCTGATACAGGCAGGGAATCGGCACCGCCCGCGCATGGGCCGAGAACGGCTCGGAGCTGGGCAGTGCCGTGGTTACCGCCGCCAGCGAGGTGGTGTTGCCGTGGTAGTTGTAGTCGCTGACGATCACGCCCTTGTTGCCGGTGACGAAGCGCGCCATGCGCAGGGCCAGCTCGTTGGCCTCGCTGCCGGTGCAGGTGAACATCAGGCTGTCCAGCGGCTCGGCGAAGGTCGCGGTGAGGTTCTCGGCGTAGCGCACTACGCGCTCGTTGAGGTAGCGGGTATGAATGTTCAGCGTCGCCGCCTGCTCGGCCATGGCCGCGACCACTTTCGGGTGGCAATGGCCGACGCAGGGCACGTTGTTGTAGCAGTCCAGGTAGCGCTTGCCGTTGGCGTCGATGAGCCAGACGCCTTCGCCTTTCACCAGCTCCAGCGGCTCGTCGTAGAACAGCGGCGAGGCATCGCCCATGACCTGGTGGCGGCGTTGCAGCAGGGTTGGTTCAGACATTCTCGACATTCTCCAGGGGCTTGCCGGCGCGGGTGGCAGCGCGCAGCAGGTAGTTGAGGATCAGTGCAGCGACCACCAGCGCCAGGGCGCTGAGCATGGCCACTTCCAGCTGGAAGCAGGCAGCGATGACCACGAGGGTCAGCAGCATGCCGACGCTGGCGATCACAGGGCCGCCACGCAGGCGGAACGGGCGCGCCAGGCCGGGTTGGCTGCGGTGCAGGCGCAGGTACGCGGCGAACAGCACCAGGTGGCAACTGCCCAGCAGCAGGACGATGCACAGCAGGAGTTTTTCCGGCGGCACCAGGGTCAGCGGCAGGCCGATCACGGTCAGCACCAGCAGGGCGACGTAGGGCGCGCCTCGGCGGTTGGTGCGGGCCAGCGCGGCAGGGAAGAAGCCGTCGCGGGACAGAGCGAACAACTGACGGGAAGCCGAGAACACCACCGAGAAGAAGGTCGCCAGCAGGCCGCACACGGCGCCGGAACCGACCAGCAGCGGCAGCCAGTCGCGCTCGCCGTACAGCCCGCCGTGGGTCATGGCGGCGTACAGCGGATCGCCGGCGTTGCCGACTACTTCCACGCCGGCTGCGCCCGGCGCGCTGATCACCACGGTCAGGGCCGTCAGCAGCAGGGTACCGACAGCGGCGATGATCCCGCGCGGCATGCTGCGGCCGGGGTCTGCAGCTTCCTCGGCAGCGGAGGCGACCTGCTCCAGGCAGATGAACATCCAGATGGCGAACGGCACGCAGGCGAACACGCCGGCGACGCTTACGCCCGGCAGTGCGCTGCCAGCCGTGGGCAACAGGTTTTCCCAGTGCACGTGGGGCAGCATGGCGCCGCCGAAGGCCAGCAGGGCGATGGCGGCCACGGCGCCGGCCAGCAGGGTCAGGCCCAGGGCCTCGCCGACGCCGATGATGTGGATACCGATGATCACTGCGAACAGGCCGATGCGCACCGGCCAGCCGCCGAAGCCGAATACCGACTCCATGTAGGCGGCGAGGAAGTTGGCAGCCGCGCCCGTGCCGATGGTCAGCGCCAGCGCGCACGCCGCGCCGACCAGGTAGCCGACGAAGGGGCCGAAGGCCAGCTGCGCGTAGGCGAACACGCCGCCGGCATGGGGCCGAGCAGTGGAGAGTTCGCACACGCACAGCGCCAGGCCGCCGCAGAGTACGGCCATCAGCAGGGTGGCGACGAGCATGTTGGCCCAGCCGCTGCTGGCCAGGCCGTAGTTCCAGCCGGAGAACTGCCCGGCAATGACCAGTGAAATGCCGAGCCCGGCGATCTGGGGCCAGCGGAGTACGCCTTGTTTGAGCATGGTGGTTGTCCCTTGCCTGTAATTGATCGAGAGGGTGAACGGCAGTCAGCCGCGAGCGCCGGGGCGCAGCGGGCAAGGGAGGGCATCGGCGTGCGCCGACGGATGAATGCGTGGAGTCATGGGGCGGGCCCTTCTTGTTGTTTTGTGGGTTGCACGCTCCCGGCGTCGGATGCGTCGGGCAGGCAGAAGGTACGAAGGGGGCGGGGTGGGGCGATATCAGAATTCCGCAAAGACGCGGGCGCTGGCGTTGCCGGCCGATTCGGCGCAGCGGGGGATGGCTATGCGCAAAACCAATCGCCCACAAAAAAGCCCCGCATTGCGCGAGGCTCTTTCATTCACTCGTCACTCAGGCGTGTGCACGCAGCTCCGAGCTGAGGCCGGCCTGGGCGATCGTTGCGATCGCCTGGTCACGTGCGGCCTCGGAGTCGTACAGCTTGCTGGTCAGCAGTTCTGCACCGGTGTTATCGCGGATCACGAAGAAATTCTTGCCGCCGGGGGACATCTGGCGCTTGTAGCGCTCGACGGCCGCACAGGAGCTGCGGAGGCTGTTGATGGCCTGCTCGGCTGCCTCCTGTGTCGGGTAGGCCAGAGTTTCCAGCAGAGTACCGTGGGCAGTGTTCTTGAGCAGAACGCGACGGTTGCCGCTGCTGAGTTCCTTGATTTCATACCAACCGGGCATGTGTAGCTCCATATAACCGGTGTCAACGTCCTGCGGGTGTTCCCGCAGGGTGACAGGCCAGTTTAGGAGTACAGGCGCGCTATTTGTATAAGAAAAGTCCTATGAATCATGGGGTTACTGTATCAATTTGTCTCAGGATCGCTTTTCTCAGAAGCTGGCTTTCACCTGCAGGCCGAGCAGCAGGGCGTTGTCGATGTCCTGGCCGGAGAAGGCCCCCGGTTCGATGACGTACTGCAGGTCCGGGCGCAGGGTCAGCCAGGGCGTGGCCTGGTAGCCGTAGCTCAGCTCGATGAGCTGTTCGCCGCTGTCCAGGTTCGGGTAGTCCTGGCCGTTGGCGAGGGCGTTGTTCTCCTGCACTTCGCGGCTGCGCGGGTTGGGTACGGCGCGGCCGTAACCCAGCGCGAGACTGTCTTTCGGGCGGCCTTCGAAGGGCTTGTAGAGCACTACACCTGCGCCGTACCACTTGGTGAAGGGCGAGGCGGCGCTGCTGGCGGCCGAGGCCTGGCCGAACAGGTGCAGGCTGCGGCCCTCGGAGGCCGGATCGTTCCACACCGACTGGTCGACCAGCAGGTAGTGGCCGCTGCGCCCGGACTCTTCCTTGTTGCTACCGATGCGCTGCACGTCGGAGCTGTCGTAGTACCAGCCCAGTTTGTACTCACCGGGCAATTCGCCCTGAAGTTTGTAGACCAGCTCGATGGGCACCACAGTGCCGGTGGTGTGCTTGGGCGTGAGGTGCCAGGCGCGGCTGGAGTTGCCGTTGCTTTCCGGGTCGACGTTGAACGCGGCGATGCGCAGTTGCCAGTCCGGAGCGAAGCTGTATTTCACCCGTGCGCCCAGGTGCGCGTTGGGGTAGTTGGTCCAGCCGCTGCCGCCGGACATGTTCAGCGGGTGGCCGCAGAAGCCGGCGTTCATGAAGTTGCAGAGGATGCCGCTGTCGAGCCCGCCGACGTCATTGCCCATGGCCATGTAGCCGAGCTTGAGGTTCACCGCCTGGCCCAGGTCACGCTCGTAGCTCAGCTCGGTCAGGCGGGTATAGAGGCCGCCGTAGTTTTCCTGGATCGGCAGGCGGTTGCCCACCAGGTCCTCCGAGGCGCTGTTGCCGCGGCGGTCGTTGATGGTCAGCTGGACCTTGCCGCCATTCTCCAGGCCGTAGAGTTTCGACAGGTCGAACTGCACGCCCAGCTTGATGTTCTGCGAATAGCGCGCGGAACGGTGCAGGCCGCCGTGGGCGTTGTAGGCGGTCTCGCCGCTGTAGTCGCCGGTGAACTTGACGCCATCTTCTTCCAACTGGTGGCGCAGGCCGCCCCAGTCGCCGGTCATCGTGGATCGTTCGAGCAGGCCTTCTGCGGCCAGCGCAGGCAGCGAGGCGACGCACAGCAGCAGGCCGGGCGTGAGGCGAAGGGAAGTGCGCATGGAATATCCTGAGCTTGAAGCGAATAAAAAAGGCGCGGTGGGAGTGCCGCGCCGGAAGGAGGCGCCCGCACGAGGCGGGCGCGATGGGAGGGTTACTGGCTGGCTGTCGGGGTGTCGGGCAGCGCGTAGGCCATCACGTAGTCGCCACGGTCGGTGGACTGGCGCGCACCGCCGGCGGTGATGACGACGAACTGCTTGCCGGTCTTCGGCGACACGTAGGTCATCGGGCCGCCCTGGCTGCCGACAGGCAGGCGGGATTTCCAGATTTCCTTGCCGTTGCTGCTGTCGTAGGCGCGCAGGTAGAAGTCCTGGGTGCCGGCGATGAACACCAGACCGCCCTGGGTGGACAGCGTGCCGCCAAGGGTCGGCAGGCCGATGGGGATCGGCAGGTGCATGCGGATACCCAGCGGGCCGGTGTCTTCCACGGTGCCCACCGGTACCTGCCAGGCCACCTGGCGGGTCTTCAGGTCGATGGCGGTGAGGGTGCCGAACGGCGGCGCCTGGCACGGGATGCCGGCCACCGAGAGGAAGCGATTCTTGTTCACCGCGTAGGGCGTGCCCTTGAGCGGCACGGCGCCCATGCCGGTGTTCAGTGCCTCGCCACCGCCGGCGGCCGCGCCCTTGTTGGCCGAAGGGATCATCTGGATCCACAGGCCCAGGCGCATATCGTTGACGAAGATGAAGCCGTGCACCGGGTCGGTGGACAGGCTGCCCCAGTTCATGCCGCCCAGGGAGCCGGGGAAGCTCAGCGACAGGTCAGTGCCCGGCGCGGTGTAGAGGCCGTCGTAGCGCATCTTCTTGAAGTCGATGCGGCACAGCAGCTGGTCATAGGGCGTGGCGCCCCACATGTCCGACTCGCTGAGGGTCTGTGCGCCGATCTGCGGCATGCCAACGGACTTCGGCTGGGTCGGCGAGTAGGGCTCGTCGGGGATGTTGCCCGGCTTGACCGGCACATCCTTGACCTCGGTCAGCGGCTTGCCGGTGGCGCGGTCGAGTACGTAGATCTGCCCGGCCTTGGTGCCGATGACGACTGCCGGAACGGTCTTGCCGTCAGCCACGGGGAAATCGACGAGGCTCGGCTGCATCGGCAGGTCGAAGTCCCAGAGGTCGTTGTGCACGGTCTGGTAGACCCACTTTTCGGCGCCGCTGGTGGCGTCCACGGCAAGGATCGAAGCGCCGTAGGTGTGGTCGAGTTTCGTCCGCTCCACGCCATAGATGTCGGTGGAGGAACTGCCCATGGGCAGGAAGACGGTGTTCATCGCCGGGTCGTAGGACATCGGCGCCCAGCTGTTGGGCGTGCTGCGTACGTAGCTCTTGCCGTCCGCCGGGGCCTGCTTGTCTTGCGGGTTGCCCGGGTCGAAGGCCCAGCGCATGGCGCCGGTGATGACGTCGAAACCACGGATCACGCCGCCGGGCATGTCGGTCTGGACGTTGTCCGCGACACGGCCGCCGACCACCACCGTGGTGCCGGCCATCAGCGGAGCGGAGGAGAGCTGGTAGTAGGAATCGGGTACGTCGCCCAACCCTGCCTTCAGATCGACCTGGCCGTTAGTGCCGAAGCCCTGGCAGAACTCGCCGGTGTCGGCGTCGACAGCGATCAGGCGCGCATCGATGGTGTTGGTCAGCAGGCGACGCTGGCAGTTGGCGCCGGCCGGAACGCTGGCGGCGATAACCGGCGTGCTGTTCGGCTGGGTCGGCTGTGCGATTTCCTTGGTGGCATCGAAATAGGCCATGCCACGACAGCGTTGCCAGACCTTGGACTGGGCGTTGATCTCGTTCTTCCACAGCTCCTTGCCGGTGTCCGCGTCCAGCGCGATCAGGTTGTTGTGCGGGGTGCAGATGAACACCTTGTCGCCGACCTGCAGCGGGGTGAGCTGGTCTTCCGCACCGTTGCCGTCGCTGATCGCCACGTCGCCGGTGTGGTAGGTCCAGGCCACCTGCAGCTTGTCGACGTTGCTGCGATTGATCTGGTCCAGCGCAGCGAAGCGGCTGCCACCCTCGGTGTTGCCGTATTGCGCCCAATCCTTCTGCGCATGGGCCGGGTCCACCGGCGTCAGGCCAGGGCCCTTGCCGGTGGGCGCGACGCTGGGATGGGCGACGAACATGTTACCGGCGGCGATGGCCACCAGTACCGCCAGCACAGCAGCGATGCCATAGGCACCACGACCAGCGTTGCGGCCTGCCGAGCGGGCCAGCAACGGATAGACCAGCGCGACCACCACGCCAATGGCGCTGAACATGAACAGCCGCGAGAACAGCGGCCAGAACACCAGGCCGGTGTCGGACACGGCCCATAGCGCGGTGCCAATCAGGAAGGCGGCAAACAGCCAGGCGCCGACCGGCTTGCGCAACGCGATCAGCAGGCCCGAGAGCGCCATGGCCAGGCCACCGACGAGGAAGTACCAGGAGCCGCCAAGGCTGACCAGACGGACGCCACCGGCGGCCAGGGCGAGGCCGAGGAGGGCGATGATCAGGCCCAGGCCGAGGAGGATGAATATGCTCGCGCGGGAGGTGCGCTGTACCGGTTTCATACAGAAGGTTCTCGCTGTTGGATTCGCCGATTATACGCTTAGCATGCTAATTAACTAGATAGTACAATCGTCGAAGAGGCAAAGGCGGACGAATGAAATAGCCTTTGCATACTCGATAACCCGCAATATCCCGACCCACGAAAGGCCTGTGCAGCGGCTGCCGAGACTGGCAGCATCGCCGTTCGGTCCTACAGAAGAATCCTAGTCGCCGTGCCTGCTAACCGCTCTGTCGTACCCGCCCGACTCAAACTGCTGCCGCTGTTGATCTGCGGTGTCGCCCACGGCCAACTGGCCCGCGCCGAACCGGCGGAAACGGACAACGAAACGCTGCTGGCCCCCATGGTGGTCACCGGCGCCTATGCCCCGGTGTCGAGCTTCGACCTGCCGTTCTCCATCGATACCGTGCAGCAGCCGCAACTCAGCGATGGCCAGCTCGGCGTCAATGCCTCCGAAGTGCTGCAGCGGGTACCCGGCCTGGTGGTGCAGAACCGCCAGAACTACGCCCAGGACCTGCAGATTTCCTCCCGCGGCTATGGCGCGCGCTCAGCCTTCGGCATTCGCGGGCTGAAGCTGCTCAGCGACGGCATACCGGCCAGCACGCCGGACGGCCAGGGCCAGGCGGCGACGCTGAACCTGGACGTCGCCGACCGCATCGAAGTACTCCGTGGCCCGGCTTCGACGCTCTACGGCAGCAACAGCGGCGGGGTGATCCAGATGTTCTCCCGCGACGGCTACGGCCCGCCGAAAGTCGGTGCGGAAACCACCTTCGGCAGCGACGGCTTCAACAAGAACCACCTCTATGCCGAGGGCGGCACCGAGCAGGCCGGCTTCCTGCTCGACGCCTCGCGCATGGACACCGACGGCTACCGCGACCACAGCGCCGCGCGCCGCGACCAGACCTTCGCCAAGCTCAACTTCAAGCCCGACGAAGACAGCCGCCTGGCGCTGATCTACAGCAGCCTGGAGCAGAACGGCACGCAGGACCCGCTGGGCCAGACCTGGGACGCGTACCAGCACGACCCGCGCTCGGTGGCAGCGGCGGCCGAGACCTACAACACGCGCAAGAGCATCGACCACCAACAGATGGGCATGAACTACGAGCGCTACTTCGGCGACGCGACCCTGCAGTTCAACCTCTACGCCGGCCAGCGCAGCGTGGTGCAGTACCTGTCGATCCCCAGGGGCGTGGCTTCCAACGCCCAACGTGGTGGCGGGGTAGTGGACTTCGATCGCGAATTCCACGGCGGCACCCTGCGCTGGATCCAGCCGGTACACGGCGTGCCGGGTGAGCTGACCGTCACCACCGGGGTGGACTACGACCGCAGCGAGGACGACCGCAAGGGCTTCCAGAATTTCAGCGGCGACCAGCTGGGTGTGAAGGGCGAGATGCGCCGCAACGAAAACGACATCGCCACCAGCCTCGACCCCTACGTGCAGGCGCGCTGGGAGCTGGGCAACTGGACTTTCGACGCCGGCCTGCGCCACAGCAGCATGAAGATGGAAGTGGACGACCATTACCTGAGCAACGGCGATTCCAGCGGCTCGAAGACGTACCAGCAGAACAACCCGTCGCTCTCGGTGATGTATGCCTTTACCCCGAACCTGCATGGCTATGTCAGCGCCGGCAAGGGCTTCGAGACGCCGACCCAGGCAGAGATGGCCTACGCGCCAGGGCTGGCGGAAAGCTTCAACTTCGGCCTCGACCCGGCCACCAGCACCCAGTACGAAGTCGGCCTCAAGGCGAAGGTCGCCGGCGATACGCGGGTCAACGCGGCGATCTTCGAAATTCGTACCGACGACGAGATCGTCGTCGCCAGCTCCACCGACGGCCGAACCAGCTACCAGAACGCCGGCAAGACCCTGCGCCGGGGCTTCGAGCTGGGCGTGCAGAGCGACCTCTCCGAACACTGGCAGGCCAACCTCGCCTACACGCGCCTGGATGCTACCTACGACGAGGACTTTGTCGAGAGCGGCAGCGTGATCGAAAAGGGCAACCACCTGCCCGGCGTGCCCGGCAGCAGCCTGTTCGGCGAGCTGGTATGGAAGCCCCGGGACGGCATCAGCATGGGCTTCGAGGGCCAGTACCGCAGCAAGGTCTACGTCGAGGACAGCAACGAGGACAAGCCGGCGCCCAGCTACGCGGTGTTCAACTGGCGCACCCGCTTCGAGCAGCATGTCGGGCCCTGGACCTTCCACCAGTTGGTGCGGCTGGACAACCTGCTGGATCGCCAGTACGTCGGTTCGGTGATCGTCGGCGACAGCAACGGTCGTTACTACGAGGCGGCGCCGGGGCGGTCGTGGTACGCGGGGGCGGGGCTGGAGTATCGCTTCGACTGAGCGTCCTGACCGAGGTTTTGCGTCGGGCGCATAACGCGACAGCGTTATCCGCCGCAAGCCGGTCGGCGGATAACCTGTTCCAGGTTATGCGCCCTACGGTCCTGATCGGTGCCGTGCGGGTTCGCGAGCAAGCTCGCTCCTACAGGTAAGCTCCGCAGCGCTCTTCGTAGGACCGAGGGGGACGCCTAGTCCTTGCTCGCTAACCCGCATCCCTCCACGTCCGATCATCGTCTGCATGCAGCCATGATTGCGCCAAATCCTCTATCCTCGCGTCCTTTGCATTTCGTGAGACGAGTTCGTAATGGGCAAATGGGCAATCGGGGCATTGTTGATGTGCGTGGCGGGCTGGGCGTCGGCGGCTGACCCGCTGTTCGGCAAGTACAACTACGGCGCGGCGCAGAAGGGTTTCGGCAAGCAGCAGGGCTTCGTCGAATGCCTGCAGCCCATGGGCGTCACCGCGCGCTGCAAGGACGGCGTCGACTACGCCGGCACGCGCTATCGCCTGGCGCTGACCTTCGACAAGCAGAAGCTGGTGGAGGCGGTGTTGTACACCGAATACAACGACGCCGCGTACCGGCGTGTGCTGCAGGAAGTGGCCAAGCGCTTCATGCTGGTGGCCATTGCCGACGACAAGAACGTGGTCGACGTTCTGGCGCATACCCTGAACCCGAACCGCACCGAGGCTGACGCCAAGGCTATCGGCGACTTCGAGACCCACGCGCTGCGCAGCGGCATGATCAGCTACCGCCTCTACGAACAGCTCGACAAGTACATCAAGCCGGGGCTGGACGCGCGCCAGGTATTGGCGACAGTGCCGGCGAGCATTCGCGTGGCCGAGGTCACGGTGAAGCATGGCAAGTCGGAGAACTGGCTGATCGTGAAGTTCGCCAAGCCGGGCCTTGCGCCGAAGAAGGCCAAGGGTTGAGCGCAGGGGCGGGCTTCACCTGCGATTGCTGCGCCCCTGACACCTTGGCGCGGCTTGAAGACATCGCGGACGGAGTCCGCTCCCACAACTGAGTCCTGTGCTCTGGTCGGCCCTCACCCTAACCCTCGCCCAGAGGGAGAGGGGAGCGTTCGATGCAGGATGAAACCTCCGCGTCAGTTGGCACGGCCTGCCCCTTCTCCCTTCGGAGCGGGGCGCGCAGCCAGGGCTGGGCTGAGGGGAGTAAGCGCAGGCGCGGAGCCCGGCGAACGGTCCCGTCAGGCGCAATGGCATGGATGCGCCCCCAATGGCTTCATATCTTCGTATGAGGCATTCCCCCGGATTGCATGGAATGGACGATTGTTCGCCACTGGCCTGACACAGGACAGTGGCGCACTACCGTTCAATCTGGAATCCGCACATGAAACGTTCCCTGTGGCTGGAGGAAATCGCCTCCGAGCTGACTCCGCTGCCCGCGCTGGACGGCCCACTCGAGGTCGACGTAGCCATCGTCGGCGGCGGCTTTGTCGGCCTGTGGACCGCGCTGCGCCTGCTGGAGCTCAAGCCTGACTGCCGTATCGCCATCATCGAGCGCGACATCTGCGGTGGCGGCGCCTCCGGGCGAAACGGCGGCTTCGTCATGTCCTGGTGGCCAAAGATCAGCTCGCTGGCCGCACAGTGCGGCAAGGATGAGGCGCTGCGCCTGGCTCGTGCCTCGGCGGCGGCCATCGGTGAGATCGAGGAATTCTGCAAGGCCCACGATATCGACGCGCACTTCCGCCGCGCCGGCTGGTTATGGACCGCCACCACCAATGCGCAGCGCGGTGCCTGGAAGGGCGTGCAGCAGACCTGCGAGCGCTTGGGCGAGCCGGTTTTCCAATCGCTTTCCAACAGTGAAGTGGCCCGCCGCGCCGGCTCGCCGAAGCACCTGGAAGGCGTACTGGAAGCCAGCAACGCCACCGTGCAGCCGGCACGTCTGGTGCGCGGCCTGCGCCGGGTGGCGCTGGAGAAGGGTGTGCGGATCTTCGAGAACACCCCGATGCTCAGCCTGGATCGCGGCCAGCCGGCCGTGATCCGCACGCCCGGCGGCGAATTGCGCGCCCCCAAGGTAGTGATGGCGACCAATGCCTGGGCGGCGGCGATTCCCGAACTGCGCCGCACTATCCTGCCGGTGACCAGCACGGTGGTCGCCACCGCGCCGATTCCCGAGCGCCTGGAGCAGATCGGCTGGACCGGCGGCGAAGCCGTCACCGATTCGCAGCTGATGGTCGACTACTACCGTACCACCCAGGACGGCCGTATCGCCTTTGGCAAGGGCACCGGGATGATCAGCTTCGCCAGCCGCATCGACGAGAGCTACGACCACAACCCGCAGCTCAATGACGACACCGAACAGGACCTGCGCCGCACCTACCCGCAGCTGGACGACGTGCCGGTGACCCACAGCTGGTCCGGGCCCATCGACCGTACCTACGACAGCCTGCCGGTGTTCGGCCACCTGAACGGCGCGCCGCACATCGTCTACGGCATCGGCTGGAGCGGCAACGGCGTCGGCCCGAGCCGCCTCGGCGGGCGCATCCTCGCCAGTCTCGCGCTGAGCATCGATGACGAATGGAGCCGTTGCGGCCTGGTCGGCCGCCAGCCCAAGCGCTTCCCGCTTGAACCGGTGCGCTACATCGGCGGCCTGATGGTGCGCGGTGCGGTGCAACGCAAGGAACAGGCCGAGGCGCAGAACCGCAAGGGCGCCTGGCTCGACCGGACCCTGGCCGGCTTCGCTCCGGCGGGCCTCGAAGACAAGGACCTCTAGGAGAACAGCCCCATGCCCCAACCGATCCTGCTCACCGGCACCGCCGGACTCGAACTGCCGACGCCGCAACCGGTGAAGGAACCCCTGGGCACCCCCGTGTCCAGCACCGCGACCTACGCCGAGGAAGGCGAGGGTGGGCTGCTCACCGGCGTCTGGGAATGCACGCCCGGCCGCTGGCGGCGCCAGGTACTGTCACGGGAGTTCAGCCATTTCATCAGTGGCCACTGCCTGTTCATCCCGGACGACGGCGAGCCCATCGAACTGCGCGCCGGCGACGCCGTGCTGTTCCCGGCGAACTGTCAGGGCACCTGGGATATTCGCGAGACGGTACGCAAGAGCTTTGTGATCATTCCCTGATCCCCAGGTCCATCCCGGCAATCTGCGCCGAGCGCAGCGCGATCCAGAGGACGGCCACGTCCTCGGTGGAATCCAGCGAGCGCTCGGTGATTTCCTCGATGCGGCGGATGCGGTAGACCAGCGTCTGCTTGTGTACGTTGAGCAGCTGCGCGGCTTTCTGCCAGGAGCGGTTCTGTTCGAGGAAGACGCGCAGGGTGTGCTGCAACTGGCCACCCTGTTGCGCGTCGTAATCCGCCAGCGCACCCAGCACCCGGCGATGTACGCGGCGGGCTTCCTCCAGGCTTGCCGGCAGCCAGGACTGCTCGCCCTGCGCATCGGCGTAAGCCACCAGCGGTCGCTGGCGGTTGGCATGGGACAGCGCCAGGCGTGCCTCACGCAGCGCCTCCACCGCGCGCAATGCATGGCCCAGCGGGTTGCTATGGCCGAGCATGCAGTCCAGCTCGGCCTGCAGGGCCTGCGCCTGTGCCGGATCGTTCAGCAGCAGGATCAGCTCGTTGCCCTGGTGGCGCACCAGCAGCCCCATTCCCAGCCGCTGCAGGCGCTGCTGCCAGTGCATCGGCAGTTCGCCGGCGGCGCGCGCAAGCACCAGGCAGGCGGCATCCACCGGGCAGTTCAGCTGCGCCAGGCGCTCCTGCGCGGCGCGTTCGGTGAGACGCTGCTGCAGCAGGTCATCCAGCAACTCCGATCCCAGGCGCAGCATGCGCTCGTGCTCGACCTGGGCGCGTTCCAGCTCGATGCCCAGCACCGCGACGATGTGGTGCAGCAGGCCGTAGTCGAGCAGCTCGCCGCCGGTAGCGAGAATCTCGCAGGTGGCCAGTGACGGCAGTGGCATTACCAGCGCTTCTTGCTCGCCATTGCTGCAGCGGGTCACGGTGTCCGGCACCGAGCGACGCTGGGCGAGGGTTGCCCGCCAACTGTCCGGCAGCGGCGGCAAACCCTCCTGCCAGGGCTGCAGGGTGGCCGTATCGAACAGGTAGAGCTGGGCGCGTACGTCGCTGCACAGCCGCCGCAGCAGCCCGGCAAGGCCGAGCCCGCGCAGGCCGATGCGTGCGCTTTCATAGATGCGGGTGACGGCGCTGCGGCGTTCGTGCTCTTCCTGCTTGCTGGCGTCGACGATGGCGCGGGTGACGGCGGAGAAGGGCACCGCGTAGTCGGTCATCAGCAGCGGGAAACCCAGCCGGCAGGCTTCGTCCTGCAGGGCCTGGATATCCGCCGGCGCCTGCATGTTCTCGCCGATCATCAGCCCCGATATCCGCGCCCCGGCCAGGCGTTGCAGGTAGTCGCGCTGCGCCTGCGCCTGCGCGGGAATGCCGATGCCGGTGGTCATCAGCAGGTCACCTTCGCCGAGCCATTGGGTGGGGTCCGCCAGCTCGCACACGTGCGCCCAGCGCAGGCGCCGGCCGACGCCTTCGCTGCCGCCAAGCAGGCGGGTGCGCAGGGAGGCGTTGTCGAGGATGTCCTGGATATGGAAAGGCATGGCGGGTCCGCAGCGAAGAGAAACGGCCGGCAAGCATGCCACCAAGCGCGAGGCCTTGTCGCGCCTGGCTTGAGTGGGGATCGCAGGCTTCGTACCGGGATACGAGTGGGGTCTTCCGAATTGTAGTTCCGTCTGATTGTGGAGCTTGCCCGCGTGCCCCAAGACTAGCTGGCAGTGCGCCATGCGGGCCCTTGGAGGCCCCGGATGGCGCCGCCTGCCGCAAGGCGGGCCGTCTACTCACCGGAGACCATAACAATGAACAAGATCCTGAGTTCCTCCATCGCCTGCGCCCTGGGTTGCGCGGCGACTTTCCCTGCCTTCGCCGACCTCACCGTGGTCTCCCACGGCGGCGCCAACAAGGCCGCCCAGGTCAAGGCCTTCTACCAGCCCTACATGCAGCAGAGTGGCAGCCGGCTGATCGCCGACGAGTTCAACGGCGAGATGGCCAAGGTCAAGGTGCAGGTGGACACCGGCAGCGTTTCCTGGGACGTCGTCGAGATGGAGATGCCGGAACTGGCGCGCGCCTGCGATGAAGGCCTGCTGCAGGAAATCGGCGAACAGCCGGGCATTGCCAAGCTCGCCCCTGAACTGCTGGACGGTGCCGTACAACCTTGCGGCGTGGGCTTCTTCGTCTGGTCCACGGTGCTGGCCTACAACGCCGACAAGCTGAAGAGCGCGCCCACCGGCTGGGCGGATTTCTGGGACACGCAGAAATTCCCCGGCAAGCGCGGCCTGCGCAAGGGCGCCATGTACACCCTGGAGTTCGCCCTGATGGCCGACGGCGTGGCGCCGAAGGATGTGTACGCCGTGCTCGGCACCAAGGAAGGCCAGGACCGCGCCTTCCGCAAGCTCGACCAGATCAAGCCGAGCATCCAGTGGTGGGAAGCCGGTGCGCAGCCGCCGCAGTACCTCGCGTCCGGCGACGTGGTGATGAGCTCCGCCTACAACGGCCGGATCGCCGCCGTGCAGGATGAAAGCCAGCTGCGCGTGGTGTGGAACGGTGGCATCTACGATATGGACGCCTTCGCCATTCCCAAGGGTGCGAAGAACACCGAGGAAGGGCTGCGTTTCATCCAGTACGTATTGCAGACCGAGCAGCAGAAGAACTACGCGCAGCAGATTGCCTACGGCCCGGTGAACCGTGCTGCCGTCCCGCTGGTGGACGCCGCGCGCCGCAGCAATATGCCCACCGACGAGGCCAACCTGGCCGGCCAGGTGGCGATGAACGCGGCCTTCTGGGCCGACCACGGCGAGCAGCTGGAGCTGCGTTTCAACGCCTGGGCCGCCAAGCAGTAAGTCTTCCCAGTGTGCGGTCCCGCCCGCACTTTCAGGCCACCTTCGGGTGGCCTTTTTTGTGGGTGGAGGGGCGGGATTTCGAAGTGAGACGACTGCTTCGGTGCTCGATTTTCGTCTGTGCAGCCGGATGCCACGTGCCTTCGATGTTGGCGAGCAAAGGACTAGGCGTCCCCCTCGGCCCTACAGATGGGCTTGGCAATTTTTGTAGGAGCGAGCTTGCTCGCGAACCAGGGCCTGCACGGCCGGGAACGGCTTGCGGACAAGGTCTGCTCTTGCGGGAAAGCCGGTAGCTCGCCCACAAAAAAGCCCATCGGGATCACCGATGGGCTTTGGGGTCAGGCTGGATAACGAATCAGGTCGCCAGGCTCAGCGATGCCGACTGCTGCAGCGAGCGGCCCTTGGTTTCCGGCGCCCAGGCCAGGCAGATGAAGAACGCCAGCAGGGTGATCGCCGCACCGATCAGCAGGGTCGCCTGCAAACCGATGGACTCGATGCCGATCGGCATCAGGTAGGTGCCGGTCGCCGCGCCGATGCGGCTGAAGCCCACGGCCACACCCACGGCAGTGGCGCGCACGGAGGTGGGGAACAGCTCGTTGGGGTAGATCCACTCCAGGATGCTCGGCCCGCCGGAGACGAAGGCATAGAAGGCAAAGGCGCCGACGATGAACCAGGCCGGCGCGTCCGCCCACAGGCCCAGGGCCAGCAGCGGCAGCGCCATCAGCGCGAAGGGCACCACCACCATGGGCCGGCGGCCCCAGGTTTCCACCAGTTTCAGCGCCGGGATCACGCCGATGGCGAAGAGGATGGCGATCATCAGCTCGCCCAGGGTCGAGGAGTTTTCGCCTTTGATGCCGGCAGTCAGCAGGATCATGCTGCCGAAGGTGTAGAGCACGTACTGCGGGGTGATCTGCGCGAAGTAGAGCATGCCGCACATGATGGTGCGCTTGAGGTAGCCGCCCGAGGAAATCATCTTCAGGTCGCTCTTCCACGAGCGATGGCGGCCGCCGTCGTTCAGTTCGGCGACGTCAGCCGGGGTGATCACCACCTCCTTGCCGTAGACCAGCTTGATGACCTTCTGCGCTTCCTCGATGCGGCCCTTGCTGGCCAGCCAGCGTGGCGATTCCGGGATGCCGCGGCGGATCAGTACGACGATGATGCCGACCACCGCGCCGCTGAACAGCATCCAGCGCCACAGCGAATGGTCGCCCGTCCAGGAAACCATCAGGTAGCCGACGATGAAGGCGGTCATGGCGCCGCAGGACCAGGCCAGGCCGGACACGCCGATCATGAAGCCACGGCGCTTGGACGGGGTGAACTCGGTCAGCAGCGAGGTGGCGATGGGGTAGTCCGCGCCGACCGCCAGGCCGATGACGAAGCGCAGCACGATCAGTTGCCAGGCCTCGGTGACGAAGGCAGACAGGCCGCAGGCGATCACCAGTATGGTGAGGTCCAGGGCGTACATGGTTTCCCGGCCGATGCGGTCGGTGATGGCGCCGAACACCGTCGCGCCGAAGAAGATGCCCAGCAGCGAGGCGGCGCCGATCAGGCCGGTTTCCACCGAAGTGGCGGCGATGTCCTGGCCGAAGCCGATCAGCGCGATGCCGATCAGGCTGAGGATATAGCCGTCCAGGAACGGCCCGCCGCAGCAGGCCAGCAGCAGCTTGCGGTGAAATTTCGATACCGGGGAATGTTCAATGACATCAAACACGCTCATGGGTACAACCTTTGTTGAATTTATAAGTGGCCGGGCAGGCGGCTGCCGAGAGTCGGCAACGGGCGGCAGGAGCCCGCGTTCAGCGGCCGGCAAGGGGAGGCAAAGGTTGCAGGGGTGGGTCAGGGCGGACAATCCACCCAAGGTAAGAAGCGCCGCGTAGGGGCCTGTACGATCGTATGAGCGCCTGTGGTTGCGCCCGCCGCAGGTTTCAGCCGGCGGGTTGCAGCAACAGGTGCACGGTCGCGCTGCAGGCCTGGCCGGGCAGGTGGGACACCTGCAGCTCGCCGCCGATGCTGTTGATCAGGTGCTGGGCGATGCTCAGGCTGAGGCTGCTGCGCGCCGGGTTGCGGGCGGGGTAGTCGCGGGTCAGCTCGGAGAGTGAGTACGCGCGCATTTCGCGGCGTCTGCTGCCCGGCAGGCCTTCGACGGTAATGCGCACGGCCATCTGTTCCTGCTTCGGGGTGGCGGCAATGCATAGCCGGACACTGCCGTCATCGGTCAGGTCGATCACGTACAGGCCCAGGTGCCGCAACGCCTCGCGCAGGGACTTGGCATCGACCAGCAGCCGCTTGCGCGAGCGACTGTCGGTTTCCAGCTTCAAGGCCAGTTGCTTCTGCCCGGCCTGGCCGTGCAGGGCTTCGAGCACCTCGCTGGCGAGTTCGTCAAGCCGCGTGGGCAGCAGCGGGACTTCATCCTGGGCGATGAGCGCGCGCTTGAGCGAGGCGCCATGGACTCGCAGCTCGTCGAGAATCGCTTGGGCCTGTTCGAGGGCCGGGCCGCCAGGCTGCCCCAGGGTATCGGCCAGCGCCTGGATGCGTTCGTTCAGGTGCGTAGTCGCGCTGGTGAACAGGTCGGTCAGTTGCTGATGCGCCAGTTCGCCAGCTTCGGCGCGGCTGCGCAGCTCTTCGAGCTGGTCGTAGCGTTCGGTGATGTCGGTGCTGCAGCAGATCATCCCGAGCAGGTTGCCTTCGCCATCCCGGTAGGGCGTACCCCAGTGATGCAGCACACGGCGCTCACCGTGGACGGTGAGCTCGATGTCCTTGTTGAAGGACTGCTCCTCACTGATCGCGCGCTGCAGGAAACGCAGCATGTTGCGGGCGTCGCTGGGCGAGTACCAGTCCACCTCGGTGGTGCGGGTGCCGAGCACGTCGTCCAGCTCCGCCTGGTACAGCTCCAGGTGCGCCGGGTTGGCATAGACAAGACGTGCCTCGGTATCGCGAACGTAGAAGGCCGCCGGCAGGCTTTCGACCATGGAGCGCCACAGGGGCGTTCCGCCGGCATCGGGGTCGGAGCCATGGGCATCGCTGGCGGGCGCCGCGAGGTGGTTGCGGCGGGCGAAGTCGATCAGTTCGAGCATGCTGGAAAGGTTGAGCTTGCTGCGCATGCGCGCCCGGTAGGTGCTGACGGACTTTTCGCTGATGGTCAGCTCGTGGGCGATCTCCTGGTTGCTGTAGCCGCTGGCGAGCAGGCTGAGCACGCTCAATTCACGGTTGGACAGCGAGGCCACGCGCTCGGCGTCGTTCTCGTGCAGGCTGCCGCGGTGCACGCTGCCGAGCATTTCGGCCGGGAAGTAGCTGTGCCCACGCAGGACAACACCCAGTGCTTCCTTGAGACGCTCGATGTCCTGGTGCTTGCTGACGAACCCCGAGGCGCCCGCCTGCAGGAAGCGGCCGACGTAGTGTTCCGAGTCCTGGGTGCTGTAGCCCAGGATCGGCAACGTCAGCCCCCGTGCGCGCAGACGCGAGATGACATCCAGGCCGGTGAGCTGCGACAGGTCGATATCGATGATCAGCAGATCCGGGGCCAGGCGCGTGGCCAGGCTCAGGGCTTCAAGGCCGTTGCAGGCTTCCCCGACTACCGTGTGGCGCTCCGCCTGCAGCAGCATGCGCACGGCGTAGCGGGTCATCGGGTGTTCGTCCGCGATCAGTATCCGCGCCATCTCTATCCCTCTGGTCTGCTCTCCACTCTAGGGCATGGCGGCGGCTTTCGTGTAGTCATTTTCCTACAAGTCGTGACTGGATTTCGCATCCTCAGTTCATGGCCACTGGGAAAGAATGCCTGCAAAGACTCCCCATTCCCCTCAAGGTGACCCACATGAGTCGCACTCGAATCGTCAGGGCCGGCATCCTCGCCGGCTCGCTGGGTGTCGCTCTGGTCATGGCCGGCAGCGGCTTCCTCGCCTGGCACCTGGTCATGCAACACACCGCTGAACGCCTGGAAAGCCTGGCAAGGCTTGCCTCCGAACGCGCGGACCAAACCCTGGCCCAGGCCGCGACCGCGCTGCGGCAACTGAACCGCTCGCCGTTGCCGCCCTGCTCGGTGGAGGGCATCGAGCAGATGCGCCTGGTGGCCATCGACACGCTGGCGGTGAAGGCGGTCGGTTATGTCGAAGAAGAGGTGTTCGTCTGCAGCTCCTGGGGCGCCGTCATGTCCCCGGCACAGCGCTGGCCGGAAGACTTCCGTACCCGCGAGGGCCTTGGCGTGTCGATCAACGTGCAGCCGTTCGTTGTGCCGGCCAAACCCATGCTGGCCCTGCGCGATGCCGCGTTCAACCTGCTGATCGAGCCGGAACACTTCCTCGAGACTTCCCTGGCGCCCGGTGTCAGCCTGGCGCTGGGCACGCCCACGGGGCACTGGCTGGGTACGCCTGCCGCCGGTTTCGCCCAGGTGCTGACGCGCATCCATGGCGAACCGCACTCCGGCTTGCAGGACGGCTACGTGTACGCGCGGGTTGCGCACGGCAATTGGCAGACCGTCGCGGCAGTCACCCGCCAGGAAATTCTCGGCGACCTGTGGCGCGAAATGCTGATGCTTGCACCGCTGGCGCTGGTGCTTTCGGGACTGTGGTGCTGCTTGGTTGTGCGTCGCGTGCGGGCATGGCTGTCGCCCTTGGCCGTACTGTCACGGGCGGTCGCAAAGGGCGAGTTCCACGCCTTCTACCAGCCTATCCTCGACCTGCGCGACGGCCGCTGCATCGGCGCCGAAGCGCTGGTGCGCTGGCGCCGCGCAGACGATTCGCTGGGCATGCCTGACAGCTTTCTTCCGCTGGCCGAATCCAGCGGCCTGATCGAGCCGATCACCGCGCAGGTGATCTCCGGCGTTTGCCGCGAGCTGGGCGCCAGCCTCGTTTCGGGGCAGTTGCAGCACGTGTCGATCAACCTGTCGGCGCGCGATGTAGCCAGTGGCGCCTTCCTCCCGCACCTGACGCAGGAACGGCAGCACGCCGGCATCGCCGCCCAGTGCATCTGGCTGGAAGTGACCGAAAGCAGCCTGCTGAGCATCGATGCGGCGCACCGAACACTGGCGCAGAGCCGCGCGGCAGGGCACCCGATTGCCCTGGACGACTTCGGCACCGGGTACTCCAGCCTGCAATACCTCAGGCGGCTGCCGCTGGACCTGCTGAAGATCGACCGCTCCTTCGTCCAGCCGCTCTCGGCCGGCACGCCTTGCCCGGTGACCGACCACACCATCGCCATGGCGCGCCAGCTGAAGCTGTTGCTGGTGGCTGAAGGCATCGAGTCCGACGAGCAACTGCAGTACCTGCGCCAGCGTGGCGTGCAGTACGGTCAGGGTTGGCTGTTCGGCCAGGCGATGCCGCTGGAAGCATTCTTAACCTTCGTAGCCGGCCACGACTGGCAGGCTGCGTCATGATTTCCCCGTCCCCTGAACACAGGATGATCACCATGAAAGCTTCCCTGCTGCTGTTCTGCCTTGCCACTGTCACCCCTGCGTTCGCGCTGGCTGCCGACACCGTCACCACGGTCCCGGTGCACTTCGCCAAGGGCGCGAGCAGCGCCGCCGTCAAAGGCAGCTTCAAGGGCTACGACACGGTCCTCTACACGCTTTCGGCCAAGGCCGGGCAACACATGAAAGTCGGCGTCACGGGCAGCAGCAACGCCAACTTCAACCTTTTCGCTCCGGGCGACAAGCCGGGCGAATCGACCGCCCTGGGCGCTGGCTCCGTCGGCCAGGACTGGAGTGGTGCGCTGCCAGCCTCGGGAACCTACAGCGTGCAGGTCTACCAGATGCGCGCCAGCGCGCGGCGCGGCGAGACGGTGAACTACAGCATCCACTTCACCATCGAGTAACACCGAGCCGCCTTCCGGGCGGCTCAGGGCTTCTCGGCCCAGGTCGCCAGGAAGGTGGGCATGCAGGCTCCTCAGGAAGTCTTGTTGCCGCGCAGTGCCAACGCGGCAACCGCGCAGGCCAGCAGGGCGATGAAAGAGAGATAGAAGGCATCACCATAGGCCATGAAGAAGGCTTCATGGCGGACGTGCGCGGCGAGGCGGGCGAGGGTTTCGGCTTGTGTCGGCAACCATTCGTTGATGGCGAAGGCGCCGCCGGGTTCGTTCTGCAGGCGCTCCTGCAGAGCCGGCGAGAAGACATCCAGCTGTTCGCCGATACGTTCGGAATGGAAGCGCTCGCGTTGCGAGACGATCTGCGTCAGTGCCGCCGTGCCGACAGCGCCCCCCAGATTGCGCAGCATCGAGAACAGCGCCGAGGCCGAGCCGGCTTCCTGCTTCGACAGGCCGGACACCGCCAGCACCGACAACGCCACCATGATGAAGGGCTGGCCGATGCCACGCACCACGGTCGACGGGATGATCACGTTGGCAGCGCTGTCGGCGTCCAGGTAGACCCCCAGGTAGCACCCCAGGGCCATGATGGCAAAGCCGCTGGCGACCATCAGCTTGGGGTTCAGCCAGCGCATCAGGCGCGGCATCAATGGCGCCAGGACCAGTTGCACGAGGCCGTAGGCGATCAGGCTGACACCGATCTCGCGGGCGTTGTAGCCATGCAGTTGCGAGAGGTAGTTCGGCACCAGGAACACCAGGCCGAAGGTCGCCGCGCCGAAGATGAACATCGCCGCGCTGGCCACGCCGAAGTTGTAGCCTGCCAGCAGGCGCAGGTTGATGAACGAGCGCCGGCCGAACAACTGCGTATGGATGAACAGCAGCAGGGCGATGACGCCGATGGCCAGCATCCAGACGATGAACTCGGAGCCGAACCAGTCCTTGCGGCCGCCTTCCTCCAGCACGATCTGGATCGCCCCCAGGCCGACGATCATGCTGGCGATGCCCAGCCAGTCGCCCTGGCGCAGCTTCTGCAACTGCATGGGCTGCGGGGCGATGGCCCAGGCCACGGCGGCGAGCAGGAGCACGCCGGGGATCAGTTGCAGGTAGAAGATCCAGCGCCAGCTGTAGGCATCGGTGAGCCAGCCGCCGATGGAGGGCCCCGCGGCCTGGGCCACGCTGTTCGACAGGCTGAACAGGGCCATGCCCATGGCCATCCGCGAAGCCGGCAGTTCGGTGATGATCAACTGGAAGGACAGCGGAATCAGCACCGCCCCCGCCGCGCCCTGGATCACCCGGATGCTGATCATGCTCGCGAGGTTGGGTGCGAACGAGCAGGCTACCGAGGCCGCCAGGAAGATGCCGGAGCCGACCAGCATCACCCGGCGCAGCGAGAAAACCTGCACCAGCCAGGCGGTGAGCGGGATCATCACGATCTCCGCGACCAGGTAGGCGGTGGAGATCCACGAGCCTTCCTCGAAGGTCGCGCCGAGCGAGCCCTCGATTTCCGGCAGGGCGGCGCTGGTGACGTGGACGTTCATGCCGGCCATGAAGCAGCCGAACAGTCCGCCGATGACCGCTACCCAGGCCTTCAGCGAAGTCTTTTCCGCCTCACTGGTCATGCCGGCCGGCCTCACTGTCCTGGCGCGTATCCACTTCGGCGATCACCGACATGCCGGGCAGGATCGGTACCTGCTGGCGGGCGTCGGCAGCGAGCGCGATCTTCACCGGGAAACGCTGGACGATCTTGGTGAAGTTGCCGGTGGCGTTGTCCGGCGGCAACAGGGCGAAGAGCGCCCCCGAGCCCGGCGAGAAGCTCTCGACGCGGCCATGCAGCACCACGTCAGGGAAGCTGTCCACGCGAACCTCCACCGGCTGGCCGGGGCGCATCCGGCGCAGTTGGGTCTCCTTGTAGTTGGCCACCACGTAGGACTGTTCCACCGGCACCAGTGCCAGCAACGGCAGGCCGGGCGTGACGTACTGGCGCTGGCGAACCCGGCGCTGGCCGACCACGCCGGCGATGGGCGCACGGATCAGCGTGTCTTCCTCTTCGTGCTCGGCCAGGGCCAGGCTGGCATCGGCCTCGGCGGCACGCGCCTGCTGCTGGGCGAGCAGCGCCAAGGCCTGATCGCGGCTGGCCTGGAGCACGCCCAGGCGCGTGCGCTGGCGGCTGGCAGCGGCCTCCGCACGGCTGACGGCCGAGCGCGCACGGGCAAAGTCGGCGGTGACGCTCTCCAGGCGCTGGCTGCTGGCGGCTTGCTGGGCGACCAGGTCGCGGTAGCGCTGGAAGTCCAGTTGCGCGCGCTGGCGTTCGGCACGGGTGCTGTCGATATCGGCAGCGGCCTGGTCGATCAGCGCCTGCTGCTCCTTCAACTGCGCGTCGAGTGTCACCAGCGCAGCCTGTTGTGCGGAGATGGCGGCACGAGCCTCGGCCTGTCGCGCCCGAGCCTGCCGCAGTCGAGCCTGGTAATCGCGAGGCTGGATGCGTACCAGGGGTGTGCCGGCAGCAACCTTCTGGTTGTCATCCACCAGCACTTCGGCAACGTAGCCGGAAACCTTCGGGCTGATGGTGATCCAGTCGGCGCGCACATAGGCGTCATCCGTTTCCTCCAGGTAGCGGCCGACACTGGCCCAGTACAGGCCGTAGCCCAGCGCGGCAACGACGAGGGCGCCGCCGCCAAGCCACAGCAGGCGGCGCTGGTTTCGCTTCCTGTCGACTTGGGCCGCCCGTTCGGCAGATTCGGCTTGTTGGTCATCGACGGCAATGTTCATCGCGCGGGTCCCTTGGCAGTGGTGGAATGTTCGGCAAGCTGATTGGCGGGCATGTCCTGCCAGCCGCCGCCGAGGACATGGAAGAGTTCGATCTGGCGCTCGACCAGTTGCCGGTCGGCCTCGGCCTTGTCCGCTTCGAGACGGACCATGGCGCGTTCGCTGTCGAGCACATCGAGGAAGTCGAGGGCGCCGGCCTGGTAATTCACCTGCGCCAGGCGGAAGGCGTTGCGGCTGCTATCCAGCGCACTGCCGAGTGCCTCGCGATGGCCGGTCTCGCCGCTGTAGCGCGCCAGGCTCTGGCGAACTTCCTTGAGTGCCACCAAGGCCTGTTGCTGGAAGCGTGCGAGTTGCTGGCGCTCGTGGGCCTGAGCCCCCTCGAGGCGTGCGCGGGTGGTGAGCAGGTTGGGAAAGCTCCAGCTGATCAGCGGCCCGACCGCATAAGTGATCGCCTCGTGATCGCCGAGGTCGTGCATGCGCTCGGCGGAAGCGGTGATCGATGCACCGAAGGACACGCTCGGATAGAAGTCGGCCTGACGCACGCCGACTTCATGCCCGGCGGCCGCCAGTGCGCGCTCGGCGGCGCGAATGTCCGGGCGGCGCTGCAGCAGCGTCCAGCCATCGCCGACCGGAAGCGCCTGACTCAAGCGAGGCACGCTGCGGCAGTCGGTGACAGCAGCGGGCAATTGTCCCGGCTCGCTGCCGGTGAGCACGCTGAGCTCTTCCAGCGCGGCCTGGTGTTCGGCCTGCAGGCGTGGCAGCTGGGCACGGGTTTCCTCCAGCAGGCTGCGCACGCGGTCGACCTCCAGGTCGGTGACCAGCCCGGCGCGGCGCTGGCGGACCGTGAGATCGAGGCTGCGCGCCACGGTCGTGATCGAGTGCTGCTGGATGCTGGCCCGCGCGGCATAGGCGCAGGCATTGGCATAGGCACGGGCGGTACCGGCGGCGATGTTCACCTGCAGTTGGTCATGGGCAGCCTGCGCCGCCTCGGCGTTGGCCTGGGCGGCGAGAATCGACTGGCGCACCTGGCCCCAGAGGTCGAGCTGGTAGTCCAGCGCGAACCCCGGCACCTGGTTCCACTGCGAACCGGCGCGGCCGCCGCTGGCCTTGGCTTCGGTCTGATCATCGCTGGTGCGGCCGTAGAAGGTCTGCCAGCTCGCCGTGGTACTCGGCCAGCGCTGCGCCCGCGCCTGCCCCAGCAGGGCGATCAGCTCATCGACACGGGCCAGGGACGCCTGCAGGTCCTGGTTGTGTTGCAGGGCCCGGGTTACCAGTTGGTCCAGCTGCGGGTCCTGGTACAGCCGCCACCAGCGGGCGGGCGGCTCCTGCGGGTTGGTACCGGTGGCGAGCGTTTGCCAGTCGGCGCCGGGTGAAAGCCGGGAAGTGGGCGCTTGATGATCACTGACCGCCGAACAGCCACTCAGCAGCAGGCCGGCGCCGGCCAGTACGAGCAGCGAATGTCGCGGGTTGAATGCAGGTATGGGCATGTCGGGGAGTCACTTGGTTTCGGACTCCCGCAGGTTAGGGATTCAGTCGGTGCAGCTCTCTCGCACGACCGACAACCAGCCTCGCGAAAATGACAACCGGCCTGCGCCCAGGCTCAGCAACTGGCCGCCTGATAATGGCTGGGCGATTGCCCAAGGATGCGCTTGAAGGTCTGGGAGAAGGCGCTCGGGCTCTGGTAGCCGTGCTCCAGGGCCACTTCCAGTACCGACGCGCCGGCGATCAGCCGTTGCAGGCTGAGTACCATGCGCACGCGGGCGCGCCAATCGCCGAAGTTCATTCCCAGCTCGCGCTGGAACAGGCGGGCGAGGGTACGGCTGCTCATGTTCAGCCGCTGCGCCCAGTCCTCCATGCCGGTTTCATCCGCCGGTGCGCCGATCACCGCGTTGCACAATCGCAGCAGGCGCGCGTCCCTTGGCATGGCGAGGTGAATACCGACCGTCTGCGCCGCGTCCATTTCCACCAGCAGCAGTTCGTGCAGGCAACGGCGGCGGTACTCGTTGCCCTCGCTGGCCTGCACGGCACTGGCGGCCACCAGCAGCTCCCGCAGCAGGGGCGTCACGGCGATCAGCTGGCAGTGCTGGCCGCCCCAGGGCCAGCTCGAAGCGGGCATGAACAGGGTGCGCATCCGCACGCTGCCGAACATGCGGATCTGGTGCTCGGTGCCCGGTGGCACCCAGAGTGCGTGGCCAGGCGGCACCACCCAGTTCTTCTGCGCAGCGCCGACCAGCATCACGCCGGAAATCGAGTGGATCAGCTGCGCCTGGGTGTGGCAGTGGGGCAGGATTTCCTCGCCATCCTGGTGGTCGTAGGCCAGCGCTTCGAGGGACATGGCGCAGGTCATCCTGGCTGACCTGCGCGGCGGGTGGGGGTATCGAGCGGCGTCATGCGGGACTCCTGGTTGAGTCAGCATTCTAAATGAGGCTTTCCGGAATAATTTGGCGTTGTATTGTCGCGACAATAATTAAGGCGCAATAAATCATCACAAATCAGCAGATGCTTGGGTTTTTAGACAAGTTTTCTCTTTTCAGTGAGAGGAGACATAACTCGACGCTTCCTGCGCGGGGGGAATCGCAAAGTTTTCCCGCATGCGCTCGGCCTCTGCCAATGGCGTTCGGCCGAACAGGCGCTTGAATTCGCGGTTGAACTGCGAGGCACTGGCATAACCGACGGCCAGGCTCGCCGCCTGCGCCGTCATGCCCTGGCGCACGATCAGCAGCCGAGCCTGGTGCAGCCGCGTGCACTTGAGATACTGCATGGGCGATGTGCGCGTGACGGCCTTGAAGTGGCTATGGAATGACGGAACGCTCATACCGGCTTCGCTCGCCAGTTGCGGCAGGTCGATGGCTTGCGCGTAGCTCGTATGAATGCGCTGCAGAGCCCTGGCGATATTGCCGAAGCGGCCGCGCATGGCCAGCGCCGCGCGCATGGCATTGCCCTGGGCGCCGGTGAGCACGCGGAAATACAGCTCACGCAGCAGCGCCGGCGCGAGGATTGCCGCTTCCAGCGGCTCGCCCAACGCTTCGAGCAAACGCAGCACCGACTGCTTCAGTGCTGGGGCCATCGGGCTGGAGAACAGGCTGCGCGGCGCGTCCGTGGTGGGAGCGTGGCCCATCTGCTCGATCTGCAACATCAGCTCGGCGGCGAGCTGGAAGTCCAGGTGCAGGTAGATGGCCAGGAGCGGGCGCTCCGGCGTGGCGTCGGTTTCCATGGTGAATGGCACGGGCACCGCAACGGCGAGGTAGTGCTGCTCGTCGTAGAGGTAGATCTCCTCGCCGAAATAGCCGCGCTTGCAGCCCTGGCAGACGATTACGATGCCGGGGTCGTAGAGCACCGGGGTGCGCGCCAGCGGACGATTCGAGCGCAGCAGCCGCACGCCGGGCAGCGCGGTGAGGTTGTAGCCCTCCTGGGGCGCCAGTGCGGCGAGCAGGGCGGCCATGCGTGCCTGCTCGGGGCAGCTTGCTTCGATTTCCGTCTTCATAGAATCAGGCAATAAAGTCAGAGTTTGAGGTCTGCGAAATGGCGGTGACGCTGAGTATTGTGCACTCAATTCCCCAGCAACGGAGTCACCCCATGTCACCTCGCAAGAACCTGCTGATCACCGGCGCCAGCAGTGGCTTCGGCCTCGCACTGGCCCGTGAGGCGCTCGCCGCCGGGCACCGTGTGGTCGGCACGGTGCGCAATGAACAGGCCCGCGCCGAACTTGAAGCCCTGGCACCCGGGCAAATCTTCGGGCGCCTGCTCGACGTGACCGATTTCGATGCCCTTCCGGGCCTGGTCGCGGAGATCGAGGCCAGCGTCGGCCCGCTGGATGTGCTGGTGAACAGCGCCGGCTACGGCCACGAGGGCATCCTCGAGGAATCGCCGCTGGAAGCGATGCGCCGGCAGTTCGAGGTGAACGTCTTCGGCGCCGTGGCGATGATCAGGGCGGTACTGCCGTACCTGCGCCAGCGGCGTCGCGGCCACATCCTCAACATCACGTCCATGGGCGGCTACATCACGATGCCGGGGATCGCCTACTACTGCGGCAGCAAGTTCGCCCTGGAGGGCATCAGCGACGCGCTGGGCAAGGAGGTCGAAGGCTTCGGCATCGTGGTCACGGCGGTGGCACCAGGCTCCTTCCGCACCGATTGGGCGGGGCGCTCCATGGTCCGCAGCCCTCGCTCGATTGCCGATTACGACGCACTGTTCGACCCGGTACGCCAGGCGCGGCAGGAAAAGAGCGGCAAGCAGCCAGGTGACCCGGTGAAGGCTGCGCAGGCGATGCTGGCAGCCATCGAGGCACCAGAGCCGCCATGCCACCTCCTGCTGGGCAGCGATGCGCTGGGCCTGGTGCGGCAGAAGCTTGCAGCGCTGGACGAGGAGTTCACCCGCTGGGAGGCGCTCACCCGATCCACCGACGGCTGAGACGCAGGTCAGTGCCTGGCGTTGCGTTCCTCGGGGCGCAGCGTGAGCACTTCGAAGCCCGTGGCGGTCACCGCCACGGTGTGTTCAAACTGTGCGGAGAGCTTGCCGTCGAGGGTCACCACGGTCCACTCGTCCTTCAGGGTTTTCACGCCCGAAAGTCCCTCGTTGAGCATGGGCTCGATGGTGAAGACCATGCCTTGCTTGAGGATCTGCCCGGTGCGCGGCCGGCCGACATGCAGTACCTGCGGCGGCTCGTGCATCTCGCGGCCGATGCCGTGGCCGCAGTAGTCCTCGACCACGCTGTAGCCGTGCTGCCGGGCGTGCCGCTCGATGGCGTGGCCCACGTCGCCCAGGCGGGCGCCGGGCTTCACCGCGCGGATGCCTTTCCACATGGCTTCGTAGGTGATGTCCACCAGGCGCTTTGCAGCAGGCGAAACCTTGCCGATCAGGTAGGTCTTGCTCGAGTCGGCGATGAAGCCGTTCTTCTCCAGGGTGATGTCGAAGTTGACGATGTCGCCGTCCTGCAGGCGATCCACCTCGGAGGGAACACCGTGGCAGACCACCTGGTTGCGCGAGGAATTGAGTACGTAGGCGAAGCCGTACTGGCCTTTGCTGGCCGGCCGCGCCTGCAGTTCGTCGACGATGTAGCGCTCGACCTGGTCGTTCACTTCCAGCGTCGTCATGCCTTCCAGCGGCAGGCCGTCGACGAAGACGAAGACCTTCGCCAGCAGCCGGCCGGACTCGGCCATCAACGCCAGTTCCGCGTCGCTCTTGATCATTTCGCGCCTGCCGTGGCCGGGTACTTCACCCCGGCCTCCTGCAATTCGCGGGTGACGATCTCGTTGAAGCTGAGGGTCGGCTCCAGCTCGCAGAGCATGCCGATCTTGATCCAGAAAGCCGCCTGCGCGTTGATCGAACGGCAGGCGACGGAGCTGGCGCGGCGCAGCTGGTCATGCAGCTCGTCGTCCAGGTTGATGATGCCCATGGTTCTATCGCCTCGTGGAATGGCTCAATATGAAGAATAACAAAACGTATATAGATCATATTGCCTGAGGCGAGAGAATGCAAAACGGGCGTCTCATCCGGTCTTCGGGATGCGCTCCGCCGGCGGTTCGGGCAGGGCTATTGCGCCTTTGCCGGCCAGCTCCGCCAGTTGCCCGGCAGCCAACCCCAACTGCTCGATCAGTACCTGCGCGGTGTCCTGGGCGAACACCGGAGGCGCCAGGCGATAAGTCGGTGGCGTGGCGGAAAAGCGCGCCGGGTAGCCCAGCAGTGTTACTGCGGTGCCGTCCTGGCGGGTGAGGGTCTGCAGCAGCTCCCGTGCCTGCACCTGCGGATCGGCCAGGGCCTGCTGCAGGTTGTTGATCGGGCCGCCGGGCACGCCGGCCGTTTCCATGGCCGCCAGCAGGTCGGCGGCGCGCCACCCTGCGATGCTTTTCGCCAGCTCTACCTCCAGTTCCCGGCGGTGCTCGCTGCGCCCGGGGTTGCGCGTGAAACGCGGGTCGCTGCCGAGGTCATCGCGGCCGAGCAGATGGCACAACGCTCGGAACTGCCCGTCGGAGCCGCACGCCACGAGGATGTAGTCATCGCTGCAGGCGAAGTCACGGTAGGGCACCACGTTGGGGTGGGCATTGCCCAGTCGCTGTGGAACCTGCCCGCTGACCAGATGATTCATCGCCTGGTTGGCCATCAGCGACAATTGGCTGTCGAGCAACGCACAGTCGATGTGCTGGCCTTCGCCGCTGGTGTGGCGATGGTTCAGCGCGGCGAGAATCGAGATGGTCGCGTAGAGACCGCAGAACAGGTCGCTGACCGGCAGGCCGACCTTCAGCGGCCCGGCGCCGGGCTCGTCGTCGCGGCGACCGGTGATGCTCATCAGGCCGCTCATGCCTTGCACCAGGAAGTCGTAGCCACCCCGCCCGGCGTACGGGCCGGTCTGGCCGAAGCCGGTGACCGAGCAGTAGATCAGCTTCGGATTGATGGCCTTCAGGGCGGCATAGTCCAGGCCGTAGCGCGCCAGGGTGCCGACCTTGTAGTTCTCCACCAGCACATCTGCTGAAGCCGCCAGACGGCGCAGCAGTTCGGCGCCATCGGGATGGCCGAAGTCCACGGCGATGGCGCGCTTGTTGCGGTTGGCGCAGAAGTAATAGGCGGCATCCCAGGTGCTATTGCTGTCTTCGAGGAAGGGCGGCCCCCAGGTCCGGGTGTCATCGCGCCGACTGGGGCGCTCCACCTTGATCACGTCGGCCCCCAGGTCGCCGAGCGCCTGCGTGGCCCAGGGCCCGGCAAGGACCCGCGACAGATCGAGGACGCGCAGGCCGGAAAGCGGGCCCTGCTGGGTGGTTCGGGTATTGCTCATGTTGCTCTCCAATCCGTTTCGAGGCTTCAGTGCAGGTCTTTGCCACGGGTTTCCGGCATGCGCACGAAGGCCACCAGCGTGATCACCGCCATGACCGAGACGTAGACCAGGAACCATTGCTCATGGCCGCGACTCTGCAGCCAGGTCATCAGGTAGGGCGTGGTGCCGCCGAAGATCGCCACCACCAGGTTGTAGGGCAGGCCGATGCCCAGGGCGCGAATGTCGGTGCTGAACAGCTCCGACTTGATCGCCGGGGCAATGGCTGAATACAGGCCATAGAGCAACAGACCGAACAGTTCAACGGCGAGGATCGAGGCGAAGGAGGCGCTCATCGAGCGCACCACCGGGTAGAGCAACGCGGCGTAGCCGAGGGCGAAGACAATCAGCTGCGGGCGCCGGCCGATGCGGTCGGACAGCCAGCCGAACAGCGGCTGGGAAATCATGAACACCACCAGCGCCAGGCTGCTGGCCGCATAGGCAGTGCCTGGCTCCACGCCGAGGGTGCGGATGGCGTGCACCGGCAGGTAGCTGACGAACAGGTAGAAGGCGAAAGCCCCCAGCAGACTGATGCCGACCAGCCGCTTTACCGCTTCCGGATGCTCGCGCCAGAGCGTGCGCAGGGGTTGCTCGACGCGCTGGCCTCTGCGCTGTTCATGGCTCCTGCGGAATGCCGCCGTCTCTTCCACGCCATGGCGGATCCAGAACCCGGCCAGGCTGCCCAGGCCGCCGATGAAGAAGGGAATGCGCCAGCCGTAGTCAATCAACTGGTCTTTGCTCAGCCACTGGCTCAGCACCCAGGCCAGGCCCGAGGCGAACAGCAGGCCGAGGGCGATGCTGGCGAAGAAGAAGCCCGAGTACAGCCCGCGCTGGCTGGCCGGCGCCGACTCGGCGAGGAAGGTCGCGGCAGCGCCGTATTCACCCCCCACCGACAGGCCCTGGATCATCCGTGCCAACAGCATCAGCAACGGCGCGGCAATCCCGATACTGGCATAGGTCGGCATCAGGCTGATCAGCAGCGAGGGCAGCGCCATCATCAGGATGGTCAGGTTGAGCGCAGCCTTGCGCCCGGCGCGGTCGTTGAAGATGCCGATCAGCCAGCCACCCAGCGGACGCATGGCGAAGCCGATGGCGAACACCGCGAAGGAGGCGAGCAGGGCGGTGGTCTCGTTGTCCGAGGGGAAGAACTGGTGGCTGAAATAAAGCGCAAAGGCGGTGTAGACCGTCCAGTCGAACCATTCCACGGTGTTGCCGACGCTGCCGGCAATGATGGTGCGCCAGGCGATGGGGCGGGCGCTGGTTGCCGTCTCTTGCGTTGCGGCACTCTGCGATGGGCTGAGTGTGTGGGCCATGGGTGTTCTCCATTGTCATTGTTATGAGAAGCACGGTGTGCCGCCCGTGGGCGGCACGGGTCAGGCAGCGGGCAGGTGGCGACGAAGGAAGGCCAGGCTGTCACCGGATTCCCGCAGTGCTGCGCGGCCGACCACCGGCTGCCAACAGGCCTCGCTGCCGAAGTCGGATCGCCAGGCGTAGAGGCGCCGGGTGTAGAGCTGCAGGTCGCATTCCTCGGTGACGCCGATGGCGCCGAAGACCGCATGGGCAATCCTGCAGATGCGCACCGCAGCGCTTGCACAACGGGCCTTGGCCACGGCCGCCGGGATGCCCTGTGGCCAGGTAGGCCCGCGCAGGGCCAGTTGCGCGGCCATGCGTGCGGCGAAGACTTCCTCGGCGAGAACGCTGAGCTGCTGTTGAATGGCCTGAAAAGTACCGACCGGCTTGCCGAACTGCTGCCGGGTATTGGCGTAGTCCAGGGTCAGCTGCAGCACCCGTTCGGCGGCACCGGCGATCAGCGCAGCGCTGTAGGCAGCGCCCAGGGCGCTCCAGTCTTTAGCCGAAGACAGCCGTAGCGCGCCTTCAGGCAGGTCGGGCCAGAAGAGTTCCTCCGTGGCGCTGGCGTAGACGCCGTCTGCCCGGCGTTGCGCACTCTCCACCGGCACCAGCCAGGCGCCTTCAGGCAGAGCCGCCAGTACCCATTCGGCCTGGGCGGCAAAGGGTACCGAGTGGCAGCGCAGGCCGTGGCCGACAGACTCGCCGCTCGCAAGCGCGATGGGGCCTTCGGGAAGCGCAAGGCCTTCCTCGGCCAGCGCCAGGCGTACCCACCAGGTGCTGGCAAGCGGAAGCGGCAGTGCCGCGCCACCGGTGGCGAATAGCAGGTGGCAGGCGGTTTCCGCGCTGGCTGCCGCGCCGCCAAGCTCCTCGGGCAGCAGCACGTCGGCGAAGCCGTGTTCGGCCAGGGACCGCCACAGCCCGTCGGCGGGTTCGCCGAGGTCAATGCCGCGTACGCGCTCGGCGGTGACTTCGCCGTCCAGCCACTGGCCGAAGGCGTCGATGATCAGGTTGTCGAGGCTCATGGGGTTTCCTATCGCAGGCCAAGGCCGCGGGCGATCACGCCGCGCAGGATTTCGCGGGTGCCGCCGCGCAGGGAAAACACCGGGGCCATGCGTTCCAGGTAGGCCAGGGTGCGTTGCAGCAGGTGCGGGACGCCGGCGCCATCCACCGCGCCCAGCAGGTCGCCGAGCAGCGCCGGGATGGACTGCTCGAAGCTAGTGCCCAGGTCTTTCACCAGGGCTGCTTCGACCACCGGGCTGCGGCCATCCGCCAGTTGCGCGGCAAGGCTGACCGAGAGCGCACGCAGCACCATCAGCTCACTCAGCAGTTGTCCCAGCAGCCGCTCTTGCCCCGGTTGCGGCTGATCGCGCAGCCAGTTCAACCAGGCGTCGAGGAGGGCGATGCTGGAGTAGATGCGCTCAGGCCCGCTGCGCTCGAAGGCGAGTTCAGCGGTGACCTGCTTCCAGCCGTCGCCTTCCTCGCCGACCAGGGCCTCGGCCGGCAACTGCACGTTGTCGAAGAACACTTCGCAGAAATGCTCAGCCCCTGTGAGGTCGCGGATCGGGCGGATGTTCACGCCCGGCAGCGACAGGTCGACCAATACCTGGGACAGCCCGCGATGGCGGTCCTGAGCGCTGCCGGAGGTACGCACCAGGGCAATCATGTAGTGGCTGTGCTGGGCGTAGGTGGTCCAGATCTTCTGCCCGTTGAGCAGCCAGCCTCCGGCATTGGGCTCGGCGCGCGTACGCACGCTGGCGAGGTCCGAGCCGGAGTTCGGCTCGCTCATGCCGATACAGAGGAACTGCTCGCCGCGGCAGATTGCCGGGAGGTGCAGGCGCTTCTGCGCTTCACTGCCGAAACGCAGAAGCAACGGGCCGCTCTGGCGGTCGGCAATCCAGTGGGCAGCCACCGGCGCACCGGCGCAGAGCAGCTCCTCCACCACCACGAAGCGCGCCAGCGGGTCGAGGCCGGCGCCGCCGTACTCGCGAGGCAGAGTCAGACCGACCCAGCCGCGCTCGGCCAGGGCGCGGCTGAAGCCGGCATCGAAGCCTTGCCAGCTGCGCGCCCGAAGATCAATGGGATAGTCCCCCAGGCGCTCGGCGAGGAAGCTGCGCAGCTCCTCGCGCAAAGCCTCGTGCCGCGCCGGCAGTGCGCGAAAGTCGAGAGCTTCGAGCATCAGCCAGTGCTCCGCTCTGGGCGACCGGCGAGCAGGCGCTTTACCTGGTACTCCATCACCGTCTCCTCGCGCTGGTTGAGTACGAAGACGCGGGAGGTGACCACGGCGCGGTTGTGCTTGGAGGTCGGGCGGACCTCGTCGATCTCCACGACCGCTTCCAGGGTGTCGCCCACCAGTACGGGGCCGCGTACGCTCTTGTGCAGTTCCAGCAGAGCCAGACCGGTGCCTTGCAGCATGGTCTGCATGAGGATGCCTTCGATCAGGCTATAGCTCAGCGCGGCAGGCACCGGGCGGCCCTGGATCGCGCCGTTGAAGGTGCTGTCGATGAAGATCACCTCGGTCTGCCCGGTGACGCCGATGAAACCGATAAGGTCGGCTTCAGTGACGGTTCGGCGGAAGGTGCGGAAGCGCTGGCCGGCTTCGATGTCCTGCCAGTAATAGCCTTGCCCGAGGGCGATTTCGTTGCGTGCCATGCACCACTCTCCTGCTGGGGTTGTTGTCGTCGAGTGGGGTCAGGCTATGGTCAGCGTTCGTACTCATCCAATATTATTTGGAGAACGATTGATACATCAGGAGTATCAGTATGGAGTTGCGCCAGATTCACCAATTCCTCGCCCTGGCGGAAACCCTGAACTTCCGCGAGGCCGCCGAGCGCCTGCACATGTCCCAGCCTCCGTTGTCGGTGTCGATCCGCAAGCTGGAGGAGGAAATCGGCCTGCCGCTCTTCGAGCGCACCACGCGGCAGGTGGCTCTGACCGAGGCGGGCGAGGCGGTGCTGCCGGAGCTGCGCAAGGCCCTGCTGCACCTGCAGCAGGCGCGGCGCTATGCGTTGGAAGCAGGGGCGGGCGAGCGCGGGCAGCTGACGTTGGGCTCGGTCGGGTCGGCGACGCTGTCACTGATTCCACGACTGATTCCCGAGTTTCGCCGACGCTATCCGGGCATCACGCTGGAGCTGCGCGAACTGCCCTCCAGTGGCGTGCTGGAACTGGTGGAGAACGGCCGCGCCGATATCGGCCTGGTGCGTTTCCCGCTGCCGCAGTCGACTCCGCTCAAGCTGATTCCGCTGATCTGGGAACCGATGATGCTGGTCGTGCCGCAGGACAGCCCGCTGGCGTCGAGCGGGCGCACCGCCGTGCACCTGGCCGAGGTCGCCGATCAGCCTCTGATCGACTATCCGCACACCGAAGGCCTGCACTACGTGCTGTTGCAGCTTTGCCAGGCGGCCGGCTTCGTGCCGAAACTGGTGCATTCCACGACCCAGGTGCAGGCCGCCATCAGCCTGGTCGCCTGCGGGCTGGGCGTGGCGCTGGTAC
This sequence comes from Pseudomonas sp. AU11447, assembly GCF_001672555.2. NCBI lineage: Bacteria > Pseudomonadati > Pseudomonadota > Gammaproteobacteria > Pseudomonadales > Pseudomonadaceae > Pseudomonas > Pseudomonas sp. AU11447. Next base: position 21,623 of record NZ_LZDG02000049.1, on the reverse strand, counting down.
CGGCGCTGCATGCGCGCAACTCATCGGCGCCGGTGTGTTTCCTGGAGCTGGAAACACCGCACCAGGAGCGCACCGTTGCGCTCGCCCTGGTGTACAACCCGGACAACGAAAGCCGCGTTGTCCGGCAATTCCGCGATGTAGCGCTGGAGTTGCTGGCGACGGAGGGGCGGTCGCGCGGTTGACGCTATGTCCCGCAGCGATCTGATCGACTCAATGGGATGGCTGGGGCGACTCCGCCGCCGGCATTTCGCGCAATAGGTCGACCAGCGCGCGCGCGCAGGCGGGCAGGGCCTCGCGGTCGCGCAGCAGCACGCTGCGCTCGCGGACCACCCAGGGCTCGTCCAGCGACAGTATTCGCAGGTTCATGGTGCGGCTGTGGCGCACGGCGGCCGTTTCCGGGATGACGCCGATGCCGACCCCGGCCTCGACCATCCGGCAGATCGCCTCGAAGCTGGCTACCTGGATGCGCAGGTTGAGCTCGCCACCCATGCGGTCCACCCGCTCGCGCAGGAAGCTCTGCAGGGTGCTGCCTTCGTGCAGGCCGATGTGCGCGTAGTCCAGGGTATCGGCCAGGGTCAGGCGGGGCAGGGCGCACAGCGGGTGGTCCGGGGCCACGGCCAGCACCAGCCGGTCGGTGCTGAAGTGGACGATCTGCAGGCCCTCGGCACGCACCGGGCCGGCGACTATGCCCAGGTCCGCCGAGCCATCGAGGATGGCGCGGACGATGTCGCGGTTCAGCCGCTCCTGCAGGTCGACACTGACGCCGGGGCGTTCGGCGAGGAAGTCCGCCAGCAACTCGGGGAGAAACTCGGTGCACGCGGTGGTGTTGGCGAAGATGCGGATGTGCCCGACTTGGTCGCCGGCCTGGCCGCTGAAGTCGCTTTTCAGGTGGTCCACCTGGCGCAGGATCAGCCGTGCGTGCTGCAGCAGGCGCTCCCCGGCAGGGGTCAGCTCGACCCCGCGGTTGTCCCGATACAACAGTCGGCAGTCGAGTTGCCCCTCTAGCGCCTTGATCCGCGCGCTGGCGGCCGCGGCGGAAAGATGGGCACGGCGCGCGCCCTGGGTGAGGCTGGGGGCTTCGGCGATATGGATGAAGAGACGCAGGTCGGCGAGATCGAAATGCATGCAACGGGTTCCCGCTAGGCTTGGGGATGGAAGTGGCGTTCGTTTCTGCTTAACGCTGGATTATGAAAATGTGGATTCGCTGAACGCAAGCCCCTGTTGCATCCTCGGCTCACCCACTCTGCCAAGAGGTCACCCATGAGCGATTCGCCGTACGCCGTCTGGATCGGCCGTTCCCAGGAACGCGAGGAAGAATTGAGTGCCGTGCTGGTCCGCCGTCTGGCCGTGACCCTCGCGGAAGACGTACCGGCCGCGGGCGATGCGCTGCCGCCGCTGTGGCACTGGATGTTCTTCCAGGACGAGGTGGTCGAACCCGGCCTGGGCGCCGATGGCCATCCGGCGCGCGGTGGCTTCCTGCCGCCGGCCGATGGGCGCAACCGCATGTGGGCCGGCGGCCGCCTGGAGTTCCATGAGCCGCTGCGCGTCGGCGGGCTGGCGAAGCGCACCACGACCATCCTCAATGTCGAGGAAAAGCACGGCCGCACCGGCTCGCTGCTGTTCGTCACCCTGCGCCATGAATTCCACCAGGACGGCCGCCTGGCCTTCAGCGAGGAACAGGACATCGTCTACCGCGAGCCGACGCCGCCGCGGCTCTCCAGCGGCGACGCGCTTCCCGCCGGCGACTGGAGCGAGGCCGTCGAGCCGACACCGATCCTGCTGTTCCGCTATTCCGCGCTGACCTTCAACGGCCACCGTATCCACTACGACTGGCCCTACGTCACCGAAGCCGAGGGCTACCCCGGCCTGGTGGTGCACGGCCCGCTGATCGGCACCCTTAACCTGCGCGCGTTCTGCCGCGCCAACCCCGAAGCACGCCTGCGCCGTTACGCCTACCGTGGCTTGCGCCCGCTGATCAGCCCCGATCCTTTCGCGGTCGGCGGCCGCCTGAGCGGCCCCGGCAAGGCCGAAGTCTGGGCTGGCAACGGTGCCGGCATCGCCCAGCGCGGCGAAGTGGAATTCGACTGATCGCACCCCTGCGGTGCCCTCCCAACAAGAAAAGAGCAAAGGTGATTCGATGACTTCCACCCCCGAAGAACTCCAGGCCATCCGTGAAGGCGTGCGCGCCCTGTGTGCGGAGTTCCCCGCCGAGTACTGGCGCCGGATCGATGAAGAGAAAGGCTTCCCCGAGGACTTCGTCCGCGCCATGACCGAAGCCGGCTGGCTCTCCGCGATGATCCCGGAAGAATACGGCGGCTCGGGCCTGGGGCTGGCCGAGGCCTCGGTGATCCTGGAGGAGGTGAACTGCTGCGGCGGCAACTCCGGCACCATCCACGGGCAGATGTACAACATGTTCACCCTGCTGCGGAACGGCAGCGCCGAGCAGAAGGCCTACTACCTGCCCAAGCTCGCCAACGGCGAACTGCGCCTGCAATCCATGGGCGTCACCGAACCCACCACCGGCACCGACACCACCAAGATCAAGACCACTGCCGTGCGCAAGGGCGACAAGTACGTGATCAACGGCCAGAAGGTATGGATCTCGCGCGTCCAGCATTCCGACCTGATGATCCTGCTGGCCCGCACCACGCCGCTGGCCGAGGTGAAGAAGAAGTCCGAAGGCATGTCGATCTTTATCGTCGATCTGCGCGAGGCCATCGGCAACGGCCTGACCGTGCAGCCGATCGCCAACATGGTCAACCACGAGACCAACGAGCTGTTCTTCGACAACCTGGAAATCCCCGCCGGTAACCTGATCGGCGAGGAGGGCAAGGGCTTCAAGTACATCCTCGACGGCCTCAATGCCGAACGCACGCTGATTGCCGCCGAGTGCATCGGCGATGGCCGCTGGTTCACCGAGAAGTCCGCGCAGTACGCCCGTGACCGCGTGGTGTTCGGCCGCCCGATCGGGCAGAACCAGGGCGTGCAGTTCCCCATCGCCGAGGCGCACATCGAGATCGAGGCCGCCGACCTGATGCGCTGGCGCGCCTGCGAGGAGTACGACAACGGCAAGAACGCCGGCGCCGCCGCCAACATGGCCAAGTACCTGGCGGCCAAGGCCAGCTGGGAGGCCGCCAACGCCTGCCTGCAGACCCACGGCGGTTTCGGCTTCGCCAACGAGTACGACGTCGAGCGCAAGTTCCGCGAAACCCGCCTCTACCAGGTGGCGCCGATTTCCACCAACCTGATCCTGTCGTACGTGGCCGAGCACCTGCTCGAACTGCCGCGCTCCTTCTGACGAACCGGGACGACAAGCGATGAACAATACCCACGCCCTGGCCGAATTCCTTGCCGGCCTGCGTTACGAAGACCTGCCCGCGGCAGTGGTCGAGTACACCGAAGAACTGTTCCTCGACTGGCTCGGCTCGGCCTTGGCCAGCCAGAACCGCCACCCGATCCCGCTGTTCCAGCGCTATGCCCAGCGCATGGGCCCGGCCAGTGGCAAGAGCCGCGTACTGGTGGACGGCAGCTCGACCTCCGCGTACTTCGCCGCGCTGGTCAACGGCGCCAGTTCGCACCTGGTGGAACAGGACGACCTGCACAACAGCTCCGTGCTGCACCCGGCCACCGTGGTCTTCCCGGCGGCCCTGGCGGCCGCGCAGGAGCTGGGCAAGTCCGGCCGCGAGCTGATCCTCGCCAGCGTCGCCGGCTACGAGGCGGGCATCCGCATCGGCGAGTTCCTCGGCCGCTCGCACTACCGCATCTTCCACACCACCGCCACGGTCGGCACCCTGGCCGCTGCGGTGGCGGTGGGCAAGCTGCTGGGGCTGGACAGCCGGCAGTTCGTCAACTGCCTGGGCAGCGCCGGCACCCAGGCCGCCGGCCTCTGGGAATTCCTGCGCGACGCCGCCGATTCCAAGCAACTGCACACCGCGAAGGCGGCTGCCGACGGCCTGCTCGCCGCCTACCTGACGGCCGACGGCCTGACCGGCGCGCAGAACATCCTCGAAGGCGAGCAGGGCATGGCGGCCGGCATGTCCAGCGACGCCGACCCGAGCCGTCTGGTGGATGGCCTGGGCACCCGCTGGGCGCTCTGCGAGACCTCCTACAAGTTCCACGCCTCCTGCCGCCATACCCATCCCGCCGCCGATGCGCTGCTGGGCCTGATGCAGCGCGAAGGGCTGGCGCACGGCGATATCGCCAAGGTCACCACCCGCGTGCACCAGGGCGCCATCGATGTGCTCGGCCGCGTGGTGGTGCCGCAGACGGTGCACCAGGCGAAATTCTCCATGGGCACCGTGCTGGGGCTGATCGCCGTGCACGGCAAGGCCGGGCTGGTGGAATTCGAGGAATTCTCCCAGGGAGACGCCGAGGTCGCGGCCTTCCGCGAGAAGGTCAGCATGCAGCTCGATGCGGAAGTGGACGGTGCCTACCCGCGGCGCTGGCTCGGCCGTGTCGATGTACTGACCACCGATGGCCGCCAGCTGCACGGCGCCATCGACGAGCCCAAGGGCGATCCGGGCAACGGCTTGAGCCGTGCCGAACTGGAAGACAAGTTCCGCCGCCTGCTGGCCTTCGCCGGCCAGCGCGGCAGCGCCGAAGCGGATCGGCTGGTGCAGGCCAGCTGGCGGCTGCACCAGCTGTCGAACCTCGACGACTTCCACTGAAACAGACTCGCGGGCGGCCAGGCCGCCCGATCCCACCGAATCGTAGAGTCGGCCACCCGGCCGGCGTCTGGAGTTGCCCATGAGTTCGCGTCCCCTCGACGGGATTACCGTCGTCAGCCTGGAACATGCCATCGCCGCACCGTTCTGCACCCGCCAGTTGGCCGACCTCGGCGCCCGCGTGATCAAGATCGAGCGCCCCGGTGTCGGCGACTTCGCCCGCGGCTACGACGAGCGCGTGCGCGGCCTGGCCTCGCATTTCGTCTGGACCAACCGGTCCAAGGAAAGCCTGTCGCTGGACCTCAAGCAGGAGCCGGCGCAGGCCGTGCTGGAGCAGTTGCTGGAGCAGGCCGATGTGCTGGTGCAGAACCTTGCCCCCGGCGCCGCTGCACGCCTGGGCTTGTCGTTCGAAGCGCTGCACGAGCGCTTCCCGCGGCTGATCGTCTGCGATATTTCCGGTTACGGCGAAGGCGGCCCCTACGAGCAGAAGAAGGCCTATGACCTGCTGATCCAGAGTGAAAGTGGCTTCCTCTCGGTCACCGGCGGCCCCGGCGCCGACGAGATGGCCAAGGCCGGGTGCTCGATCGCCGATATCTCCGCCGGCATGTACGCCTACAGCGGCATCCTTTCGGCCCTGCTGCTGCGTGGCAGGACCGGGGAGGGCAGCCGCGTCGAGGTGTCGATGCTCGAAGGCATGGCCGAGTGGATGGGCTTCCCCATGTACTACGCCTTCGAAGGCCAGTCGCAGCCGCCGCGTGCCGGCGCCGCCCACGCCACCATCTACCCCTACGGGCCGTTCCCCACCGGCGATGGCGGCAGTGTGATGCTCGGCGTGCAGAACGAGCGCGAGTGGAAACTGTTCTGCGAGATCGTCCTGCAGCGCCCGGAGCTGGCAACCGATCCGCGTTTCACCGCGACCAGCCTGCGCGTGGCCAACCGCGATGCCCTGCGCGAATCGATAGTCGAGGCCTTCTCGGCCCTGGGCACCGAGCAGGTGGTCGAACGCCTGGAACAGGCGCAGATCGCCAATGCCCACGTCAACGACATGCGCGGCCTCTGGCAGCACCCGCAACTGGCGGCCCGTGACCGCTGGCGCGAGATCGACAGCCCGGCCGGTCGCCTGCCGGCGCTGTTGCCGCCGGTGAACAGCAACGCCTATGCCCCGCGCATGGACGCCGTGCCGGCGCTGGGTGAACAGACGGATGACCTGCTCCGGGAACTGGGGTATACCCCCGGTGATATCCAGCGCCTGCACGAGCAGGGCGCGGTATGACCCAGGAGAGCCCAATGATTCAGGATACCCCGGCGGATTCCATCGTACGGACCGCGTTGTTCGTTCCCGGCAGCCGCCCGGAGCGCTTCGCCAAGGCCTTGGCCAGCGGCGCCGACGCAGTGATCGTCGACTTCGAGGACGCCGTCGAGGCATCGCTCAAGGCCCAGGCGCGGGAAAACCTCGAAAGCTTCCTCGACGCCAACCCGGAGGCGCGCGTGCGGGTACGGGTGAACGCCGCTGGCGATCCGCAGCAGGCGGCCGACCTCGAACTTTGCGGGCGCCTGCCGGGCATCATCGGCATCCTGTTGCCCAAGGCCGAACGTGCCATGCAGGTGCGCATCGCCGCTTCCTCCGGCAAGCCGGTGTGGCCGCTGATCGAGAGCGCCCGCGGCCTGCTCGCGCTGGGGGAGATCGCCGCCTGCGAAGGCGTCGAGCGCCTGACCTTCGGCGGCCTCGACCTGGCGCTGGATATCGGCATGAGCAGCGGCACCCAGGCCGCCGCGGTGGTCTACGACCAGGTACGCCTGAGCCTGCTGCTGCATTCGCGGGTGAACGACCTGCAGCCGCCGCTGGATACCGTGTTCCCCGCCTTCGATGATGCCGAAGGGTTCGCCGCGACCATCCGGCATGGTCGCGACCTCGGCCTGCTCGGCGCCCTGTGCATCCATCCCCGACAGGTCGCTGTGGCCCATGCGGCGCTGGCCCCCGGCGCTGACGAACTGGACTGGGCGCGGCGCGTGGTGGAGGCCTCGCAAGGCGGCGCGGCGGCCTTCCAGGTCGACGGGCAGATGGTCGACGCGCCGGTGCTGGCCCGCGCCCGGCGGCTGCTGGCCAGCGCCGGCGGCTGAACGACAATCTGTAGGAGCGAGCTTGCTCGCGAACCTCACTTCACACCGGGGCATCCGGTGCCATGCGTTCGCGAGCAAGCTCGCTCCTACAAGGTAGCCATCCGCTCGGAACTCATCTGTTACTGCGCATGGGCTGTGATGAAACCCTGGACGACCTCCACCAAGCCGTTGATGGCGAACTGCACGCCCATGCACACGAGCAGGAAACCCATCAGCCGCGAAATGGCGTCGATGCCGGACTTGCCAGTGGCTTTCATGATCAGGTCCGAGGCGCGCAGGCAGCCCCAGAGGATCAGCGCGGTGCAGAGGAAGATCAACGGTGGCGCCACCAGCACCACCCACTGGGGGAAGTTGGTGCTGTGCTTGATGCTGGCCGAGGAACTGATGATCATCGCGATGGTTCCGGGCCCGGCGGTGCTGGGCATGGCCAGCGGGATGAAGGCGAAGCTGGTGCGCTCGGGTGCGGTTTCGTTGGGGTCGGGGGAGGGGACGGGAGTAGGGAACAGCATGCGTGCGCCGATGATGCAGAGGATGCCGCCCCCGGCGATGCGCAGGCCCGGGATGGAGATGCTGAACACCCCCATGATGAACTCGCCGATGTAGTAGGTCAGCGTCATGATGATGAACACGTAGCAAGCAGTGAGCAGCGCTTGCTGGTTCTTCTCTTCGCGACTGAAACCCTGGGACAAGGCGAGAAACAGAGCCACAGTTGTCGGCGGATTGATCAGGGGCAGCAAGGCGAGCAGCCCAAGTAGGATAGCGTCGAACAAACTGCTCATGGCCGGGCGTCTCCAGGCTCGTGTCTGGCAGCAATGAGTTTAGGTGCGAATCGACAATCCGACGGCAAGCCAGGGCCACTGGCCGCTCACAGGCTGAACTACGCTGCGTGACAGCAAGGTCGCTGCCTCGTTTGAACCTTGCGCCGTCTTCGCCTGGAGTGACTCCCCGATGTCCGAAACCCCGCCGCGAGAGCGTTCCGGCTTCGATTGGCAGCGTTGGCTGCCAGGGCTGGCCACCCTGCGCAACTACCAGGCGAGCTGGCTGCCCAGGGACCTGGCTGCCGGCCTGGTGCTGACCACCATGCTGGTGCCGGTGGGCATCGCCTACGCCGAGGCGTCCGGCGTGCCGGGCATCTACGGGCTGTACGCGACCATCATTCCCTTGCTGGCCTATGCGCTGTTCGGCCCGAGCCGCATCCTCGTGCTTGGCCCGGACTCCGCGCTGGCCGCGCCGATTCTTGCGGTGGTGCTGGTGCAGGCGGCGGGCGATCCGCAGCGGGCCATTGCCATCGCCAGCCTGATGGCGCTGATCTCCGGCGTGGTCTGCATGGTCGCGGGGCTGCTGCGCCTGGGCTTCATCACCGAACTGCTGTCCAAGCCGATCCGCTACGGCTACATGAACGGCATCGCCCTGACGGTGCTGATCAGCCAGTTGCCCAAGCTGTTCGATCTTTCCGTCGAGAGCCGGGGGCCGCTGCAGGACCTCTGGTCATTGGGCCGGGCGCTGCTGGGCGGGCAGGCCAACTGGCCGAGTTTCGCGGTGGGTGGTGGCTGCCTGGTGTTGATCCTCGCACTCAAGCGCTACCGGCGCCTTCCGGGCATTCTCATCGCGGTGGTGCTGGCGACCCTGTCGGTCAGCCTGTTCGACCTCGGCAGCCACGGCGTCAAGGTGCTCGGCGAGTTGCCCCAGGGGCTGCCAGAGTTTTCGTTTCCCTGGGTGAGCGGCATCGACCTGGTGGAAGTGCTACTGGGCGGTATCGCCGTGGCGCTGGTGTCATTCGCCGACACCAGTGTGCTGTCGCGCACCTACGCGGCGAGGCTGAAGACGCCGGTTAACCCCAACCAGGAAATGTTCGGCCTGGGCGTGGCGAACTTCGCATCCGGGCTGTTCCAGGGCATCCCCATCAGCAGCAGCTCCTCGCGTACGCCGGTCGCCGAGGCCGCGGGGGCAAAGACCCAGCTCACCGGCATCGTCGGTGCCCTGGCGGTGACCCTGTTGCTGCTGGCGGCGCCCAACCTGATGCAGCACCTGCCTACCAGTGCCCTGGCTGCGGTGGTGATTGCCGCGGCACTGGGGTTGTTCGAGTTCACCGACCTCAAGCGCATCTTCCGCCTGCAACAATGGGAGTTCTGGCTGTCCATGGGCTGCTTTGCCGGCGTGGCGGTATTCGGGGCCATTCCGGGCATCTGCATCGCCGTGGCGATCGCGGTGATCGAGTTCCTCTGGGATGGCTGGCGACCGCACCATGCCGTGCTGGGTAGGGTGGACGGCGTGCGTGGTTATCACGACGTAACGCGTTACCCGAATGTGCGGCGCATTCCCGGCCTGGTGTTGCTGCGCTGGGATGCGCCGCTGTTCTTCGCCAATGCCGAGCAGTTCCAGAACCAGGTACTGGCGGCGCTGAACCAGTCCCCCACGCCCGTGCAGCGCCTGGTGATCGCGGCCAGCCCGGTGACCAGCATCGATATCACCTCCGCCGACATGCTCGCCGAACTGGACAAGATCCTGGAGCAACGCGGGGTGGAATTGCAGTTCGCCGAGATGAAGGACCCGGTGAAGGACAAGATGAAGCAGTTCGAGCTGTTCGAGGGCCTGGGTGAATCGGCATTCCATCCCACAGTGGGAGCCGCCGTGGATGCCTACCTGGCCGACTCCGGCGTGGACTGGGAGCCCTAGGCGCCTGTCGATCAGGCGGCGCCCAAGGCTCACCCTGACAGTGGCGAATCTAGAGCTTCCAGATGGGGCCGTAGGTGCCAAAACACGCGTTCGATAGCGCCTGCTTGCGAACGCCGTGAGTCTGGTAACCGCCGAATTCGTTGATTTCCAGGGTCAATTGCGGAGTCAGCTCCTTGCCGCTCTTGAGGCGGACGCTGTCGAACACCTGCAGCTTCTTGCCGGTATTGACCACACTGGTCTCCATCCAAGCCTCGGGCGTACTGGCTTCATCCAAGCGGGCCAGCAGTGCGTTATAGAGGGGCAGGTAGCGACCGTCGGGGGCCTTGCAGTCGATGTTGATCTTCTTCACCAGGGCCTCGGCCTCGGCGGAGCTGAAATACAACCGGCTGCCAAAATCGCGCTGAAGCCTGTCGACATAGGAACCCTGGTCGCCAGCCCTTGCAGTGGCGACCTTCGCAACATCGGCCGACTGCCCGGCAAGCTCAGCCTGGCAGGCCTGCCGGCTCTTGTAGAACGTGTGCGAAACCCTGACGCCTGACGGTTTGTAGATTGCAGAAGCGATCAGTACCTGGCCGTCGGTACTCAGCAGGTCGCCATCCGGAATGTATTCACCGCCCTTGCCCCAGACGCCATCCGGAAGACCGCTCGGCCACTCGACGCAGGAGGGTTGCCGGATATCGCGGCGCAACTCGTAAACGCGCCCCTGGAGAAAGGCCTGCGTATTTTCGGCAACGCTCGGAAAAGATGTCAGCGACAGGCAGGATGCGATGAATAACCGAGTCCAATTCAAGAAGCGTCTCCTTGTCACCCGGCGACCTGGCGGCGGGCATTTCTGACTCAGGATAGCTGCGTATCGCGTCGACACCGGGCGAAGAAGTCGTCCGGGACGATCAGGGGCGGTGCCGGGCCTGCTTCGGCAAATATCTGAACTCTGCGCCAGAGGTCTGTCCCAACAGGTAGAACCCGGCGCCGACGTCCATCCCAACAGGGCGCCATTCTGCATCCTGATGAGGAGAACCCTGCCGTGGCCAAGAAACCCACCGTAAAGCGAAGCGATCTGGCTGGCACCAACACCACCGACCGCAGCAACCGCAACGAGAAGATCGAGCAACTGGAGCCTTACCGCGAGGACGCCACCGGGGAGGCGCTCACCACCAATACCAACGTGCGCATCGCCGACAACCAGAACAGCCTGCGCGCAGGGGAACGCGGACCTTCGCTGCTGGAAGACTTCATCCTGCGGGAGAAGATCACCCACTTCGACCATGAGCGGATTCCCGAACGCATCGTGCATGCGCGGGGTGCTGCGGCCCATGGCTATTTCGAGTGCTACGAGGATTGGAGCCCGCTGACCAAGGCGGCGTTTCTCGGCAAGGCGGGCCTGCGGACGCCCGTGTTCGTGCGCTTCTCCACCGTGCAGGGGCCGCGTGGCTCGGCAGACACGGTGCGCGATGTGCGCGGCTTCGCGGTGAAGTTCTATACCGAGGAGGGCAACTACGACCTGGTTGGCAACAACATGCCGGTGTTCTTCATCCAGGACGCCATCAAGTTTCCCGACTTCGTCCACGCGGTGAAACCCGAGCCGCACAATGAGATTCCCACCGGCGGTTCGGCCCACGACACCTTCTGGGACTTCGTCTCGCTGACGCCGGAGTCGGCGCACATGGTCATGTGGGCCATGTCGGATCGCGCCATTCCGATTTCCCTGCGGCATATCCAGGGCTTTGGCGTGCATACCTTCCGCCTGGTGAATGCGGCGGGCGACAGTGTGTTCGTCAAGTTCCACTGGCGGCCGAAGTCCGGCGTCTGTTCGCTGGTCTGGGACGAGGCGCAGAAGCTGGCCGGCAAGGACGCGGACTTCCACCGCCGCACCCTGTGGGACGACATCGAAAGCGGCGACTACCCCGAGTGGGAGCTGGGCGTGCAGGTAATCGCCGAAGCGGATCAGGACAAGTTCGATTTCGACCTGCTCGATCCCACCAAACTGGTGCCCGAGGAGCTTGTCCCCGTGAAGTTGCTGGGCCGCATGGTGCTGAACCGCAACCCGGACAACTTCTTCGCCGAAACCGAGCAGGCGGCGTTCCACCCCGGCCATGTGGTGCCGGGCATCGATTTCAGCAACGACCCGCTGCTGCAGGGGCGGCTGTTTTCCTATACCGACACCCAGCTGTCGCGCCTTGGCGGGCCGAACTTCAACCAGATCCCGATCAACCAGCCGCTGTGCCCGTTCCACAACAACCAGCGCGACGGCCTGCACCAGCACATGCTGCACAAGGGCCGCGCCGCCTACGAACCCAATTCCATCGACAACGGCTGGCCCAAGGAAACCCCGCCCGCCACGCGCCAGGGCGGTTTCGCCAGCTACCCGGAAACCATGACCGGCACCAAGGTCCGCGTGCGGGCCGATTCCTTCGCCGACCATTTCACCCAGGCCGCGCTGTTCTACCACAGCCTCAGTGAGGCGGAGCAGGGCCATGTGGTTTCGGCCTATGCGTTCGAGCTGTCGAAGGTCGAGCGAATGGCGATTCGCGAGCGCGAGGTCAACCAGATTCTCGCCAATATCTGCCCGAAACTGGCCGAGCGCGTGGCCCAGCGTATCGGGGTGAAACTCACCAACAGGAAGGCCAAGGCTCCGCAGCCCAAGCCATCGCCGGCCTTGAGCCAGGCGAACCTGCTGGCCGGCGATATCCGCTCCCGCAAGGTGGCGATCCTGGTCGCCGACGGCGTCAACGAAAGCGACGTCAAGGGCCTGCAGGATGCGCTGAAGAAGGCGGGAGCGAGCGCCAAGCTGATCGGCCCCAGCGCCGCCCCGGTGAAGTCCGAAACGGGTTCGGCGCTGGTGCCCGATGCCAGCTGGGACGGCCTGCCGTCGGTGGCTTTCGACGCGGTGTTCGTGCCCGGCGGCGCGAAATCCGTGCAGGCCATCGGTAGCGATGGCCGCGCGCTGCACTACCTGCTGGAGGCGTACAAGCACCTCAAGCCGCTGGCATTCGCCGGCGACGCCGGGAAGCTGCCGGCGCAGCTCGGCCTGCCGGTGGATGAAGGGGTGATCGACGGCAAGTCCGCCAAGGAAGTGTTCGGCAAGTTGCAGAAGGCCTTGCTGCAGCACCGCATCTGGGGCCGCGAGGCCCATGCCGGGAAGATCCCTGCCTGAGCGGAGGGGCGGCGGCCGATGCTGCCGCCCCGTGCCCACCGGGCAGTCAACCTGAACTCCAGCCGCTGGTTCGGCTCAACCGGCCGACAGCCTTTGTCCGAGAACCGCAGGAGAGTCGCCATGACTGAACGACGCCAGCAATACATCGAGATTGACGATACCGAGGACCGCATGGGCAGCGTGCGCGAACTCGACTTCGAGAAACAGCCGGAAGGCCGCATCGGCGACGAGCGCTCGCCGCAGGAGGTGGAGCGCGAATTCCCGCCGCAGCGCCGCCGCGAGATGGGCATGACCGGCGGCGAGACGCTGGGCGACAGCGCCGTCGAGGATGGCGTCAGCATGGATGACCTGGCACCGGAAACCCTGATCGACGAGGACGGGACCGAATCTCCGCTCGATCCGCCGTCCGCCAAGCCGGCAGACCGCGACCTGCGCATCGTTCGCGGCAGCGAGATCGGCGCGGGCGGCGGGCTGGACGAGGCAGAGGAAGGCCGTGTGCACCCACTGGACGGCAAGCCCTGGGACGCCTCGGACCCCGACGAGGAACAGTGATCCATGGCCGGGGCCAAAGCCGTCAAGGACAGCACCCTGAAGGAATACGCGCGCAAACGCGACTTCAGCGGTACTCCCGAGCCGCAGGGCGAAACACCGGCGGACCGGGAAGGGGAGGCTGCCTTCGTCGTGCAGAAGCACGACGCCAGCCACCTGCATTACGACTTCCGCCTCGAACTCGATGGCGTGCTCAAGAGCTGGGCGGTGCCCAAGGGCCCCTGCCTCGACCCCAGCGTGAAGCGCCTGGCCATCGAGGTGGAGGATCATCCGCTGGACTACGCGGGCTTCGAAGGGCATATCCCGGAAGGTCATTACGGTGCCGGCGACGTGATCGTCTGGGACGAGGGCCGCTGGATGCCCATCGGCGATCCCCACGAAGGCCTCGGCAACGGCCATCTCAAGTTCCGCCTGGCGGGCAGCAAGCTCACCGGCAGCTGGAACCTGATCCGCACCCGCATGGCCGGGCGGCAGCCGCAGTGGTTCCTGATCAAGGGGCGGGATGATCAGGCACGGGACTACCCGCGCTACGACATCCTCGCCGAGCAGCCGCTGAGCGTCGTCACCGGAAAGGCATTGCCCAGCGAGGTTGCGCAGCGCAAGCAGGCTTCGGTAAAGCGCGCCGGGCCGGTGCAGCCTGCGAAGAAAAGAGCGGCGGGGAAGGCCAGCCTGTCGGCGGCCATTTCTCCCGAACTCGCCACTCTGGTGGACGCGCCACCGGCAGGCGACTGGCGCTACGAGATCAAGCTCGATGGCTACCGCCTGCTTGCCCGGCTCGACGGCGGCCAGGTCAAGTTGCTGACGCGCAACGGCCACGACTGGTCGAAGAAGCTGCCCGAATTGTGCTCGGCGCTGGCGGCACTGCCGGTGACGTCCGCCTGGCTGGACGGCGAGATACTGGTGATGGACGAGGAGGGTCGCCCGGACTTCCAGCGCCTGCAGAATGCCTTCGACGCCGCGGTCTCGGCGCCCATCCACTACACGTTGTTCGACCTGCTCTGGCTGGATGGCGAGGATTACCGCAACAAGCCCCTGGAGCAGCGGCGCCAGGCGCTGGCACAGGTCCTGCGCGGCAATGGCGATGATCGCCTGCGCTATTCCGAGGACTTCACCGACGACCCGCGCAGCATCCTCGACAGCGCCTGCCGGCTCGGCCTGGAAGGGCTGATCGGCAAGCGTGCGGGCAGCCTGTATACGGGGAAACGCTCCTCCGACTGGATCAAGCTCAAATGCAAGCGCCGGCAGGAGTTCGTGATCGTCGGCTATAGCGAACCCAAGGGCTCGCGCTCATCTTTCGGCGCCTTGCTGCTCGGGCTGCACGACGAGAATGGCGAGCTGCGCTACGCCGGCAAGGTGGGCACCGGTTTCAGCGCGGCCAGCTTGAAGAGACTGCATCAGCAGTTCCAGCCGCTGCAGCGCAAGACCTGCCCGCTGCGGGAGCCGCCCAAGGGGCCCGAGGCCAAGGGCGTGACCTGGCTGCGTCCGGAGTTGCTGGGCGAAGTTGCCTTCGCCGAGATCACCCGTGAAGGCAGGGTGCGCCAGGCGGTGTTCCACGGTCTGCGCAGTGACAAGCTGGCTGAGGCGATAGTCGAGGAAAAACCGAAGAAGGCTGCCCGCGCCGGCTCCACCAGACCCGCGCGCTCGAACAGCGGCAATGTCCTGGAAGGCGTGACCGTCACCCATCCCGAGCGAGTGGTCGATCCCACCAGCAAGCTGCGCAAGATCGATGTGGCGCGCTACTACGACAAAGCCGCGGAATACCTGCTGCCCTGGCTGGCCGACCGCCCGGTGTCCCTGGTGCGGGCGCCCGATGGCGTGGCGGGCGAGCAATTCTTCCAGCGCCATGCCTCGCGTACCGGGATCCCCGGCGCCGAACAACTGGACCCGCAGCTTGACCCCGGTCACGCACCGCTGCTGCGCATCGCCTCGGCCAAGGCGCTGGTGGGCGCCGCGCAGATGGGCGCGCTGGAGCTACATACCTGGAACGCCGCGCTCGATGACCTGGAGAAACCCGACCGCTTCGTCCTGGACCTTGACCCCGATCCGGCGCTGCCCTGGCAGCGGATGATCGAGGCGACCCAGTTGACCATCACGTTGCTGGATGAACTCGGCCTGACAGCCTTCCTCAAGACCAGCGGCGGCAAGGGCATGCATATCCTCGTGCCGCTGCAGCGGCACCATGGCTGGGATGAAGTGAAGGACTTCGCCCATGCCATCAGCCGACACATGGCCCAACTGATGCCGGACCGCTTCAGCGCCGTATCGGGGCCGAAGAACCGTGTCGGGAAGGTTTTCATCGATTACCTGCGCAACAGCAGGGGCGCCAGCACGGTGTGCGTGTGGTCGGTACGTGCACGGGAAGGGCTGCCGGTCTCGGTGCCGATCAGTCGCCATGAGCTTGCCAAGCTCAAGTCGGCACACCAATGGACCCTCGCGAATGTCGACGAGCGTCTGGCAGGCGCCGACCCCTGGGCCGATTGGGCGAAGACCCGGCAACGGTTGAGCGCAAGGATGCGCGGCAAACTGGACGGCTGAGGACGCTAAAACGACACCTCCCGGCTCAGGTGGCTTTTCGCAAGGCGTCGATCAGTTGCTGCTTGCGCATGCTGGAGCGCCCGGCGATGTGCCGGGTGCGCGCACGATTGAGCAGCTCGGCCTTGGTCATGGATTCCAGCGGCTGGTCGGGGCGCGGCACGCCGTGTTTGCTGGCAACGGCGCGACGGGCCGAGCTCTTGCGCGCAGCGGCCTTGGCGGTGGCGCTTTTCTGCTGGCCCGAGCCTCCCTTGCGCTCGCCGCCGCCGGACTGCTTGTTCACGGTCGCCCAGGCTCGCGCCTCGGCTTCCGCCCTGGGCACGCCGCGCTCTTCGTAGCTTTCCTCGATGTGCTCGGCCTTGCGCTTCTGCTTCTCGGTGTACTTGCCTTTGTCGCCGCGTGGCATGGCGGTTCTCCTGTTTCTGATTACCTGGCAGCCCTTTGCCAAGGGCCACATGAAGGGAGAAACCGCTCGTCGCCGATGGTTCGGCGTTTCTGATGAACGGGCCGTGCCGGTCGGCGAAAAGGTCTGAACTCATGGATTTCGCCGGGGACTGATGCACTGGACGCCTCGCGTACCCGCAGCCACTGGCAACCAGAGGAGACGGCAATGGCCCTGGACAGCATTCCCGATCAGTCGGAAGTCGAGACCTTCAAGCATGCGGTGCTCACCCGCCTGCGCTACGCAGTCGGCAAGGACCCGGCGGACGCCTTCGACCACGACTGGTTCGAGGCGGTGGCCCTGGCCGCACGCAAATACCAGGTCGACAACTGGGAGGAGACCACCCGCGCCATCGACCGCAGCGCCCGCAAGCACGTCTACTATCTGTCACTGGAGTTCCTCATCGGCCGCCTGCTGATCGACAACCTGAGCAACCTGGGGTTGCTGGAGGTGGCGCGCCAGGCCCTTTCGGAGCTGGGCGTGGACCTCGACCGCGTGCGCCTGCTGGAGCCCGACGCCGCGCTGGGCAACGGCGGCCTGGGGCGGCTCGCCGCCTGCTTCATGGAGAGCATGGCGACGCTGGACATCCCCGCCCACGGTTACGGCATCCGCTACGAGCACGGCCTGTTCAAGCAGGTGATCGGCGACGGCTGGCAGCAGGAGCACACCGAAACCTGGCTCGACTTCGGCAACCCCTGGGAATTCGAGCGGCCCGAGTGCAGCTTCAGCGTCGGCTTCGGCGGCAGCGTCCACAGCGAGCGCGATGCCCACGGGGTCGAGCGGCAACGCTGGGAACCGGCCGAGCGCGTGCGTTCGGTGGCCTACGACATGCCGGTGGTGGGCTGGCGTACCGCCAGCGTGAACACCCTGCGCCTGTGGCGCGCCCGTGCCGAGGAAACCCTGCGGCTGGACCGTTTCAATGCCGGCGACCACCTGGGTGCGGTGGCGGATACGGTGCGTGCGGAAAGCATCTCGCGGGTGCTCTACCCGGCAGACAGCACCGAGGCGGGTCAGGAACTGCGCCTGCGCCAGGAGTTCTTCTTCGTCAGCGCCTCGCTGCAGGACCTGATGCAACGTCACCTGGGGCAGGGCGAGGACGTCTTCGGCCTGCCCGAGCGGGTGGCCATCCAGCTCAACGACACCCACCCGGCCATCGCCGTCGCGGAGCTGATGCGCCTGCTGCTGGACGAGCGCAGCCTGGACTGGGACGACGCCTGGGCGCTGACGGTAGCGACCCTGTCCTATACCAACCACACGCTGCTGCCCGAGGCCCTGGAATCCTGGCCGGTGAGCCTGATGGAGCGCCTGCTGCCGCGGCACATGCAGATCATCTACCTGATCAATGCCTTCCATATCGACGCGCTGCGTGCCAAGGACATCCACGATTTCGCCCTGCTGCGCTCGGTCTCGCTGATCGAGGAAGACCACGGCCGCCGCGTGCGCATGGGCAACCTGGCGTTCCTCGGCTCGCACAGCGTCAACGGCGTGTCGGCGCTGCACACCGACCTGATGCGCGAGACGGTGTTCCGCGACCTGCACCGGCTCTACCCGGAGCGAATCAGCAACAAGACCAACGGCGTGACCTTCCGCCGCTGGCTGTTCCAGACCAACCCGGAACTGACCCGGCTGCTGATGGAAAACCTTGGCGACGAGGTACTCGACGAGCCCGAAAAGCACCTGCCGGCGCTGGCCGAGCTGGTGGAGAAGTCCTCGGTGCGCCAGCGCTTCGCCCAGCAGCGGCGCAATGCCAAGGAACGCCTGGCGGCACTGGTCGAGGAGCGCCTGGGCGTGCGCATCGACCCGGACGCGCTGTTCGACGTTCACGTCAAGCGCATCCATGAATACAAGCGCCAGTTGCTCAACCTGCTGCATACCGTGGCGCTCTACCAGGACATCCGCAACGACCCCACCACCGACCGCGTGCCACGGGTGAAGATCTTCGCCGGCAAGGCCGCGCCCAGCTACACGGTGGCCAAGCTGATCATCAAGCTGGCCAACGACATCAGCCGGATGGTCAACGGCGATCCCACGGTGCGCGGCCGGCTCAAGGTGGTATTCATCCCCAACTACAACGTCAGCCTGGCGGAATCGATCATCCCGGCGGCGGACCTGTCCGAGCAGATTTCCACGGCGGGGCTGGAGGCCTCCGGCACCAGCAACATGAAGTTCGCCCTCAATGGCGCGCTGACCATCGGCACACTGGACGGCGCCAACGTCGAGATGTGCGAGCGCATCGGCGCGGAAAACATGTTCATCTTCGGCCTCAAGGCCAAGCAGGTGGAGGCACGCAAGCGCGCTGGCGACCTGTCGATGCATGCCGAGATCGCCGCCTCGCCGCGGCTGGAGGAAGCGCTGCGGGCGATCAGCTCCGGGGTGTTCTCGCCGGACGATCCGCAGCGCTATACCGGCCTGGTCGATGCGCTGGTCAGCGACGACCGCTTCCTGGTCTGCGCCGATTTCGACGCCTACTGGGACGCCCAGGAAAAGGTCGAGGAGCTTTGGCGCAAACCGGCGCGCTGGTGGAAGGCCTCCATGCTCAATACCGCCAGGGTCGGCTGGTTCTCCTCGGACCGGACCATCCGGGAGTACGCCAGGGATATCTGGAAGGTGCAGGCGGGGGAGGACTGAGCCGTCACCAGAAACCGCCGGCATGCCGGCGGGAGGCGTAGTCCAGGTGCAGCGCGAAAGCCTCCTGGAAGAACTCCAGCAGGCGGGTGTCGAGCACCCTCTCGTTGAGCGAAGCGATGGAGCCGACCACCCGCTGCACGTCGGCATCGGTCTCGCCGCAGCGGTTCTCATGGCACAGCCGCTGCGTGCTCGGGTCGGCGCTGATGCGACAGACGCAGTCGGCTGCCTGGCAGGCATCGCGCACGGACAACACCAGTTCGGGCAGGTCGCGCCGACCCTCCCGCAGCTCGACGCTGCACTCCAGGCCGTGGTCGCGGGCGAACTCGCCGGCTCGGGCGAAGGCCGGCAGGGCGACCTCCACGAGGGCGTTCTGGTACTCGTTGGCGAAACGCTTGGGGTCGATGCTCATTCCGGTCTCCTGTGCTGAAGGTGCGTTGGCCGGCAGTGCTGCGCCGGGTATGAGCGATGGACCGCGCCGATGGTGAGGTGCACGGATTTTCCGCCGGGCGGTGGAATCGCCGGCGAATTTTCAGCAAACCAATTGCGCGGTCGGCGGGTCTGCACCCTTAAGAGGGACTGCGGAGCCTGTCATGGACACGCTGGATCGCATCTGGGTAACGCTGGTCGCCGAATTCTCCGACCTGAGTGAAGTCGAGCAGATCACTCGCGCCTCGCTGCGCCTGACGCTCGCCGTGGTGCTGGGCGGCGTGGTTGGCTACGAGCGGGAAAGCCAGGGCAAGGCCGCCGGCTTGCGCACCCACATGCTGGTCACCCTGGGCGCTGCGCTGTTCGTGATGGCGATCCACGAGGGCGGTGCGCAGGCCGATGCGGTCAGCCGGGTGATCCAGGGGATCGCCGCCGGCATCGGTTTCCTTTGCGCCGGTACCATCCTCAAGGGCAGCCAGGTGTCCGAGGTGAAGGGGCTGACCACCGCCGCCGGGCTGTGGCTGAGCACGGCCATCGGGATCAGCGTCGGGCTCGGGCACTCCGCCACGGCAGTGCTGGGTACGCTGCTCGCGCTGCTGGTGCTGCATGTTCTGCCACGCTGGCTGGAACGCAACCGACCGCCTGCCGAGCAGGCGGCGAGAGAGGACCGCGATGTTCCGTGAATTCGCCCAGGCCTGTGCCTGGACCGATGCGATGCTGGAGAACGGCCGCTACACCGGCCTGATCGAGTACCAGGTGACCCGCCAGGGCGCGCCGGTCGAGGTGCTCTGGGTCTATGCACCCGGCAGCCGCAACGTGTCGGAGGCGGAGTGGCAGGCGCAGCGCATGCTCGAGCGGATCAGCGATATCGACAGCGCCGGCCGCGTGCATTTCGACGACGGCATCATCCTGCAGGAGAGTTACCCATGGCCCGTGTGATCTGGAAAGGCGCCATCAGCTTCGGCCTCGTGCATATCCCGGTGGCGCTCAACAGCGCCGCGCGTTCCAGCGCCACCGACTTCGACTGGCTGGACGAGCGCAGCCTGGAACCGGTGGGCTACAAACGGGTGAACAAGATCACCGGCAAGGAGGTGCCCAGGGAACACATCGTCAAGGGCGTGGAGCTGGAGAAGGGCCGCTACGTGGTGATCAGCGAAGAGGAGATTCGCGCCGCGCGGCCCGAGGCGACCCAGACCATCGATATCCTCGGCTTCATCGAGATCGGCGAGATTCCCGTGGCGTTCTACGACTCCCCGTATTACCTGACGCCCGAGAAGCGCGGTGAGAAGGTCTACGTGCTGCTGCGCGATACCCTGAGGAAGACCGGCAAGGCGGCGGTCTGCCAATTGGTGATGCACAGCCGTCAGCACCTGGCGATGCTGCGCGACGACGGCGACGCCATCCT
This sequence comes from Pseudomonas sp. AU11447, assembly GCF_001672555.2. NCBI lineage: Bacteria > Pseudomonadati > Pseudomonadota > Gammaproteobacteria > Pseudomonadales > Pseudomonadaceae > Pseudomonas > Pseudomonas sp. AU11447. The sequence goes on along the minus strand of NZ_LZDG02000049.1, from coordinate 1,026 downwards.
GCTGATGACCCTGCGCTGGCCGGCGGACGTGCGCGAGGTGGACGAACTGGGCCTGGCGCTGGACAAGGTCAAGCTGGACAAGCGCGAAACCGAGATGGCCGAACGCCTGGTCAAGGACATGAGTGGCCGCTGGTCGCCCGCGGATTACCAGGACGAGTTCAGCGCGGAAATCCACCGCCTGGTGGAGCAGAAGGCCGCCAAGGGCCAGCTGGAGAACGTGCCGCAGGCACAAGCGAAAGCCAGCGAAGGCGCCGACATCATCGACCTCACCGAACTGCTCAAGCGCAGCCTCAAGGGCGCAGCAAAACCGCGCAGCGCCGCCAGCTCCGCGAAGAAAACGACCCCTACGCCGACGAAGAAGAGTGCCACGAGCAAGGCCGCGCCCAGGCGCAAGAGCAACTGAAACGACCACTGGCGCAATTAGCCTGAACTTGCCGAAGCCCTGCCGTGCCCAATGCCTGTAGCGAGCAATCCACCCACGAGCGCGCATCCGGCGCGCACCGCAGCGAGGAGGGCGCCGCGATGGAACTGGAGAATCCGGCCGATCGGGCCGAGGTTGCCGCCAACGAGGCGCGCATCGTCATCGAAGAGGTAGCGCCGCGTCTGGAAGGTGGGCGCTTCGCCGCCAAGGCCATCGCCCACCAGGCCTCGCGCATCCATGCGCGCATCTTTGCCGATGGCCACGACAAGCTGGCCGCCGAGGTCGCCTGGCGCGAAGGCAAGGGCCAGCCCTGGCAGAAAACACCCCTGCAGCACCTGGGCAACGATCACTGGGAGGCCGATATCACGCCGACCCGAATTGGCCGCACGGAATTCATCGTCCTGGCCTGGATCGACAGCTACGCCAGCTTCCGCTACGAACTGGAGAAGAAATACGCCGCCGGCCAGCTGCTGGAGCTGGAGTTCCGCGAGGGCCTCGACCTGTTCCAGGAGGTACTGCACAACGCGCCACAGGAGGGCGCGGCGGAGCTGGGCGAAATCCTCCGCAGCCTGCAGGACACTACCGAGCGGGAAGCGCGCTTCGGC